>NZ_RWIO01000027.1:0-164026 GCF_009764655.1 Pseudomonas sp. PB105
CCACCCGCCCACCCCCGCCTAAACTCCATCCAAGTTATTTCAACGGACAGAGGACTCACCATCATGGGCAAACGGCACCCCAATCTCCCCGCCTGGCAATGGCGTAACTACCCGCAGAATCACCAGCACCCCACCAACCTGGCCTTGCACCTGATCGCCGTGCCACTGTTTATCGTCGGGTTTCTGTTGATCGTTTCCGGGGTGTTCAGCCTGAGCCTGGCCAGTTTCGCCATTGGCGTGGTGGGCATCCTGGCCGGCCTGGGTTTGCAGCGTCATGGTCATAGTCTGGAAGCCCAGGCGAGTGAGCCGTTCAGTGATCGCAACGATGCCGTGCAGCGCCTGGTGGTCGAGCAGTTCGTGACTTTTCCGCGCTTTGTGTTGAGCGGTGGCTGGTGGCGCGCCTGGCGGCAGCGCCATCGGCACTGATGCTTAGGCGAACACTACAACGGTCTGGCGGCTGATCGCGATCAATTCGCCGGAGGGGCTCCACAGTGCTGCCGCAGCGTGGCCGTAGCCGTCGCAGGCGTGTTCGATGTTGACGTAGTACTGGCACCAATCGAGGGTTGTCAGATCCTGCAATGGTTGGATGAACTCGATGGTCCAGGTCAGGGTGCTGCCCGGCGCCGGTTTTTTCAGGTGCGGGAGCAAGGCCGGGGGCCAGGCGTCGACCAGGGCGAGGATGTGCGCTTCGGTCAGCGGCTCTTCTTTCACATCCCCACGCAAGCGAACCCAGCCGCCCATGTCGCGGGATTTATTGCCGGTAAATGGCAGGCCGCCAACGCTCCAGCGCATCGCCAGGTGCCGCATGAACTCAGGCGTGACGCCTTTGATGTAGGGCAACTCCTGGCACTCGTCCCAGTGTTTGAACACCGGCGGTGCTTCGCTTGCCACATCAATGACTGATTCACGGGAAGCGCCGAAACTGGCCTGTACCAGCGTCGCCACTTCACCGTTCTGCATGACACGGCCGAGCAATTGGCTGACCGCCTTGCCTTCGCGCAACACTTCGACTTGATAGCTGGCAGAGACATCGGGCGCCACCGGGCCAACGAAGGTGATTGCCAACGAGCGCAACGGTCGATCCGCAGGCACCTGGGCGCGCAGGGCTTCGTATTGCAAAGCGGCAACCAAGCCGCCAAACGTCGCGCGACCTTGTGCCCATTCAGCAGGAATGGTGACATCCAGCGGGTGGCTACGGGCAGCGTCGAGCAAGTCACTAAAGCGCATGGCGACCTCAGGTCAAAGGAAACAGATGAGGGATCTTAACCATCGTGGGGGTGACGTACAGCGCCTATTCCGGCCAAAAGCCGGACCGATTCAGAAACAATCGGAGCTGAGCTTATCCAGCACCCGATCCGCCTGCCCCTCGGCTTTGGCCATGGTTTTGTGCCATACCGCCACACAGGGTTGCAGATCGGCCTGGTGTTCAGCTTGGGCCAGCCACTGCCAGCAGTCGTGCCAATCGCCCAGGGCACCTTGGGCTTTCTTCAGGCGCGACATGGCGTTGGCGGGCAACTTGTCCAATTCGGGATAGGCCTCGGCGGCATAACGCACGCGCTTGATCAACAGCCGCAGACGGTGGCGATCATGGCCAGGATCCTTGAGGGCTTCACCGAGGGTATGCCATTGCTTGGCCAGGCGCTTCTCGATCCGCGAGCGCACGCCCTTGAGCAATTTCTGATGCTGGGAGGCGCGAATAAAGCGTGGGAAGGCATCCAGAATCTGCAGCAAGTGCGCCAATTCCGGACTTTGGGCTACGTGCCGATAAGCATCGGGCTGCAGGCGCAGACGCCGATCCGCCGCGTCGTGATGACCATGCTGGTGCAGATAGGCGGCCAGCACCTCACGATCACGCAGCGGGGTGGTCAATTGGCCGACACTGCTGGCGGCCAGCTCAAGCTGTTCGACGCCCGGCAACCCGCGCAAGGGCCGCAACAGACTACGCAGGCGCCGCACCGTGGTGCGCAAGTCATGCAGCGCTTCGTCGTCGGTGACGGCAGCGAGGCGAGCCTGGCAGCTCAGTAACCCTACTTCCAGGCCAATGACCTGAGCGACTAACTGATCGACCAACGCTGACATCCTGCCCTCACTTCTTGATGAAAAATCCTACTTTCTGCCGACGGCTCAACGCCCGGCGCGCGACTCACGAATATAGAACCGTGCCTTTTCAGCCTTGTTGGAGCAGCCTTCAAACGCTTCAAACTGCTGCTGAGTCTTGGCACCGGTCAACAGGGACAACGCCTTGGAATAGCTGACGGTACCGGCGAAGCCTTCGGCCTTGGCCAGGTCGAGCTCTTTCCACGCGGCGTCCAATTGCGCACCGCAACTGTCGCGGTAAGCGGTTTTGCCGGCACAACCGGCCAGGGCCAACAGAATCACAGGCACACACATCCAGGCTTTCATCGATGACACCTCAAAATAAAGAAAAACAGTCGTACGGTTGTAGACGTTACCTACAACAAAAAGTGCCTTGTCCTTAGCCTGAAATCGATAGTACCTATTGCCAGAGCATACCCGAGCCTAGTCGCTACTCTGGAAAAATATTACGCCGCTTAGCGAAGATTGAAGCCGCCCCCTCAATGGGTGCATTGTGGCTACCTGCCGATCAAAGGATATGGACCATGAAAAAACGTGTTGCCTTGGTGCTGGGCTCGGGCGGAGCCCGGGGTTATGCCCATATCGGAGTGATCGAAGAAATCGAACGACGCGGCTATGACATTGCCTGTATTGCCGGCTGCTCCATGGGCGCGGTGGTGGGTGGAATCTATGCCGCAGGCAAGCTGGACGAGTATCGAAACTGGATTGAAAGCCTTGACTACCTCGACGTGCTGCGCCTAGTGGACGTTAGTTTTCGCCTCGGTGCGATTCGTGGCGAGAAGGTCTTCGGCCAGATCCGCAAGATCGTCGGCGAGATCAATATCGAAGAGCTGCGCATCCCCTACACAGCCGTGGCCACCGACCTCACCAACCAGCAGGAAATCTGGTTCCAGGAAGGCTGCCTGCACCAGGCCATGCGCGCCTCGGCGGCAATTCCCAGCCTGTTCACCCCCGTGATGCAAGGCAACCGCATGCTGGTGGACGGCGGCCTGCTCAACCCGCTGCCCATCGTGCCGGTGGTGTCGAGCCATTGCGACTTGATCATCGCAGTCAACCTCAACGCCACCAACCAGAAGCACTACCACTTGCCGGTGATCCAGCGGCCGCCGGCCTTCAAGAGCCGCTTCAACAGCCTGGCGAAATCACTGGGCTCGCACCTGCCGTTTCGCCGCAAGCAGGCCGAGCAGTTGATGAAGCTGGAGCAGGAAGCCTTGCAGGCCCAGGCGGCCGAGATCAACCCGTGGCTGGATTCGGCTGAACCCGAGTCCCAACAACCCGCCGCCGCACCGGAAAAACCCGGCGCACCGAAGTCCGCCACTGGATCGTTCATCATCGATAATGTGGGGCCAGCGTCGTTGCTGGACCTGATCAACCAGAGTTTCGAGGTGATGCAGACGTCATTGGCCCAATACAAGATTGCAGGCTATCCGCCGGACGTGTTGATCAACGTGCCGAAGCGGGTGTGCAGGTTTTTCGAGTTCTACAAGGCGCCGGAGTTGATCGCGTTGGGCCGGGAAATAGCCAGTGACACGTTGGACCGGTATGAGAGTGAGCAGTCCTGAGTACTTCGCTGTTGCCCGCGACGACGGTGGATCAGATAACAAACCTCTTCAGGCTCAAGCCCCCAACAACCGATACCCCACCCCCGCCTCGGTCACGATAAAACGTGGCTGAGTCGGATCATCCGCCAGTTTCTGGCGCAGATGGCCCACCACAATCCTCAGATAGTGACTGTCCTCGGTATGGGTCGGCCCCCAGATATCCTTGAGCAATTGCTGCTGAGTAATCACCCGCCCTGGATGCCGTGCCAACTGCGCCAGCACGGCATATTCCTTACGGGTCAGCGCCACTTCAGCGCCGTCCAGCAGTACGCGGCGATAGGCCAGATCGACCGTCAGCGGGCCGAAACTCAATGCTGCTTCCTGCGCTTCGCCTGCAGGTGCCTGGCGCAGCAGCGCGCGAATCCTGGCGAGAAATTCCTGGATACCAAAAGGCTTGGTCACATAGTCATTGGCGCCACCGTCGAGGGCTTCGACCTTTTGCCCTTCGCTGGCGCGCACCGACAGCACCAATACCGGCACCGTCGACCACTCACGAAACTCCCGCAGCACTTGCTGGCCGTCCATGTCCGGCAGGCCGAGGTCGAGCACCAGCAAGTCCGGCTTGCTCAATGCCGCCTGGGCCAGGCCTTCGTTACCGGTACCAGCCTCGATCACTTTGTAGCCCTGGGAGGCCAGGCTGATGCGCAAGAACTTGCGGATCTGTGGTTCGTCATCAATGACCAAAATCGTCGCGGTCTGGCTCATGGTGTTCCATCAAAATCCGTGGAGAAAGGAGGGTAGCTCACGACTCAGGCTCCAGGCCAGGCTGTGTCGGCAATGGCAAAAACAAGGTGATACAGGTGCCGCGCCCTTCAATGCCCTCGGCCACGCGGATATGCCCTCCGTGCGCCCCGACCATGCCCTGGCAGATCGCCAAGCCGAGGCCGGTGCCCTGCCCGCCCCGATCACCGCGTGCGGCGGTGTAGAACATATCGAAAATTTTCGCACGCTCGTCTTCGGGAATACCCGGCCCCTCATCGGCCACCGCGAAAAACAGTTGGTTATCCGACACCCCGGCACTCAATTGCAAGCGTCCCTGAAGAGGTGAAAAGCGTGCGGCGTTCTCCAGCACATTGACCAGCGCCTGCTCGATCAAGGCCGCATGCACATACAGCAATGGCAGCTCAGGCGGCACCTCGGTGCTTACCTGCAACGGCGCCAGCACCGCACGTAAACGGCCGAGAGCACTGCCGACGATATCGCCCGGCGACACCCAATCCCGCGCCAGCTTGAGCGCGCCATGGCCCAGGCGCGTCATGTCCAGCAGGTTCTGGATATAACGATCGAGGCGCTCGGCTTCATCGCGCGTGCCTTCGAGTAATTCGCGACGGTCCTCCAAGGGGATGGCTTCACCCAACGCCAACAGGCTGTCGATACTGCCGCGCATGGACGTCAGCGGCGTGCGCAGATCATGGGACACCGACGCGAGCAAGGCGCTGCGCAGTTGCTCGGTTTCGCCGTGCAGACGTGCGGATTCAAGCTCCTGCGCCAACTGCGCACGGGCCAGGGCCTGGGCCAGCGGCTGGCTCAACGCGGTGAGCAGGCGGCGGCGTTGACCACTCAACGCCTGGCCCGGTTTGGCACTGACACCCAGCAAGCCCAGCGGACCTTCCTCGCCCGACAATGGCCACCACCACCAGCGCCCAAACGGCAAGGTGCCGGTGCCCATGCCAGCGGGCTGGTCATGTTGCCAGGCCCAGTCGGCCGCGGCGCGTTCGGCTTCGCTGAGGGTCAGCGGGCCGCCGGTCTCGACCTTCCAGCCGCCCTGACCGTCGCGATTGACCAGGCACAGGTCCAGATCGCTCCAGCCTTCCAGGTGATGGGCCGCCGCGCTGACCACCGCCTGGCGATCGGTGGCGGCCGTGAGTTTGCGTGACAGGTCGAGCAGCTCGCTGGTTTCTTCCTGAGTGTCGCGCAATGCCTGCAATTGTCGACGCTGGCGCGCCGCGAGGTTGCCGGTGAGCGCCGCCATCAGCAGGAAGAACAGCAGGGTCAGCACATCTTCTTCGCGCTGGATGGAGAAGGAAAAATTCGGCGGAATAAACAGGAAGTCGTAGGTCAGAAATGACAACGCCGCGCACACCAGGGATGGCCCCAGGCTGCTGCGCACCGCCACCAGCAAGACGGCGGCGAGGAACACCAAAGAGATATTCGGCAACGGCAACACACTGGACACCGCCCAGGCCACGCCCGCAGCCACCAGCGTTGCGAACACCGCCAAGGCGTAATCGAACCACACCAGCCCGCGCACCTGCGGCATACGCGGCGGTGCGGGAATGTCGTCGCTGTCGAGCACGTTGATTTCCAGGCCCCGCGCATTGCGTAACAGACGCGCCGCCAGGCCACCACCAAACAGGCGACGGCGCCAGCGCATCCGCGACTGCCCGACCAACACCAAGCTGGCGCGGCGTTCGGCTGCGTGCTGGATCAACGTTTTGGCCACCTCCCCCGCCCTTAGCAACACGACTTCGCCGCCGAGACGCTCGGCCAATTGCTGGGCGTTTTGCAGGCGCAGACGCGACTGTTCATCCCGTGCGCGGCCGTTATCGACATGCACCAGGCTCCACGGCAAGTGCCGACGCTGTGCCACCCGACTCGCATGCCGTACCAGGCGTTCAGCCTGGGCATCACCGTCCACGCCCACCAGCAAACGACCGCGCACCGCCGGTGCCGCCTGACCAAGCTGGCGATAGCCCTGGGCCAAGTCGTCGTCGACGTGGGCGGCGGCGGTCTGCATCGCCAGCTCGCGCAGGGCCATCAGGTTGGTCTGGGTGAAAAACGCATCGATGGCCGCTCGGGCCTGTTCCGGGACGTAGACTTTGCCGTCGCGCAGACGCTCCAGCAGCTCGCGGGATGGCAGGTCGATCAGCAGCAGTTCGTCGGCCTCTTGCAGCACCCAGTCGGGCAGGGTTTCACGCACGTGCACGCCGGTAATGCCGCGCACTTGGTCATTAAGGCTTTCCAGATGCTGGACGTTGACCGTGGTAAACACGTTGATGCCGGCGGCAAGCAGTTCCTGAATGTCTTGCCAGCGCTTCTCATGACGGCTGCCCGGGGCGTTGCTGTGGGCCAGTTCGTCCACCAGCACCAGCTTGGGTTTGGTGGCGAGCAGGCCGTCGAGGTCCATTTCTTCGAGCATCACGCCGCGGTATTCGCTGCGCAGCAACGGTTGCTGTGGCAGGCCGCTGAGCAAGGCTTCGGTCTCGGCGCGGCCATGGGTTTCCACCACGCCGGCGACCAACTTGACGCCCTGGCGCAGTTGGGTGTGGGCGGCCTGCAGCATGGCGTAGGTCTTGCCCACGCCCGGTGCGGCGCCGAGGAAAACTTTGAGCCGGCCACGGCCGTTGCGGGGCAGATCGGCGAGCAGGGCGTCGGCGCGGCCGGAGTCGCTCATGCGTGGGGGTTCCTTCAGGTGTTTGTATAAAGTTTTTCAGGGCTCCATCGGGGGCAAGCCCACTCCCACATTTGGAATGCATTTCCCTGTGGGAGGGGGCTTGCCTCGACGGTGGTCTCAATGCCTACAACTTTTCCAGGGCCATGTTCAGCGCCAGCACATTCACTACCGGCGGCCCCACCAACGGGCTTTCGATGTGCTCATCCAGCAGCCGTTGCAAGGTCGACACCGGCACATTCCGCGCCGCCGCCACCCGCGCCAGTTGATAGGCAATCGCCTGAGGTGGCAAGTGTGGATCAAGACCGCTGCCAGAGGTAGTCAGAGAGGCCAACGGCACCGGACCCTGACTGGGCACCCGCTGTTTATTCGCGTCATCGAATACACGGGTAGCCAACGCTGGGTTACTCGGGCCGAGGTTACTGGCGCTGCTCGACACGGTCGCAAAAGCACCCGCCGATGGGCGCGGGTGGAACCAGCTGTCACCGGTAAAATCCTGGGCGATCAGGCTGGAGCCGCGCACCTTGCCATCGGCGTCGCGCACCAGGCTGCCGTTGGCCTGGTCGGGGAAGGCCACTTGCGCCACGCCGGTGACCACCAGTGGGTAGGCCACACCGGTGATCAGGGTCATGAGGACCAGCAGGCTCAGGGCCGGACGGATCATGTTAGTCATAGTCAAATCCTCAATAAATCGGCAAACCAAGGTAGCCAGTTCAAACCAGGTGCAGCGCGGTCAGCAGCATGTCGATGGCCTTGATGCCCACGAATGGCACCAGCAACCCACCCACGCCATAGATCAACAGGTTGCGCCGCAGCAACGCCGCTGCACTCGCCGCCTGTACGCGCACACCGCGCAATGCCAGCGGGATCAACACCACGATAATCAGCGCGTTAAACACAATGGCCGACAGAATCGCGCTCTGCGGACTCTGCAGGTGCATGACGTTGAGCACACCCAGTTGCGGATAGATCGAGGCGAACAGCGCAGGCAGAATCGCGAAGTATTTGGCCACGTCGTTGGCGATGGAAAAGGTGGTCAGCGCGCCACGGGTCACCAGCAATTCCTTGCCGATCTGCACCACATCCAGCAGCTTGGTGGGGTCGCTGTCGAGGTCGACCATGTTGGCGGCTTCACGCGCTGCCTGGGTGCCGTCGTTCATGGCCATGCCCACGTCGGCCTGGGCCAGTGCCGGTGCATCGTTGGCGCCGTCGCCGCACATGGCCACCAGGCGACCGTCGTTCTGCTCATGGCGGATACGTGCGAGTTTTTTCTCTGGCGTGGCTTCGGCCAGCACATCATCTACGCCCGCCTCGGCGGCAATCGCAGCAGCCGTCAGCGGGTTGTCGCCGGTAACCATCACGGTGCGGATGCCCAATTTG
This sequence comes from Pseudomonas sp. PB105, assembly GCF_009764655.1. Taxonomy (NCBI): domain Bacteria; kingdom Pseudomonadati; phylum Pseudomonadota; class Gammaproteobacteria; order Pseudomonadales; family Pseudomonadaceae; genus Pseudomonas; species Pseudomonas sp. PB105. The sequence goes on from NZ_RWIO01000027.1 coordinate 8,470, forward strand.
CGCAACTCGGCGAAACGTTCGCGGATGCCGGGCTTGACCACGTCCTTAAGATGAATCGCACCGAGCAACTTGCCATCGGCGCACACCAGCAACGGGGTGCCGCCGCTTTGGGCGATCTTGTCGATTTCCCGCGACAACGCAGGTGCAAGGTCAAGGCGCTGCTGGCCGATAAATGCCAGCAGCGAATCCACTGCGCCTTTGCGATACACGCGGCCTTGGCAGTCAACGCCGGATAGCCGGGTTTCGGCGCTGAACGGCACGGCGGTCAACTCGTCCGGCGCAGGCTCAGCCTGAGGGTGCAAGGCGCGCAGGTATTCAACGATGGATTTGCCTTCCGCCGTGTCGTCCGCCAGGGACGCAAACAGCGCGCCTTCGGCCACCTCGCGGCCGCTGACGCCAGGCGCCGCGACCACCGCTGCGCAGCGGCGATTACCAAAGGTGATGGTGCCGGTCTTGTCCAGCAGCAACACATGCACGTCACCCGCGGCTTCCACGGCACGGCCGGACTTGGCGATCACATTGAGGCGTACCAGGCGGTCCATGCCGGCGATGCCGATGGCCGACAACAAGCCGCCAATGGTCGTAGGAATCAGCGTCACCAGCAGTGCGACCAGAAACACCAAAGGCAAGCTGCCATTGGCGAAGTGGGCGAACGGCTGCAGCGTCACGACCACCAACAGGAAGATCAGCGTCAGGCCGATCAGCAGGATATCCAGCGCAACTTCATTGGGAGTCTTCTGGCGCTTGGCGCCTTCCACCAACGCGATCATGCGGTCCAGGGTCGACTCGCCGGGGTTGGCGGTGATGCGGATCAGCAGCCAGTCCGAGACCAGCCGCGTATTACCGGTGACTGCCGAGCGGTCGCCGCCGGACTCGCGGATCACCGGGGCGGATTCGCCAGTGATCGCCGCTTCGTTCACCGCCGCGATGCCTTCGATCACCTCGCCGTCACCGGGGATCATCTCCCCGGCGGCAACGCGCACCACATCGCCTTTGCGCAGGCTGGTGGCGGGCACGACCTTGAAGCTGCCATCGGCTTCCTTGCGCCGTGCGCTGAGGCCTTCGCTACCGGCCTTGAGGCTGTCGGCGCGCGCCTTGCCGCGCCCTTCGGCCAAGGCTTCGGCGAAGTTGGCAAACAGCACGGTGAACCACAGCCACACGGCGATCTGCACGGCAACGAAAGTCGGCACGGTGGTGTCGGGCACGAAGCACAGCACCGTGGTGAGGATCGCAGTCAATTCGACCACCAGCATCACCGGCGAGCGCTTCAGCTGGCGCGGGTCAAGCTTGACGAACGCCTGGACCAGCGCCGGGCGCCACAGAGCAGAGATGGCGGTTTTGGCAGGCTCCTGGGGTTTGACCGGGGCCGCGTTTTTTGCAGGCATATTCATGTTCATATCCCTTCTCAGAAGCCCATGCTCAAGTGTTCGGCGATAGGACCCAGCGCCAGCGTCGGCAGGAAAGTCAGGCCCCCTACCAGCAAGATGGTGACGGTCAACAGGGTCACGAACAGCGGGCCGTGGGTGGGGAAGCTGTTCTGGCCCATCGGTGCGCTCTTTTTCATCGCCAGGCTGCCGGCCAGGGCCAGTACCGGGAGGATGTAGCCAAAGCGGCCGATCAACATGCCCAGGCCGAGCATCAGGTTATGGAACGGCGTGTTGGCGCTGAAGCCAGCAAACGCCGAGCCGTTGTTGGCACTGGCTGAGGTGTAGGCGTAGAGCAGTTGGCTGAAGCCATGGGGTCCAGGGTTGCTGATGGCACCGGCTGGGCCTGGCAGGCTGGCAGCAATGGCACCGAGCACGAGCACGCCAACCGGCATCACCAACAAGGTCACGACGAGCAGTTGCACTTCCTTGGCCTGTAGCTTCTTGCCGAGGTATTCCGGGGTGCGACCGATCATCAAGCCGGCGAGGAACACCGCGATCAACACGTTGAGCAACATGCCGTACATGCCGGCGCCAACGCCGCCGAAGATAACCTCACCGACCATCATGTTGACCAGCGCCACCATCCCGCTGAGGGGGCTGAGACTGTCCTGCATGCCGTTGACCGAACCGTTGGACGCCGCGGTAGTGGTCACCGACCACAGCACCGTGCCGGTGGTACCGAAGCGCGTTTCCTTGCCTTCCAGCGGTGCGGTCTGCTCCACGGCCGGGTTGTTCAGGGTCGGATTGGGCTGGTACTCGGACCACAGAGACGTCGCGCCGCCGATCAGGAACAACGCCAGCATGCAGCCAAGGATCGCGCGGCTCTGGCGCAGGTCTTTGACGTAGTGACCGAAGGTGAAGACCAGCGCCACCGGGATCAGAATGATGGACGCCACCTCAAACAGGTTGGCCCACGCGGTCGGATCTTCAAACGGATGCGCCGAGTTGACCCCGAAGAAGCCGCCACCGTTGGTGCCCAGTTGCTTGATCGCAATCTGACTGGCCGCCGGGCCGAGGGGGATGACCTGATCCACGCCTTGCAGCGTCACGGCATCGACGTAATGGGCGAAAGTCTGTGGCACGCCCTGCCACACCAGGAACAACGCCAGCACCAGGCACAGCGGCAACAGGCCGTAGAGGGTAGCGCGGGTCATATCAACCCAGAAGTTACCCAATGTCTGGGCCGACTTGCGACCGATCCCACGGCACAGAGCGACCAGGACTGCCAGACCGGTCGCCGCACTGACGAAGTTCTGCACGGTCAGGCCGGCCATCTGGCTGAGGTAGCTCAGTGACGCCTCGCCGCTGTAGGACTGCCAGTTGGTATTGGTCATGAAACTGACCGCGGTGTTGAAGGCCAGCGTCCACTCTTGCCCCGGCAATTTCTGCGGGTTGAGTGGGAGATAGTCCTGGAACACCAGGATCGCGAAAAGCAGCAGAAAACCCGCGAGGTTGAATGCGAGCAAGGCCAGCATGTATTTCTGCCAGCTCTGCTCCTGCTGCGCGTCGACACCCGACAGGCGATAACAGGCTTTTTCGACAGGCCCCAGGACCGGAGTCAGCCACGTGCGCTTGCCCTCCATCACCTTGTAGTAGAACCGCCCCAGGAAGGGGGCCGGCACCAGTACCACGGCAAAGAAGGCAATGATCAGCCAATAGTCATAACTGTGCATGGCCAGCTCCTAGTTCCGATCCGCGCGTAGCAGCGCAACCAGCAGATAAATGAACAGCGCCACGGCCAATAGCAGTGACACCCCGTCCAGAACGCTCATGGAAGTCTCTCCGTTCAGCGGCGAGTGCCGCGTGTGGGGCAATTGTCCGCAGGAGTGGTGTAAAGGAACGAGAGCGAGGGTGCAGGCGGGGCGTAAAGACGGCGTAAAGAGTGGGTTTATACGGGGTTTACAGAGGGATCTGTGGTGGCTGGTAGGGCCTCATCGGGGGCAAGCCCCCTCCCACATTTTGAGCGGTATATGCAGGGCCAAGTGTGGGAGGGGGCTTGCCCCCGATGAGGCCCTCCCAGTCACCCCCGCACTTATCTGGTGCAACAAGGCAAAGTTTCAAACGCCAAACCATCCCCCAGACGACAGTTGCGCGCCTTTACGACAATGATTCTCAGGCTGGCATGGCCGCTGCAACACCTTGAATCATTCCAAACCGTTCAGGGAGCAACACAATGAACACACAACTCAAACCCACCCTAGGCACCCTGCATTTATGGGGCATTGCCGTCGGGCTGGTGATCTCCGGGGAATACTTCGGCTGGAGCTATGGCTGGGGCGTGGCCGGGACCTTGGGCTTTCTGGTGACCTCGTTGATGGTCGCCGCGATGTACACCTGCTTTATCTTCAGTTTCACCGAGCTGACCACCGCAATTCCCCATGCTGGCGGGCCATTTGCCTACAGCCGTCGGGCGTTTGGAGAGAAAGGCGGTTTGATCGCCGGCCTTGCCACACTGATCGAATTTGTCTTCGCGCCACCTGCCATTGCCTTGGCCATCGGCGCTTATCTGAATGTGCAGTTTCCAGCGCTGGATCCCAAACACGCGGCCGTCGGTGCGTATATCGTGTTCATGGGCTTGAACATCCTTGGCGTGAAGCTCGCCGCGACCTTTGAACTGGTGGTGTGCGTGCTCGCTGTCGCCGAGTTGCTGGTGTTTATGGGCGTGGTTGCGCCGGCCTTCAGCTTCAGTAACTTCGCCCTGAACGGCTGGGCCGGTTCCGACACGTTTGGCGCTCCGGCAATTGCGGGCATGTTTGCCGCGATTCCCTTCGCCATCTGGTTCTTCCTCGCCATCGAAGGCGCAGCCATGGCGGCTGAAGAAGCGAAAGATCCGAAACGCACGATTCCAAAGGCCTACATCAGCGGCATCCTGACCCTGGTGATCCTGGCCATGGGCGTGATGTTCTTCGCGGGTGGCGTGGGCGATTGGCGCACCCTGTCGAACATCAACGACCCGTTGCCACAGGCCATGAAAACCGTGGTCGGCGAAAGCTCCGGCTGGTTGCACATGCTGGTGTGGATCGGCCTGTTCGGCCTGGTGGCGAGCTTCCACGGCATTATCCTGGGCTACTCGCGCCAATTCTTCGCCTTGGCCCGCGCCGGCTACCTGCCGTCGTTCCTCGCCAAACTGTCGCGTTTTCAGACACCACACCGGGCGATCATCGCCGGCGGCGTGGTCGGCATCGCCGCTATCTACAGCGACGGCCTGATCAACCTAGGCGGCATGACCCTGACTGCAGCGATGATCACCATGGCGGTGTTCGGCGCGATCGTCATGTACATCATGAGCATGCTCAGCCTGTTCAAATTGCGTAAGACCGAACCGCTGCTGGAACGCACCTTCCGCGCGCCGGGTTATCCGATCGTGCCAGGCATTGCGTTGGTATTGGCGGTGGTGTGCCTGGTGGCCATGGCGTGGTTCAACACGCTGATCGGGTTGATCTTCCTGGGCTTTATGGCGGTGGGTTTCATCTACTTCCAACTGACCGCGCAAGACCGTGCCGATGCGCCGGCAGATGCAATGTTGACCGGGCTCTAAGGTTTACGAGGCAGAACGGGCCTACACTGAACTACTCAGAAAGCCCGTTACTCAAAGCAGCTATTGCCGTGGGAAAATTCTCCCACGGCAATCTGCCTCAAGGAGAGCCTTATGCCGTGGTATGCGTGGTTGATTATGGTGGTCGCGATCGGGTCGATCGTCGGGGGGCTGATGATGCTGCGAGACAGCGCCAACAAAGTGGAGCTCACCGACGAGCAACGCAAACGCGTGGCCGAACGCAACGCCCAGGCGGATGCCAAGGATTCACAGGATCGCTAGGATCGATTACTCCCAATCCGCCTTGGCAATCTGCAACCCGTGCTGCCCCTTGTAGGCAGCACGCTCTGGCTGGCTCCAGCCATTCAGTAACTCATCCTCCAACTGATAGATCTCGACACCCAGCGGACGACACACCGTCAGTGGATCCTGCGCATCCGGGCCCCACATCGGCAGTGACAAATCCCCACCCGGGCAGGTCGACAGCGCACACAGCAAATCAATTTCGGCAAAAAACTCCAGGTAATCGCCCTTCTGTGCAGGACACGCCTTCATGAAATACATGTCGTCGTGATTGAGACCGGTGCACTGGAAAATATTCAACACGTCATGCACGTCGAATTCCGTCAGACCGTGGGGCAACACCGCACGCGTCAGGTTGGAGTGGCAGTGGTGGTGGAAATCCTCCCCCGTCAGCATGCGGTTCACGTAAGGGTCGCAACGCGTGCCCAGCAAGTCATGCAAGCGCCCGCCGTGCTCGTCGATACCGTAGCCGGCCAGGCTGTCATCAGTGATCGTAACCAAAGGCCGCAAAAACGGCAGATTCGACCACAAGCGGTCATGGGTGCTGACATGAGCGCCCTGCAATTGGCGGGTGCGCGCCGCCCAAAGACGTTCGCGAGGGTCATTGGCATTCCATACGTTAAAGTCACCCACCTGCGGCCCCACCGGCGTGGTGACACGAAACACATGCCCGGCCGGCACCTTCCACGCCCTGCCCGTGCGAATCGGCACTTCAAACTGTTCGATCAACGTGCGCTGATCCGCCCGGTCACGAATACGCTCGTAAAACGCCGTATCGACCTGCAACGCCGAGCCTTTGCTGACCTGATAAGCGGCCGGATAGTCTTTATACATGGTGCAGATCCTCAATCAGGGGTGGGTAAAAAGAGCCAACGAGATGCGTTCGGAATCCTCCAGGTACAGGCTCATCGCCTCCCCTGCCGCGGCTTTATTCGGCTGGACCAGTAACGTGTAAATCTCGCGGTCACGTTCCAGCCAGGGCGACTGGAATCGCTGCTCATCGAGCGCCGCGCAAAACACCAAGCGTAATTGGGCGATGACCTGGGCGAAAAACTCATCGAACAACGGGCTGCGCATCAACCCGACAATGTGCTGATGGAACAACAAACTGTGGGTGGCCACGGCGCGCCAGTCTTCGCGCTCACGGGCCAGGGTGGTGGCGTCGATGGCGTTTTGCATGCGTTCAGATTGTTCATCCGTCAACACGCTGCTGTCGGCGATCGCCTGCAATTCGAGGGTGCGGCGCACGACAAACAGGTCGCGAACCTCCTCCCGCTGCAGTCGCCGGACCATCACACCCTTGTTGCGCACGTAACGGGTCAGCCCTTCCTGACCCAAACGGTGCAGGGCTTCGCGAATGGTGTTGCGCGACGCACTGTAGGCCCGGACCAGATCCACCTCGACCAACGCCATACCTGGCAATAACCGCCCGCCGATAATGTCGGCGCGCAGCTCCAAGGCAATCTGGTCGGCTAAAGACAAACTGGGAGTCATCATTCCCTCACGATTGTTGAACAATCTTTTGCGTAGAGGTAATCACTTTTCATGCCAACACCTTAGCTTCGCCAACCGTGTAAAAAAGTTCAGGTTGGTTAAAATGCCAGCCTGTCACCGAGGCCGCCCTATGCGTTATTCCCAAGACCACAAAGCCCAGACCCACCAACGCATCATCAAGGAAGCGTCAGCCCGCTTTCGCCGTGACGGCATCGACGCCACCGGCCTGCAGCCGCTGATGAAAGCGCTCAACCTGACCCATGGCGGCTTCTACGCGCACTTCAGGTCCAAGAAAGAGCTGGTGGAAAAAGCGCTACAGGCTGCGGCGGCCGACCTGGATGCCCATTGCGACATGCTGTTCAGCCAGGAACGGCCGCTGGACTCGTTTATCGACAGCTACCTGTCGGAATGGCACCTGACCTCACCGGACCAGGGCTGCCCGTTGCCAACGATGTCTTCCGAACTGGGCTTGAGAGGCCAACCCAGTGCAACCACCGACCACGTGCTCGACGCAAGGCTCAAGCAAATTGAAACGGCACTGGGCGCGGGACGTTGCGACGCAGAAAGTCTGATGATGATGTCGACACTGGTAGGCGCACTGGTCTTGGCCAGGAGTGTTGAAGATCCACAATTGGCAAGACGGATCATGGAAGTAGTACGGGAGAACCTGAAAACGCAAAATCTGCAGGAGAAAGAGGCCGATCAATGACCGGCCTCTTGGACGTTTAGTTGATCACCAACCTGTCGCGGTTCTTCTCCAGCAACGCCTTGCCGATCCCCTTCACTTCCAACAACTCATCCACCGCCGTGAACGGACCGTTGCTTTCGCGGTAGGCGATGATCGCCTTGGCTTTGGCCGCGCCAATGCCGAACAGATCCCGACGCAGGGTCTCGGCGTCGGCGGCGTTCAGGTTGACCTTGGCGGACTGCTCGACCTGAGTCATCTGCGCGGTGACAGGGGTTGGGGCTTCTGGCTTGATGGACGGCGCTGCGGTGGCGGCGACGGAGAGGGTTGTGAGGAAGGCGAAGATCAGCGAAGAAATGTAGGTTTTCTGCATGGGTGACGCTCCTTGACATCGTTGAGGGAAAAGCAGCTTTTCCGAAGCTGCTTTTCAAACTTAGGTGATGTTGGGGATTCGTCAAAAATGCTTGCGTAACAGAGTGTTAAATCAGGGTTCCAAGCGACGTTGCTGGTAGATCCAGTCGACGATTTCTCCGTCAGGGGAGTAGCCGCTTACAGTGTCGCGCAGGAGTTGGCGGACGCGGGTGTAGTCATCTTGTTCCACCGCGGCCAGCAGCTCCGTCAGCTTGTCTTTGAGCACATCCCAGGATAAATGATCTTCGTTGGCGCTCATGATCATGGGGTGTCGTGTAGCGACAACGTTGTCGCCGATCAGTAACTCTTCGTAAAGCTTTTCACCGGGGCGTAGGCCGGTGAATTCGATGGCGATGTCGCCTTGGGGATTTCTATCGGAGCGCACGCTCAAGCCCGAGAGATGAATCATTCTTTCGGCCAGTTCTACGATCTTCACCGGCTCCCCCATGTCCAGGACGAATACATCGCCGCCCTGGCCCATTGAGCCCGCCTGAATCACCAACTGTGCGGCTTCGGGAATGGTCATGAAGTAGCGTGTGATTTTCGGATGAGTCACCGTGATAGGCCCACCCGACTTGATTTGCTTGTGAAACAACGGGATAACCGAACCGGAAGAGCCCAGTACATTACCGAACCGGACCATGGTGAACCGGGTTTTATTGACGCGGGAAATGTTCGTTTTATCATCAAACAGCACAGGCGCCAGCTCCCGGCTCAGCGCTTGAAGGGTCAACTCGGCAAGGCGCTTGGTACTGCCCATGACATTGGTGGGACGTACAGCCTTGTCGGTCGAGATGAGCACGAAGTTGGAAACGCCGGCTTGGAGAGCAGCCTGTGCGGTATTGAGTGTGCCGATCACGTTGTTCAGTACGCCTTCGGCGATATTGTGTTCGACCATCGGCACATGCTTATAGGCAGCCGCGTGATACACGGTGTCTACCCGCCAGGTTTTCATGACATCCAGCAGTTTGTTCGGGTTACGTACCGATCCCAGGATAGGGAGCAGTCTAACCGATAGCGACTCTCGGGCGATGCGCTGTTCAAGCTCAGACATAATGCTGTAAAGATTGAACTCACTGTGTTCAAACAGTAACAACGTCGTCGGATTCAACGTCAATATCTGGCGGCACAATTCAGCGCCTATCGAACCTCCGGCCCCCGTCACCAGAACGCTTCGTCGCATGATGCAATGTTCCAGCAGTTCGGATTGCGCGGGAACGGTATCGCGCCCAAGCAAATCAGCGATATCAACTTCTTGGATGTCATCTACCTTGACCCGCCCGCTGGCAAGGTCCATAAACCCCGGCACGCTGCGTACATGCAACGGAAAACCTTCCAGAAACCCCAAGATCTCGCGTCGACGGCCTCTGTTGGAAGACGGTATGGCCAGAAGGATTTCCTGTGCGCCAGTGGCTTCGATCATCCGCTGGATATGTTTGGGCTTATAAACCTGCAACCCTGAAATGACGCGGTCAGAAATACCATCATCGTCATCGATAAACGCAACCGGGCGCATGACGCGGCCCATGCGCAAAGCAGCGACCAGTTGGTTGCCTGCGGCGCCTGCACCGTAAATTGCAACTCGCGGCAAACCGTCTTCCCGGCTGGTGAATGGCACATGCTGCGCAGCCGTGAACCAATCGCCGAGGAAGTACTGGCGCATGGCCAGCCGCAATCCGCCGACCATTATCACGCTCAGCCACCAATAGTTGAAAATAATAGAACGAGGTACGACGGCCTGATGATTGCTGTACAGGTAAACCACGACCCCCAGAATCAGAGAGGACAGGCTGACCGCCTTGATTATCACGATCAACGCATCGTTACCGAAATAACGCATCACGGCGCGGTACATTCCGAAACGCACAAAAAGCGGAATAGCCACCACTGGCGCACTCAAAAACAGCCAGAAGTGTTGCGCCACAGGGTTGATCATATCGTCCACACCTAGGCGAACGACAAACGCCATCCACAATGCCAGCCAGACCAGGAGAACGTCTGTGATGACTTGCAGAAAGCGCTTCCTTCGCCGAGGAAGGCCCAGTAGACATGACCGGATGGTACCCATAAACCCTTCAAACACCTGTGCAGCTCCTTTACTCGCGGCTAAACGCTCACCGCCTCTATAACGCGTTTACTGCAAAAATAACATCAGGTTTCCAGCTCACCGGCTTTGTACTTGATGGCTAAAACGACCAATGGCGTATAAGCGATAACCAATCCCAGCAGGCCATTCAAACCCAAAACACCGACGCCTATTGCGATGGGGGTCAGCCACAGCACATTGATCGCCAGGACCGACAGCGTCACAGGCAAATGACTGCCCACTTCACGAGACGCGAACTGGTAGGCGTGGCTGCGATGGGCTTCGTAGACTTTGTCCCCCCGCACCAATCGCCGGATCAACGTCAATGTTGCATCGACAATAAACACACCCAAGAGAATCAACCAGACCCACAGCAAATTGGCATTCTGCCAGGCCGCAGTCAGCGACAGCACGCCAAGGGCGAACCCGAGAAAACCACTGCCGGCATCGCCCATGAATATTCTTGCCGCAGGGAAATTCCAATAGAGAAACCCCAGCACTGCCATGCTTAATAACAGTGGCACCCAGATAGCCGCCCCATACCCGCCCAGCCAATAGACCAGGCAGGCGCCGAGGCATACGCACATCGCCTCGATACTCGCCAACCCATCAATGCCGTCCATGAAGTTGTAAAGGTTGAGTGCCCATACCAGGTAAAAAACAGCGGCCACATGGCCCACCCAACCGAGGTCGGTGGTAATGCCCGGCAAGCTCACAGCGGGTAAACCGCCGATCCAGAAGAGTGCCCATGAGGCGGCACTGAAGTGTCCCAATAAACGCCAACGTGCGGCAATGTGACCATGATCGTCGAGAAAGCCCAGCACCGCGACCGCTGCACCGCCCCCCATGAGTGCCCAGGTGAGGGCGGGAGAAACCGCCCCACTCACGAACAACAGGGGCAGCGCGACGAGAAAACTCACAACAATCGCGACACCGCCGCCCCTGGGCGTGGGCACCGAGTGAGAGCTGCGTGCGTTGGGTACGTCAATCAGGCTTCGGGACAGTGCATAACCGCGCAATAACCAAGTCAATACACCTGCAAGGACGGCGACAATCGGCACGAGCCAAAGTAAGTGGTTCATCAACGGCTCCCTGTCGGGTTCATATTCACACACACCACTACTTCAAACTCCCCTGAAAATGCTCTGCCGTCTTGCGTAAAGCGACCGTCACGGATGTAGGCGGTGTCCATCCCAGGAGCTCACGCGTTTTTTGGATATCAACCTGTAGAGAGCCACACAGGCGCTGCCCCATTCCTCTGCGCCCGATCAGGAACATGCCCCAGCGCAGCAGGGCTGCGGGAACAGGAATCAGCCGCGCAGGCTTGTGCAATGCCAGCCCAATACGGGTCAACAGTTCCGTGGTCGACATATCCTCACCGTCGCTCACCAGAAACACCTGATTGGCCGCTGCGGGATGCTGAAGACACGTCACAATCAGGTCCACCAGGTTATCCAGCGCCACCAAGCTGCGCTGACTGCGGATAGCCCCCAGCGGCAAGGCAATGCCTTTGTTCAGCCATACCATCATGCTGCGAAAGTTCGCCCTCACGTCCGGGCCATACACGAGGACGGGACGAATAATAACGACCTCCATGCCGGTCCGCTGAGCGAGCAACTGAAGTTGCTGCTCAGCCTCCATCTTGGAGACGCCGTATGGGCTAGCCGGGGCGGGTGGATCATCTGCCGTATACGCTTCCCCTGGCCGGGTACCCTCGCCATTGACTTTGATCGAACTGATAAAAATGAAACGCTTGACCCCCGACCGCGCGGCTTGCTCGGCCAACCTCAACGTGCCTTCTACATTGATCCGGCGATAGGCCGAATACGGATCGTTCGATGCATCGGACATCACGTGAACACGGGCCGCACAGTGAACCAGCACATCAACACCGGTGAGAGGCAGGTCCTCCGAGGCAAGGTAGTCTTCACCCACGCGCACCCTGGTCGCCCCCAAAGGCAATACCACATCGTCACGACGTACGAGTGCAAGCACCTGACAATCAGCATTCGACGCAAGACGCTCTACAAGCGCAGCCCCGACAAAGCCACTTGCTCCGGTCACGAAGAATGTTTTCTTATGACTCAATCCGCATTCTCCAACCGCCTAGACACATCAACATGTTGCTCCACAATTTTTCTACACACGCCTGCACGAATCGCTGTCGCTCGCAATGAAGGGAGCAACCAGCAAGACCCAGGTGAAATTCCCGATAAGTTTGAACATGCTCAGGTACTCGCGTCGCCAGTCTTCAAACGCCGAGCAAACTGCGCGTCTACAACGCCCAAAGCCCCGCACTTAGCAGGGTTCACAGCGAGCCCCGACTTTGCGCGCTCGCGTCATCACTTCGCAAGGGGCGTAGAGTACCACTTGAAGCCCTGACTCCGCAGGTTCCGAGCGTGCCTGGACGCGTTTCGTAGCACTGTACCTCGCGTATACATTGATCAATACGATATTGAGCGCTACAAGCAATGGGCAGACAGGGCATCTATGGCACGCCACAGGTTTGAAAGTGCATGCGAAAGCCTGTACCACAAGTTCTGCGCGAGCGCCCGGCTTGTCGTCGAACGCATCGATCCACGCAACCTCAGAAAATCCTCTTGGTCCTGGGATCGGGCGGCTGCAGCGCCACATAAATGGCGCTTTTTAATATGTAAATTCAAGAGTCTATGCTAGTCTCCCCGCCTGCCAATTCTGCTGTAGCACTCGTGCCATATGGGTCTTCGCCCCCACCCACCAGTTGATTGAGCGGGTTTCAAAGGCGCTTGCAGGAGAGGTTTCCCATGACGGCAGCAATGTTGGCGAACGGATTGGGCACACGCCCTCCCGAGACCCGCCATATCCTCGTTCCCTGCGTCACGTCAGCACATCTTTTTCTATAATGAAATACACGATTTTATTACTTGCTCTGTTTAGGGTCATACCGTCAAAGAGTACGTTGCTCACTCAATCGAAACCTTATTTCGATTTCATTGATACCCCGCATGGACCCTGCCTATTGAGCGGGCACGTTGAGGACCCCGGCGAATGAGTGGCCTATTTAAAAATATCTCCGCCAACTTTGTAGGGCAAGGCTGGATCGCCCTGATGGGTATCTGCTTTGTTCCACTCTACCTTAAGTTCATTGGTGTAGAAGGTTACGGGCTGGTTGGATTTTTCATCATTCTTTCGTCAGCCATGACGATGTTTGACGGCGGATTTGGGGCCGTGGCATCGCGAGAGGCATCCACTTATGAAGCCGCCTCTACAGCCCAAAAACAAAAGATAGTACTGACCATTAAAAGCGTGGAATGTATCTTCTGGTCTGTCGCAATCGCGCTCGGTGCATGCATCACACTGCTGGCCCCACTGATAGCTGACCACTGGCTCACCGTCAATGCGGACAACGTTGAATCGGCCACGCGTTCGCTGAGAATAATGGGGATTGCACTGCTGTTACAGTTCCCTATCGGGCTTTACTATGGCGGCCTCATCGGACTTCAAAAACACGTCACACTGAACTCGATAAGTTCTGTATTCGCCACCACGCGTGCCGCCGGCGCGGCGTTGGTTTTATGGATTGTTTCACCGACTGTAGAGTGGTTTCTGATATGGCAGGGCATCAACAGCCTCGCCACCGTTCTGGTATTGCGTAGAAAACTGATCAGTGAACTTCCAGAGTGGCGAGAAGTGGGCGTATTTTCCACGGACATCATTAAACGCCTCGGTGGCTTTGCGGCAGGCGTAGCGACCACCAACATCCTTGCTTTTCTGTTAATGCAAGTGGATAAGATCATCCTGTCAAAAATACTCCCACTCAAGGAGTTCGGGTGTTACATGCTGGCCTGGACCGTGGGTTCGGTGGCATTCCGGCTGGTCTCTCCAGTGTTTAATGTCTACTACCCAAAACTGGTATCCCTTGTCACTACACACAACAACGTCGAAACATTTGGCACGTTTACAAGGGCCAGCCAAGTACTTTCATTGCTGGTGATCCCATTCTCTATCTGGGTCGCGCTATATAGCCAGCCGTTACTGCTGTTATGGACGAGAGATGAACACGTTGCGGCACTAGCCAGTACTCCGCTATGGTTTCTGGCGATTGGGACCATGTTCTATGCATTCATGCAGATGCCTTACGCACTCCAACTGGCCCACGGCTGGACGCGGTTCAGCGTATGGCAGAACGCTGTGGCTGTTGTATTCATCATCCCGCTGACTTACTACCTGGCCACCCACTACGGACTGGACGGCAGTGCATTGCCCTGGTTGATTCTGAACGTGAGTTACGTGGTGATATGCTCACCCGTTATTTTTCGAAAACTCAGTATCAAACCGGCCAGAATCTGGTACACCGAAACAATCCTGATACCCGCCGCCATCGCCTTATGTGCGCTGTTTGCAATGAGAGCACTGTTCGACACTTGGGCGTTAAACAACCCTTTCACAATGGCATTCTCCCTGGGAGCCACCTACCTGCTCGTTGGGCTCCGCGTATTTGTCATCCGCTTTGCTGCCCGAAAAATCGAGTGGAGAAACCCGCTCTGAGAATGCTGGCCCGTCACCGCACCAAAACAGCCGCCAGAGGCACTGATTTTGCTAAGGTGCACACTCGATTTCCTGATCTATCAAGGTCTTATTTCTCACGAGGCGAAGCATAAAAATGCGCGTTGCTTTTGATCACCAGATATTCTGCCTACAAAACTACGGCGGCATTTCTCGCTATTTTTCTCGCATTGCCGAGCAGATGGCCATCACCGGCAACGAGGTGGGCATTTTCTCGCCGCTTCACCGCAACTTTTATCTCAACGACCTGCCCGAGGGCATTGTCCACGGCCAGAAAGCCGAACAGTACCCGCCTCGTACGACGCGGCTGGCGCTGATCTACAACCACTTGCTGGGTCAGCGCGCCATGCGTGCCTGGAAGCCTGAGGTTGTGCATGAAACCTATTTTTCACGTTTCAGCGCTGCCCCGAAGGGCTGCCCGATCGTACTGACTGTCTACGACATGATTCACGAACTGTTCCCCGAGAATTTCTCCGCCCGGGACCAGACAACGGCGTTAAAGCGACGCGCCGTTGAGCGAGCGGATCATGTCATCTGCATTTCGGAGAGCACCCGCCAGGACCTGATGAAACTGTTCTCGGTGCCCGAAAGCAAACTATCGGTGGCACACCTGGGGTTCGAGCAGTTCAAACCCTGCGCCCGGGAAACGGCCGCCTCACCCGTCAAGCCTTATCTGTTGTATGTCGGAAGTCGACACGGTTACAAAAACTTCTCCGGCTTACTGAATGCGGTTTCCCACTCGAAACGCCTCAAGGCCGACTTTGATATTGTCGCCTTCGGCGGCGGTGCCTTTTCGCCAAGCGAGTTGGAGCAGGTTCAACGGTTAGGTTTTGCCGCCGGACAGGTACGCCAGGTCGGCGGTGATGACACGGTCCTCGGTCAACTTTACGAAGGCGCCAAAGCCTTCGTCTATCCCTCTCTTTATGAGGGTTTCGGTCTTCCACCACTGGAGGCCATGGCGCACGGCTGCCCCGTCATCAGCAGCGGTACAAGTTCAATGCCCGAAGTCATCGGCGATGCCGGGGCCTTGTTCGACCCACTCAATGGCGACGAAATGGCCGGAGCGATAGAAAGAGTGGTTTACTCTGACAGTGAAATCGCGAGATTGATTGAGCGTGGCCGTGAGCGGTTGAAGCAGTTTTCCTGGCAGCGCTGCTCCCAGGAAACACTCTCGATCTACAAGTCCTTATAAAGGTGATTTTTTGGAATACTCAGAAAAAACAGCCCTGATTTGTGGCGTGAGTGGTCAGGACGGTGCTTATCTGGCAAAGCTCCTACTCGAAAAGGGCTATACCGTCTGGGGGACTTCGCGAGACGCTCAGGGCTCTTCATTCGCCAACCTGAAGCGACTGGGTATTGTCTCGAAGGTGAAATTGTTGTCGATGGTGCCAGAAGACTTTCGCAGTGTATTCATGGCGCTGAAACGCAGCCAGCCTGACGAAGTGTATTTTCTCGCCGGGCAGTCGTCTGTCGGATTGTCATTTGAACAGCCCGCCGAAACCATCCAAAGCATCACCCTTGGAACGCTGAACATGCTTGAGGCCTGCCGGATGACCGAGCGGCCCATTCGCTTTTACCAAGCGGGTTCCAGCGAATGCTTCGGCGACACGAATGGTGAACCGGCGTCAGAGAACACCACATTCCATCCCCGCAGCCCTTATGCGGTGGCTAAATCATCTGCTTTCTGGCTAGTCGATAATTATCGTGAGGCTTATAATCTTTTTGCGTGTACGGGTATCCTGTTCAATCACGAATCCGAATTACGCCCATCCAGGTTTGTTACACAAAAAATTGTAAGTACGGCCAAGCGCATTGCTGCGGGTTCGGGCGAACGGTTGACGCTTGGACGGTTGGATATTGCTCGTGACTGGGGAGCGGCATCAGAGTACGTCGATGCCATGTGGCGCATGCTGCAGTGCGATGAACCGAGTGATTTCGTGATCGCCACCGGCCAGACGCACACACTTGAAGCATTCGTTGCTGAAGCATTCACACAATTGGGACTCGACTGGACGGACTATGTCGACCAATCGCAGGAGTTCTTCCGGCCAACAGACCTGCTGATCAGTCGCGCGGACCCTGCCAAGGCCGAACGCGTTCTGGGCTGGAAGGCAAAGTCGACGATGACCGATATCATTACCAGCATGCTAAATGCAATTTAACTACATATTCAAAGAATTCTAGGACGTAGACATGACCCTGAAAAAAGCGCTGATCACCGGGATCACCGGCCAGGACGGCTCCTATCTGGCTGAGTTGTTGTTGGAAAAAGGCTACGAGGTCCACGGCATCAAGCGACGTGCATCGTCCTTCAACACCCAGCGCGTTGATCACATCTACCAGGACCCGCATGTTGATAACCAGCGCTTTATCCTGCATTACGGCGACTTGTCCGATTCGTCCAACCTGACCCGTATCATCAAGGAAGTGCAGCCTGACGAGGTCTACAACCTGGGCGCGCAGTCCCACGTAGCGGTAAGCTTCGAATCGCCTGAATACACCGCCGATGTCGATGCAATGGGAACATTGCGCATTCTTGAAGCAATCCGCCTGCTCGGGCTGGAGAAAAAAACCCGCTTCTACCAGGCCTCCACTTCAGAACTCTACGGACTGGTGCAGGAAACGCCTCAAAAAGAAACCACACCCTTCTATCCGCGCTCGCCTTACGCGGTAGCAAAGCTCTACGCCTACTGGATCGTGGTCAACTACCGTGAAGCCTACGGCATGCACGCCTGCAACGGGATTCTGTTCAACCACGAATCTCCACGCCGCGGCGAAACGTTCGTGACCCGCAAGATCACGCGCGGCCTGGCAAACATCGCCCAGGGCCTTGAACAGTGCCTGTACATGGGCAACATGGATGCACTGCGCGACTGGGGACATGCCAAGGACTACGTCCGCATGCAGTGGATGATGCTGCAACAGGATACCCCTGAAGATTTCGTGATCGCGACAGGCGTGCAATATTCCGTTCGTGACTTCATTCGCTGGTCTGCAGCCGAACTCGGCCTGACCCTGCGCTTTGAAGGGACCGGCGTGGACGAATGCGCCATTATCGAGTCCATCGTTGGCGACAACGCCCCAGCACTCAAGGTCGGGGACACACTGGTTCGCGTCGACCCGCGCTACTTCCGTCCCGCTGAGGTTGAAACCCTGCTGGGTGATCCGACCAAAGCGAAGACCAAGCTGGGCTGGGTACCGGAAATCACCGCACAGGAAATGTGTGCCGAGATGGTTCGCGAAGATCTCAAAGTCGCCCAGCGTCATGCGCTGCTGAAGAACCATGGTTACGATCTGCCGGTGTCGCTGGAGAACTAGGATGTCACGCCAATTGAGCGAGTGTGTTTTTGTTGCCGGCCATAAAGGAATGGTCGGTTCGGCCATTGTCCGTCGCCTGCAAGCGTTGGGTTACACAAATATTGTGACCCGGGACAGGGCTCAATTGAATCTCCTGGATCAGCAGTCGGTCGCCGCGTTTTTTGCCGAGAACAAGATTGAGCAGGTCTACATGGCGGCCGCCAAGGTGGGCGGCATTCACGCCAATAACACCTACCCGGCGGAGTTCATCTACGAGAACCTGACCATGCAGGCCAACATCGTCCACGCTGCACATCAACATGATGTGCAGAAAATGCTATTTCTAGGATCATCCTGCATCTACCCGGTCAAGGTTCAACAGCCCATGGCTGAACAGGCCTTGCTGACCGGCGTGCTTGAGCCTACAAATGAGCCTTACGCAATCGCAAAAATTGCCGGGATCAAGTTGTGCGAAAGCTACAATCGTCAATATGGCCGTGATTATCGTAGCGCCATGCCTACCAACTTGTATGGCCCGAACGACAACTTCCATCCGGAAAACTCTCACGTCATTCCTGCCCTCCTGCGTCGCTTTCATGATGCCACCGAGCAGAATGTCGAAGAAGTCGTGATCTGGGGCAGCGGTTCGCCGATGCGTGAGTTCCTGCATGTCGATGATATGGCAAGTGCATCCGTTCATATTATGGAATTGAGCCCTGAGCTGTATGGCGCCCATACCCAGCCTATGCTCTCTCATATCAACGTCGGGACGGGTGAAGACTGCACCATTCGTGAGCTGGCTCAGACCATCGCCAAGGTCACCGGATTCAAGGGCCGCCTGAGCTTTGATGCGAGCAAACCGGACGGTGCCCCAAGAAAACTGATGGACGTCTCCCGTCTGAAGCAGTTGGGTTGGGAAGCGACGATCACCCTCGAAGATGGACTGAGGGGCGCCTACAGCTGGTTTTCCGAGAATGCCTTGCGCGTGCGTTCGCGTTAGTAAAAGGTGCGTGGGATGGTTCATCCTGGAGCCACTCAATGCACCTCTCTCACCTCAATTCCTACTCTGCAGGAAGCAACAGTCTCTGACCGGGGCGCTCCCGGTCGAGGCTTAGTCGGTACCTATGATCAGACACCTAATCAACATCATTCTGTCGCTCCTCCCGCCATCCCGTCTGTTTACCGCCCGATCGGCGCTTCTGCGCTGGGCAGGCATCGAGATGCACCCGGACGTAAAGTTCTGCGGGCGTGGATGGATCTATGGCCGGGGACGCCTGATCATCCGCGAAGGCACCTGGCTTAGCCCTGGGGTGGTGTTTCATACCCATCAAGAAGCCGATATCCAAATCGGCTCCCGCTGCGACCTGGGACATGGCGTTGAATTTATCGTCGGCAGCCACGAACTCGGACCCCGTGAGCGACGCGCAGGCACCGGAACAGCACGCCCCATTGTGGTGGGTGACGGCTGCTGGATTGGCGCCAAAAGCATCATTTTGGGGGGCGTCACCATTGGTGACGGCGCCATCGTTGCCGCCGGAGCCGTGGTGACACGCGACGTTCCCGCCCATACGCTGGTCGCTGGCGTGCCGGCAGTCGCTAAGAGACAACTGCCATGAAGCGCCCGCTGGTCCTGGTAGTGTGCAATGCGCTGGATGACAAGACTCGCCTTGAGAGGGGCATTGTCAGTGATAGCCCTGCCGCCTCCCGCAAGGTGCTCATGCTCTGCCAGGCATTACGCGAAGCAGGCGCACGCCCCTGCATCCTGAGCCTTGGGCGAGGACGCGCCAACGGCTCCTTCAACTATTTCCCCCGCACAGTCAGGCGGGTGGCGGGCGTGCCCGTCGTGTACGCGCCGTTTTCACATGTTCGGTTTTTTTCCCAGTTTCTCTCATTGTTCTTTCTGATCGGCGCCCTGCTCCGACTTTCGTCAAGCCCGAAGAAAGCGGTGATTTTTTACAACCGCATGAGTGCTTATCTTCCCTTGCTGATAGCAGCATCCGTCAGCGGCTACAAACGCTTCCTTGACCTTGAGGACGGAGAAGTCGCGGGCCAGAACAGCGGTGCGCTGAAAGCACTACTGGGGCGCTCTATTACCTGGCTGTACGACCGCCTTTGTCCAGATGGCGCATTGCTGGCGTGCAGCGCGCTGGCAGGCATGACCGGCATTCGTCCAGTCCATTGTTATTATGGCGCGACCTCTACAAAGACATTTGGCGTTAAATCGAGTGCCAACCCGCAATCAGTCCTGATGGCCGGTACGCTCAATGCCGATACCGGTGCGGATCTGCTGATTGATACCATCCGCCTGCTTCGCCAGGACTCCGACGCGTGGGTACACAGCCTGCAATTTGAAGTGACCGGCAAAGGTGAGTCACTCGAAGCCCTCCGGGAGCTGGCCAATGAAGGCGCCCCCCCCAGAGTGACGGTGCACGGGCGCACCACCGATATTGAGTACGCCGAGATACTCCATCGATGCAACGTAGGCCTGGCGCTGAAGCCGGTGGGTGGCCCTCTGGCTGACACAACCTTCCCTTCCAAGGTTATTGAATTCGCCGAGGCAGGCTTGCTGGTATTGAGTACAGACATCAGCGATGTGCGCGCGGTATTGGGCTCGGGGGCGCTGTACCTGACACGCAACGACCCAAAGGCGCTGGCGGACCTGCTTCGCAGCGTCGTCGAGGAACCAGGGCAAACACTGGCATGCGCCCTCAGGGGCACAGAGGCCGTCGTGACTCGATGTTCTCCACAACTGGCTGGTCAGGCAGTGCTAGGTTTTATATGGGGTGAGCGCTCATGACAAAGCAGCCTCTATTCATTACCTGGCAACCGGTCCTGACGGATCATCAGGCGTTTACGTATGAAGCACTGTCCCAGCAAGCACAGACACCGCTCCTGGCTTATGTGCTGACGATGGAAGATGCGACCCGTCGCGCTCAGGGTTGGCAAGACACTCAGGTAACGTCGATAGAACGTCGACTGATACCGCAGCGCGGCGGGATGCTTTACTGCTACCGGAAAATGCGCGAGCACCGACATGAAGTCCACCTGTTCGGCAGCGCATTTCAGAATCTGAAAATGCTCTACTGCCTGATGCTGGCCGTCCTGTTTCGAGTGGAGTTCTACATCATCTCGGAGCCGTACTCCCCGATTGCCCAAGGCTACTTCAACGATAAGCTGCGCACACGCGAAAAGCTCAAGGCAGCGTTACGCCCTTGTCTTTACAGGCTGTACACGGCGCTGCTCAAGCGACATATATCCGGAGTCTTTACAATCTCGGCAAAGGCGATTGAACAATACTCAACGTCGGGGATAGCAAAAAACAAACTGTTTCCTTTCGGCTACTTTGTTCCGGCCATCGGGGCACTCGCGTCGAATTCAAAAGACCCCGGTGAAGACGACACGACATTAAGAATTGTCTTTGTCGGCGCATTGATCGCGCGCAAAGGCATCGATCTGCTCATTGAAGCCGTTACCCGCTCTAAAGCGCCGATCATTCTGGATATCTACGGCCCTGGCGGCTCCAAGCTGCTTGCCTTCGACAGCGACAGGATTCACTTGCGCGGGACAATCCCGTTCGGCATGACCCAGAAAGTAGTGTCCGAGTACGACATCTTGGTCTTGCCTAGTCGTTATGATGGCTGGGGAGTCGTGGTGAATGAAGCGTTGTGCGCGGGCGTTCCTGTGATCTGCAGCGATCAGGTAGGCGCTCGGGTTCTGGTGGAGACATTTGGTGCCGGGGACGTATTCGTGGCCGATGATCCGGATTCACTGGAATCGCTCATCAGTGCATTGCACACCGACCCCACACGCCTGCTTACCATGCGCGCTGCCACATCCCGTGCTGCTGCGGCCATTCAACCGGAGGTCGCGGCCCGCTACATGCTGGCCGTTCTTCGCGCCAATCCCCAAAGCAAAGCTGCCGTTATCTCTCCTTGGTATCCGGAATAATCATCGCCATGAGACAAGATGCTGTTCGTCTTCACCTGACCAACATTGCCGGACTGGGCGCGGTGCAATTGATCAAGTCATTGCTGCCCGCCCTGGAGAGGAATAAAACCGTACGCGTTGTCGAGGTTTATCTGCCCGACAAGGGAGACTTATCGTCTTATCAGAATAACGACACGTCAGTCGCCTTGACACGTTACCGTCGCTACCTTCCCAATTCGCTATCACGCTTGGCGGAGTGCCTGTTTTTAGGACAGCGCTTTAGTGGGGAGCTTCCGCTTCTGGTCATGGGCGACCTGCCCATTCGTTGCACGAGCCAACAGACGGTTTTTGTTCAAACACCCCACCTCTTGCGCCCGGAAAAATTCTCTTGGCGCCTTGGAAAAATGAAGCAGGCACTACTCAGATGGGTGTTTCGGTCCAACATCAAATACGCGCAGGCGTTTATCGTCCAAACTACATTGATGCGTGACGCTCTTATCAAGTCGTACCCGTCCCTGCACTCGCGCGTACACGTTGTGGCACAACCTGTTCCTGCATGGTTGTTGAACGCCGGAATCAAACGCACCGGGCGCATCACGGCCGAGGGTGATCCGCTGCACCTGATCTACCCCGCAGCCGGATATCCGCATAAAAATCACAAGCTGCTTGCCAGCATTGATGACCGCCAGGCTGCACAGTGGCCCTTGGCGCGCCTTGCTATAACGCTCGACGAAAAAAGCAATCCAGCACCCAATCTTCCATGGCTTCACTGCCTGGGCACACTGACTGCGCAACAGATGATTGATGCCTACAACCGAGTGGATGCGCTACTGTTTCTCTCAACGGATGAAAGTTATGGGTTTCCACTTGTGGAAGCCATGTTTGCAGGCCTGCCCATCGTATGTCCGGACCTGCCTTATGCGCGGGTTTTATGTGGCGACGAGGCGATATACTTTCAAGCCAATAGCGCAGACTCGTTGAAAGATGCGGTAAACGAACTGCACGCAAAACTCTCGACAGGCTACTGGCCTGACTGGACAGAACAGTTGAAAACGATCCCTAAAGATTGGGAGAGCGTCGCGAAGACCATGCTGGATATCGCTTTAAAACCGTCTGTCGGCGTGACCAACGAATTGAACGCAAGGGAAGAATAAATGTTGATTCCGGTAATTATGGCCGGCGGTTCTGGCTCACGCCTTTGGCCGCTTTCGCGTCAGCTCAACCCCAAGCAGTTTCTTTGCCTGGCTGACAGCGAGCTGTCCATGTTGCAGGCCACAATCAAGCGCCTGGAAGGACTTGAAGTCGATGTCCCCCGATTAATCTGCAACGAAGAACATCGATTCCTGGCCGCCGAACAGCTTCGGCAACTGGGCCTGGAAAGCGCCAACATCCTGCTGGAACCCGTGGGGCGCAATACGGCTCCAGCGGTCGCACTGGCAGCACTGCAATCGTGCGTCGACGGGCAGGATCCGCTCTTGCTGGTACTGGCAGCCGATCACCTGATCCAGGATGTCGCCGCATTCCAAGCGTGCATCCACAAAGCGCTTCCCCTGGCGCTCGACGGCAAGTTGGTGACCTTCGGTATTGTGGCGACTCAGCCGGAAACAGGTTATGGCTATATCGAAAAGGGTAATAGCGTCAACGCCGCCGGATTCGAGGTCGCGCGCTTCGTCGAGAAGCCTGATGAAGAAACTGCACGCGCTTACCTTTCCAGCGGAAACTATCTCTGGAACAGTGGCATGTTCATGTTCCGCGCGGGCAGGTACCTGGAAGAGTTGGCAAAATTCCGTCCGGACATCCTCGCAGCTTGTCGCAGCGCTATCGCAGTGGGTGCCCAAGATATGCATTTCACGCGTGTCGGCAAAGAGGCCTTCGCAGCGTGTCCGTCGGAGTCGATCGATTATGCGGTAATGGAGAAAACGGCTGACGCTGTCGTCGTACCGCTCGATGCCGGCTGGAGCGATATTGGATCATGGGCAGCGCTGTGGGAGGTTGGCAAGAAGGACGCACAAGGCAACGTGTGCAACGGGGACGTTCTGGTCGAACAGACCCACAACACATTCGTACATTCCCAGAGTCGCCTGGTGAGCACCGTAGGTGTTGAGGACCTGGTGATCGTGGAAACCAAGGATGCCATCCTGGTCGCCCACAAAAGCCAAGTGCAGAACGTCAAGAA
Organism: Pseudomonas sp. PB105; assembly: GCF_009764655.1. NCBI lineage: Bacteria > Pseudomonadati > Pseudomonadota > Gammaproteobacteria > Pseudomonadales > Pseudomonadaceae > Pseudomonas > Pseudomonas sp. PB105. Next base: position 32,356 of record NZ_RWIO01000027.1, read on the forward strand.
GATCGTTGATCGATTGAAAGCCGAAGGCCGATGCGAATCCCTTGATCATCGTGAAGTCTATCGGCCTTGGGGGATGTACGATTCCATTGATAATGGCAGCCGCTACCAAGTGAAGCGCATCACCGTTAATCCAGGCGCGAAGCTATCACTGCAGATGCATCACCATCGAGCTGAGCACTGGATTGTCGTGAGTGGCACCGCCCGGGTTACCAATGGTGAGAAAACTTATCTGGTCACTGAAAACCAGTCGACGTATATCCCTATTGGTCAGGTCCACACGCTGGAGAACCCTGGCGTTATACCCCTGGAGCTGATTGAAGTGCAGTCCGGCTCCTATTTGGGTGAAGACGATATCGTACGCTTCGAAGACCTGTATGGTCGTACATAAGAGGTTGTCTTGAAGTTATCAATTATTACAGTCTGTTTTAACAGCGCGAGCACCATTCGAGACACGATTGAGTCCGTTCTTTCACAAGACTATGGTGATATCGAATACATCGTTGTGGACGGCGGCTCAAGGGACGGGACGCAGGCGATTGTCGAATCTTATGGAGACCGTATCAGTCGCTTTGTCAGCGAGCCGGACAAGGGCCTCTACGATGCAATGAATAAAGGTGTAGCCATGGCTACCGGTGCCGTGGTCGGCATTTTGAATTCCGATGACTTTTATGAAAGCACCACCAGTCTTTCGTCTGTGGCGAAAGCATTCGAACGTCGCCCAGAGAGCGATGCGGTGTTTGGCGATGTGGTTTTTGTCAATCCAACCGACCTGCACAAAGTGACACGCTTTTACCGCGCAAACCGCTTTGCACCATGGAAGTTGCGCTTTGGATGGATGCCACCTCATCCGGCGACATTCATTCGTAAATCAGCTTACAACGTCGTCGGCCAGTACTCGTTGAAGTACAGGATTTCTGCGGATTACGAGTTTTTTGTACGACTGTTTAAGGTGCACGCCCTCAAGTATTCTTATATTAATCAAGTGCTGGTACGGATGCGATCAGGAGGCGCCAGTACAGCTGGACTAAGGAGCAGCTTGAAGTTGAACCTGGAAATCGTTAATGCCTGTCGCACGAATGGGCTCTACACCAACATACTGATGCTGCTGTTCAAACTGCCATTCAAGCTCTACGAATTGCGTAAACGACCAGCCTCATGACTTGGCAGAACCGCTGGATGTGATGGACGAGCAACTGCGTTCACTGGCCGCAGGCAGATCAGGGTTGAGCGGGGTATGCATCCAAGGGCTATAAACCTTGTTTACGACGCCCCGCAAGCCTGATCACTCCACCGAGCAACGGTCCAATCAGCATGCCCGCAATCAACGCCAGCGTTACAAACACGGCCACGGGTAACTGCGCACTACTCCAACCCAAAAACGACAGCGCGACGCCCTGCTGATTCTCAAGCACAAACGCAAGGGTCACCAAGACAAACGCCAGAATGGTCAACACCAACAAAACGCGCTTAACCCCACTCATAACTTTTCCCCCTATCCAAAAACACTCAGACGCCCTCTTCTTCGTCTTCGTTCACCCGATCCCGCAACTCCTTGCCTGGCTTGAAGTGAGGCACGAACTTACCATCAAGACTCACAGACTGCCCGGTCTTGGGATTTCGCCCAACCCGCGGCGCGCGATAGTGAAGGGAGAAGCTCCCAAACCCGCGAATCTCAATCCGATCGCCGGTAGCCAAGCACTGGGACATTTGTTCAAGCATGGTCTTGATAGCCAGCTCCACATCCTTGGATGAAAGCAGCCCTTGATGGGTGACAATTCGTTCGATCAACTCCGACTTCGTCATATTTTTCCCTTCTTTTTCAAGCAGCTAGGAAAAGCGCTTCGAAGGTTTTAGCATGACTTGATGAATTTGAACAGCCCATGCATCAACTTATCTGCTGGCCGAATAAGCACTTGTGGCGAACACGTAATGCGCTTAATTGCAGATCACAAGCATCGTGCGAGTGACTGCCCCTGCCGGGTTCCAGCCGAACAGGTAGTCGCCCTCCTCATCCTTGGCCTCGCTTGACCTGGTGATGACCTTGTAGCCTTGCATCTTGCATTCGCGGGCGGCGCGCTGTTCGCATTTCCCCCAATGATTGCCAAGCCCCGAGCAGTCGACTTCAATCCCGCTGACGCCGCGCCTCACGTGAGTTTTGGCGCTGGTGGCGGAGCAGCCTGCAAGCATTACAACTAAGAACACTACGATAAGCTTGTTCATTGGGACCCTTATTAAAACAGCAACAGGAGAGTGCTTTTATCAAGACTATAGTCAGCTCTGACACTGAGCTGTAGGCCTTGGTTCTCACTTGTTGATTCAACGAATTTCAGGCACAAAAAAGGGCGACCGAAGTCGCCCTTTTTACAGCTTTACAGAACTTAGTTCTGCTTAGCCATTGCTTCGCGCAGCAGGGAGGCCATGGTGGTCTCGCCAGTTGCAGCTTCCGGAGCGGATTTCAGGCTCTGGATAGCTTCTTTCTCTTCAACTTCATCTTTCGACTTGATGGAGAGTTGGATCACGCGGCTCTTGCGGTCAACGCTGATGATCTTGGCTTCTACTTCCTGGCCTTCCTTCAGAACGTTGCGCGCGTCTTCAACGCGGTCACGGCTGATTTCGGAGGCTTTCAGAGTCGCTTCGATATCGTCGGCCAGAACGATGATGGCGCCTTTGGCGTCAACTTCTTTCACAGTGCCTTTAACGATGGCGCCTTTGTCGTTCTCTTGAACGTACTCGGAGAACGGATCGCTTTCCAGTTGCTTGATACCCAGGGAGATGCGCTCGCGCTCTGGGTCAACCGACAGGATAACGGTGTCCAGCTCGTCGCCCTTCTTGAAACGACGAACGGCTTCTTCGCCAACTTCGTTCCAGGAGATGTCGGACAGGTGAACCAGGCCGTCGATGCCGCCGTCCAGACCAATGAAGATACCGAAATCGGTGATCGACTTGATGGTGCCGGAGATTTTATCGCCCTTGTTGAACTGGCCAGAGAAATCTTCCCATGGGTTAGATTTGCACTGCTTGATGCCCAGGGAGATACGACGACGCTCTTCGTCGATGTCCAGAACCATAACTTCCACTTCGTCGCCGACTTGTACGACTTTCGAAGGGTGGATGTTCTTGTTGGTCCAGTCCATTTCGGAAACGTGCACCAGGCCTTCCACGCCTTCTTCCAGCTCAGCGAAGCAGCCGTAGTCGGTCAGGTTGGTAACACGCGCGGTTACGCGGGTGCTTTCTGGGTAACGAGCTTTGATAGCAACCCATGGATCTTCGCCCAGCTGCTTCAAGCCCAGGGAAACGCGGTTACGCTCACGATCGTACTTCAGAACCTTGACATCGATCTCGTCGCCAACGTTGACGATTTCGGAAGGATGCTTGATACGCTTCCAAGCCATGTCGGTAATGTGCAGCAGGCCATCGACGCCACCCAGATCGACGAATGCGCCGTAATCGGTGAGGTTCTTGACGATACCTTTGACTTGTTGGCCTTCCTGCAGGGATTCCAGCAGAGCTTCACGCTCGGCGGAGTTCTCTGCTTCCAGGACGCTGCGACGGGAAACGACAACGTTGTTGCGCTTCTGGTCGAGTTTGATGACCTTGAATTCGAGTTCTTTGCCTTCCAGGTGCGTGGTGTCGCGCACAGGACGAACGTCGACCAAAGAACCTGGCAGGAACGCACGGATGCCGTTAACGTCGACAGTGAAGCCGCCTTTAACCTTACCGTTGATAACGCCCTTGACCACTTCTTCAGCTGCGAAGGCTGCTTCGAGAACAATCCAGCATTCAGCGCGCTTGGCTTTTTCACGGGACAGCTTGGTTTCACCGAAACCGTCTTCAACCGAGTCCAGAGCAACGTGAACTTCGTCACCGACATTGATTGTCAGATCACCAGCATCGTTGTAGAACTGTTCCAGCGGGATCAGAGCTTCAGACTTCAGACCAGCGTGAACGGTTACCCAGCGAGCTTGGTAATCGATATCAACGATAACACCGGTGATGATGGAGCCTGCCTGAAGGTTCAGGGTTTTTAGGCTTTCTTCAAAGAGTTCCGCAAAGCTTTCGCTCATTTTAATTCCTGTTGATAAGGGCGAAGAATACGCCCATCTCCACACCCCAGACGGTGTGGGTCAGTTTCAGTTAAAAGAAGCCACCGCAGGACTATGACTGGTCCCCTGCGGCCTTCTTGATCACCCGGCGATATCGCGAATGGCGATTTCACTCATGATGCGTTCCAGCACCTGCTCGATGGACAACTCCGTGGAATCAAGCTGTATGGCATCAGCCGCCGGCTTTAGCGGGGCTACTGCGCGCTGGGTATCACGCTCATCGCGTGCACGGATCTCATCTAGCAGACTCGACAGACTAACACCATCGACTTTGCCCTTCAACTGCAAGTAACGGCGGCGTGCCCGCTCCTCGGCGCTGGCGGTCAGGAAAATCTTCAGCGGCGCCTCGGGAAACACCACCGTGCCCATGTCACGACCATCTGCCACAAGGCCCGGCGGCTCCTGAAAAGCCCGCTGACGCTGCAGCAACGCGTCGCGCACGGCCGGCAGCGCGGCGATCTGGGAGGCCCAGGAACCCACTTGTTCGTTACGCAGGTCATCCGTCACATCATCCCCTTCCAGGATAATGCGCTGAGGATGACCTTCCGTCGCCCCGACGAACTGCACATCAAGGTGCGCCGCCAGCAGCTTCAAGGACTCTTCGTTGGTCAGGTCCACGCCATGGTTGCGTGCGGCAAATGCCAGCAGGCGATACAGCGCGCCGGAATCCAGCAGGCACCAGCCGAGGCGCTTGGCCAGGATGCCGGCGATCGTGCCTTTGCCCGAGCCACTTGGCCCGTCGATGGTAATCACCGGTGATTTGATATTCACAATTGAGCCTCTTGGGCAACACGGATGCCGACTTGGGCACACAGTGTAAGAAAATTCGGAAAAGACGTAGCAACATTGGCGCAGTCACGGATACGAATCGGCGCAGTCGCCCTGAGGGACGCTACGCTGAACGCCATGGCAATCCGGTGATCACCCTGGGCATGAACTTCACCCCCGCCCATCAGGCCGCCGTCAATGATAATCCCATCGGAGGTGGCTTCACACTTCACGCCCAGCGCCAGCAGACCGTCGGCCATCACCTGGATACGGTCAGACTCCTTTACGCGCAGCTCCTCAGCCCCACGCAAAATGGTCCGACCCTCTGCGCAGGCCGCCGCAATAAACAACACTGGAAATTCATCGATGGCCAATGGCACAAGGGCTTCTGGAATCTCGATACCCTTCAGCGACGCAGCACGCACATGCAGGTCTGCGACAGGCTCACCACCGACTTCGCGCTGGTTTTCCAGGGTGATATCTGCGCCCATCAGCCGCAGGATATCGATTACCCCGGTGCGAGTAGGGTTGATGCCGACATGTTCCAGCAGCAGCTCGGAACCCTCGGCAATCGACGCCGCCACCAGGAAAAACGCAGCAGAGGAAATATCCCCTGGCACTTCAATATGGGTAGCCGTCAGTGCATATCCCGATTCAACCGACGCAGTAGCGCCCTCCACCAGCACCGGATAGCCAAAACCGCGCAACATGCGCTCGGTATGATCGCGGGTCGGTGCAGGCTCGGTCACCGCAGTTTTGCCGTCGGCATACAACCCGGCCAGCAACAAGCAGGATTTGACCTGGGCGCTGGCCATCGGCAACGCATAGTCCAAGCCTTTAAGCGACTGCCCGCCACGAATGGTCAGCGGCGGACGCCCTTGCGGCGCGGTCTCGATCACTGCGCCCATTTCCCGCAGCGGCTTGGCCACCCGGCTCATCGGCCGCTTGGACAACGACGCATCGCCTGTCAGCACGCTGTCAAAGCGTTGCGCCGCCAGCAACCCGGACAACAGCCGCATGGACGTGCCCGAGTTCCCCAGATAAATCGGCCCCGGCGCTGGCTTCAAGCCATGCAAGCCCACGCCATGAATGATCACGCGCCCATGGTGCGGGCCCTCAATGACCACACCCATGTCGCGAAACGCCTGCAAGGTCGCCAGGGCATCTTCGCCCTCAAGAAAACCTTCAACCTCGGTCACGCCATCAGCCAATGAGCCCAACATGATCGACCGATGGGAGATCGACTTGTCACCCGGCACCCGGATACGCCCGCTCAAGCGGCCGCCCGGATTGGCGAGAAAGGCCAGCTCATCGACGTTCACAGCGGTTTCCATATAGGCACGCCGCGCCAGGATCTTGCTGAAATGCTCACGCGCCACCCGCGCACGGGTGAACACGCCCAACAACTGATGACCATCACCCGCATCGACCGCATCACGCAGCGCGTCGAGGTCACTGCGGAAGGTGTCCAGGGTGCGCAACACCGCTTCGCGATTGGCAAGGAAGATGTCGTGCCACATCACCGGATCACTGCCGGCAATCCGCGTGAAATCGCGGAAGCCACCGGCGGCGTAGCGGAAAATATCCAGGTTCTCGTTGCGCTTGGCCAGGGAATCCACCAGGCCGAATGCCAGCAAATGCGGCAAATGGCTGGTCGCCGCCAGCACTTCGTCGTGACGTTCGACTTGCATGTGTTCGACGTCCGCTCCCAGCGCGCGCCAGAGACGATCCACCACGGCCAACGCAGCCGGGTCGGTTTGTTCAAGCGGCGTCAGGATCACCTTATGCCGACGGAACAGCTGCGCATTGGACGCCTCCACCCCGCTCTGCTCGGAACCAGCAATCGGGTGGCCCGGCACGAAGCGCGCAGGCATACCGCCAAAAGCCAGTTGCGCCGCGCGCACCACATTGCCTTTGGCACTGCCGACGTCCGTAAGAATCGCCTGACCCAAGTCCATGCCAGCCAGCACTGCCAGCAACTTCTCCATCGCCAGGATCGGCACCGCGAGCTGGATCACATCAGCCCCCTGGCACGCGAGCGCCAGGTCTGCTTCACAGCGATCCACCACGCCCAGCTCAACCGCGAGCTTGCGCGACTGCGGGTCCAGGTCGACGCCGACCACTTCGCCACACAGCCCGCTTTCACGCAGGCCTTTGGCGAAAGAGCCGCCGATCAACCCCAGCCCGACCACCACCAGGCGACCGATCATAGGCACAGCAGGTTGCAATGCAGTGACATCAACCACGAGCCAGAACCTTGGCCAGCGCCTCCAGGAAACGATTGTTTTCAGCCGGCAAACCGATAGTGATACGCAAGTGGTTCGGCATGCCGTAGTTGGCCACCGGACGCACAATCACACCTTCGCGCAACAGGCCCTGGAACACAGGCGCAGCCACTTGGCCGAGGTCGACGCAGATGAAGTTGCCCTTGGACGGAATCCAGCCCAGGCCCAACTCACTCAAGCCTGCCTGCAACTGCAGCATGCCGCTTTCGTTGATCCGGCGACCCTCTTCCAGGTACTCGGCATCCTTCACCGCCGCACAGGCCGCCGCCAGGGCGAGGCTGTTGACGTTGAACGGTTGGCGCACGCGGTTCAGCACATCAGCCACGACCGCCGTGGACAGGCCATAGCCAACCCGCAGCGAGGCCAGGCCGTAAGCCTTGGAGAAGGTGCGCGACACCAGCAGGTTCGGGTACGCCGCCAGGAAGTCCAGGCCATCCGGCAGGTCGCCGCCTTCGGCGTATTCGATGTAGGCCTCGTCCAACACCACCAGCACGTGCTCTGGCACATCCTGCAAAAACTCGTTCAGCGCCTGCTCATCGAACCAGGTGCCGGTCGGATTGTTCGGGTTGGCGATAAACACCACGCGGGTCTGGGCATCGATGGCCGCCAGCATCGCTGGCAGGTCATGGCCCCAATCCTTGGCAGGAATCACACGCGCGTCAGCACCGACGGCCTGAGTGACGATCGGGTAGACCGCAAACGCGTGCTCACTGAACACCGCATTCAGGCCCGGCGCCAGGTAGGCACGACCGACCAGCTCAAGGATGTCGTTGGAGCCGTTGCCCAGCGTCACCTGGTTCAGCTCGACCCGACATTTTTCCGCCAGCAACGACTTGAGGGCAAAGCCGTTGCCATCGGGATAACGGGTCAGCTCGGCCAGCTCTTCACGAATCGCCGCCAACACTTTGGGGCTCGGGCCCAGCGGGTTTTCGTTACTCGCCAGCTTGACGATTTTGGACGGGTCCAGGTTCAACTCACGCGCCAGCTCGTCCACAGGCTTGCCCGGGACGTAAGGCGACAGTTGTTGCACGCCCGGCTGAGCCAGGGCGAGGAAGTTGCCACTCATGTTAACGCCTCACAAAACCGCTTTCGGGTAAGAGCCCAGCACCTTGAGTGCCACGGCCTCTTGACTGATTTTCTCGAGCACACCTTTGACCAGCGGGTCGCGGTGATGGCCGATGAAGTCGATAAAGAACACGTAGGTCCATTTACCGCTGCGCGAAGGACGAGTCTCAATGCGCGTCAGGTCAATCCCATTGTCATGGAACGGCACCAGCAGCTCATGCAGCGCGCCGGGCTTGTTGCTCATGGAGACGATGATCGAGGTCTTGTCGTCGCCGGTCGGCGGCACTTCCTGGCTGCCGATCATCAGGAAGCGCGTGGAGTTATCCGGGCGATCCTCGATTTTCTCGGCCAGGCGCGTCAGGCCGTACAGGCCTGCGGCCATATCGCCGGCAATCGCCGCCGAGTTCCACTCCCCCTTGACCCGCTTGGCCGCTTCGGCGTTGCTGGACACCGCCACGCGCTCGACATTCGGGTAATGGGCATCCAGCCACTTGCGGCACTGGGCCAGGGACTGGGCGTGGGAGTAGATGCGGCTGATGCTGTCGGTCTTGGTGTTCTCGCCCACCAGCAGGTGGTGGTGGATACGCAGCTCGACTTCGCCGCAGATCACCATGTCATGCTCAAGGAAGCTGTCCAGGGTGTGGTTGACCGCGCCCTCGGTGGAATTTTCCACCGGTACCACGCCAAAGTTCACCGCACCGGCCGCGACTTCACGGAACACTTCGTCGATGGCCGCCATCGGCTTGCTGATCACCGCGTGGCCGAAGTGCTTCATGGCTGCCGCCTGGGTAAACGTACCTTCAGGACCGAGGTAAGCCACCTTCAGCGGCTGCTCCAGCGCGAGGCACGACGACATGATTTCACGGAACAACCGCGCCATCTCTTCGTTGCCCAGCGGCCCCTTGTTGCGCTCCATCACGCGCTTGAGCACCTGAGCCTCACGCTCGGGACGGTAGAACACCGGCACTTCGCCTTCAGCCAGGGACGCCATCTTCACCCGTGCCACTTCCTGGGCGCATCGCGCACGCTCACTGATCAGTTCCAGGACTTTTTCGTCCAGGCTGTCAATGCGTACACGCAGGGCCTTGAGCTCTTGTTCAGACATTAGCCGTGTTCCTTTTCGAACTCTGCCATGTAGGCCACCAGCGCGTTGATCGCGTGGATGTCGACAGCGTTATAGATGGAGGCGCGCATGCCGCCGACTGAACGATGGCCCTTGAGGTTCAACAGGCCGCGCGCATCGGCGCCGGCCAGGAATGGCTTATCCAGACGGTCGTCAGCCAGGCGGAACGGCACGTTCATCCACGAGCGGTCGGTCAGATTGATCGGGTTGCTGTACAGGCCGCTGGCGTCGATGAAGTCGTACAGGGTGCGCTTCTTCTCTTCGTTGAGCTTGCCCATGGCGGCGACACCGCCCTGCTCTTTCAGCCACTCGAACACGAGGCCGGACAGGTACCAGGAAAACGCCGGCGGGGTGTTGTACATAGAGCCATTGTCGGCCGCGACCTTGTAGTTGAGCATGGTCGGGCACAGCGAACGGGCACGCCCCAACAGGTCTTCGCGGACGATGTTGACCAGGATGCCACTTGGGCCGATGTTCTTTTGCGCACCGGCGTAGATCATGCCGTACTTGGACACGTCGATCGGGCGCGAAAGGATGTCCGAAGACATGTCGCACACCAATGGCACATCGCCAACTTCCGGCACCCAGTCAAATTCCAGGCCGCCGATGGTTTCGTTCTGCACGTAGTGCACGTAGGCAGCGTCCTTCGACAACTTCCATTCGTTCTGACTGGGAATGGCGAAGTAGTCGTAGGGCTTGGCGGTGCCGGCCACATTGACGTGACCGTAGCGCGAGGCCTCTTCAATAGCCTTCTGACCCCAGATGCCGGTGTCGATGTAGTCGGCCGTGCCGTCTTCCGGTAGCAGGTTCAGCGGGATCTGAGCGAACTGCTGGCTCGCGCCGCCTTGCAGGAACAGCACTTTGTAATGGGAGGGGATGTCCAGCAAGTCGCGCAGATCCTGCTCGGCCTTGGTCGCAATGGACACGAACTCATCACTGCGATGGCTCATTTCCATCACGGAGAGGCCTTTTCCATGCCAGTCGAGGAGTTCACCCTGCGCACGCTGCAGGACTGCTTCAGGAAGCGCCGCGGGACCGGCACAGAAGTTATAGGCTCTCTTGCTCACATCCAATCTCACTCTGATCTGGTGGGGTGGTGCAATAAACGGGTATTTCAATACTTTCATAAGGGACAAACAACAAGGGGGCGAATCTTCATCCGCCCCCTGTGTGTCCGCTTATTCCTGCGGTTCTTCTTCGTCTGCGGCAGCGTCGAGGGTTGGCTCGTCGACGATATCATCGCCGCTTGCCATTACCTCACGTGCGAACTCGGCATCGGCCTCGTCCAGCTCTTCACCTTCCACTTCCGATGGTTCCTGGACACGCTCCAGGCCAACCAGTGTCTCGTCGCTGGCCAGCTTGATCAGCGTCACGCCCTGGGTGTTACGGCCCAGGCTCGACACTTCAGCCACACGGGTACGCACCAGGGTGCCCTGGTCGGAAATCAGCATGATCTCCTCGCCGTCGAGCACCTGGACCGCGCCGACCAGACGGCCGTTGCGATCGTTGCTGACCATGGCGATAACGCCCTGGCCGCCACGCTTGTACTCCGGGAACTCGCCGATGGCCGTACGCTTGCCATAGCCACGCGCCGAAGCGGTCAGGATCTGGCTGCCTTCTTCCGGGATCAGCATCGAAATCAGCTTCTGCCCTTCCGGCAGACGCATGCCGCGCACACCGCGGGCGGTACGGCCCATGGCACGCACGTCGGATTCCTTGAAGCGCGTGACCTTGCCGCCGTCGGAGAACAGCATGACTTCACGCTCGCCGTCGGTGATGGCGGCGGAGATCAGCACGTCGCCTTCGTCCAGCTCCAGGGCGATCAGGCCCACGCTGCGCTGGCGGCTGAAGGATTCCAGCGGGGTCTTCTTCACGGTGCCTTTGGCAGTCGCCATGAAGATGAAGTGACCTTCGGTGTATTCGTCTACCGGCAGCATGGTGGTGATGTATTCATCACTGTCCAGCGGCAGCAGGTTGACCAGCGGACGACCACGGGCGGCGCGGGAGGCTTCCGGGATTTCGTAGGTTTTGAGCCAGTACACCTTGCCCTTGCTGGAGAACAGCAGCAGCGTAGTGTGGCTGTTGGCGACCAGCAGGTGAGCGATGTAGTCCTCATCCTTCACGCCAGTAGCCGATTTACCTTTACCGCCACGACGCTGGGCCTGGTACGCAGCCAATGGCTGGGTCTTGGCATAGCCGCCGTGGGAGATGGTCACCACGCGCTCTTCTTCCGGGATCATGTCGCCCAGGGTCAGGTCGAGGCGGGCATCGAGAATTTCGGTGCGACGCACGTCGCCGTATTCGGCGCGGATCACTTCCAGCTCTTCGCGGATCACTTCCATCAGGCGCACGGCGCTGTTGAGGATGCGGATCAGCTCGCCGATCTGGTTGAGGATCTCCTGGTACTCGGCCAGCAGTTTCTCGTGTTCCAGGCCGGTCAGACGGTGCAGACGCAGTTCCAGAATGGCCTGGGCCTGTTCCGGCGACAGGAAATACTTGCCTTCGCGCAGACCGTATTGCGGGTCCAGGGTCTCAGGGCGGCACGAGTCGGCACCGGCACGTTCAACCATGGCCACTACGGCGCTGGATTCCCACGGCATCTTGATCAGTGCTTCTTTTGCTTCCGACGGGGTCGGGGAAGCTTTGATCAGGGCGATAACCGGGTCGATGTTCGACAGTGCAACCGCCTGGCCTTCCAGGATGTGGCCGCGTTCGCGGGCCTTGCGCAGTTCGAACACGGTACGGCGGGTGACCACTTCGCGGCGGTGACGCACGAAGGCTTCCAGCAGGTCCTTGAGGTTCAGGATGCGCGGGCGGCCATCGATCAGGGCAACCACGTTGATACCAAACACGCTTTGCAGCTGGGTCTGGGCATAGAGGTTGTTGAGGATCACCTCAGGCACTTCACCACGACGCAGCTCGATCACGACGCGCATACCGTCTTTGTCGGACTCGTCGCGCAGTTCGGTGATGCCTTCCAGCTTCTTCTCTTTGACCAGCTCGGCGATCTTCTCGATCAGGCGCGCCTTGTTGAGCTGGTACGGGAGTTCGGTGATGACGATCTGCTGGCGGCCACCGACCTTGTCGATGTCTTCGATCATCGAGCGGGCACGCATGTAAATGCGGCCACGGCCGGTGCGGTAGGCTTCGATGATGCCGGCGCGACCGTTGATGATCGCGGCAGTCGGGAAATCCGGACCCGGGATGTACTGCATCAGTTCATCGACGGTCAGCTCGGGGTTGTCGATGAGGGCCAGGCAACCGTCGATGACTTCACCGAGGTTGTGCGGCGGGATGTTGGTCGCCATGCCCACGGCGATACCGCTGGAACCGTTGACCAGCAGGTTGGGAATACGGGTCGGCATGACAGCCGGGATCATTTCGGTGCCGTCGTAGTTCGGCACCCAGTCCACGGTTTCTTTATGCAGGTCGGCCAGCAGCTCGTGCGCCAGCTTGGTCATGCGCACTTCGGTGTATCGCATGGCCGCGGCGTTGTCGCCGTCGACGGAACCGAAGTTACCCTGGCCGTCTACCAGCAGGTAGCGCAGGGAAAACGGCTGGGCCATCCGAACGATGGTGTCGTACACCGCAGTGTCGCCGTGAGGGTGATACTTACCGATCACGTCACCGACAACACGGGCAGATTTCTTGTACGGCTTGTTCCAGTCGTTACCCAGCTCGCTCATCGCGAACAGCACACGCCGGTGCACGGGCTTCAAGCCATCGCGCGCATCAGGCAGTGCCCGACCGACAATTACGCTCATCGCGTAGTCGAGGTAGGACTGTTTCAGCTCGTCTTCGATATTGACCGGGAGGATTTCTTTGGCCAGTTCGCCCATGAGAAGCCTGATTCCTTTTTCGGGTGAAACCTCGTCACATCCATATGGGACGAACGAAGCTCGCCGCTGCCGGCAGAGTGCCTGACAACGACTTACGACAAATCAACGAGTTATGACACGGATCTGCACGTTATAGGCAACCCCTCGGGGCGGCCCTGGAAACCGCCGGATGTTATCACAATCGCCGCCACGCACCTATCCCCCTGATGCGCATGGAGACTAGTAATTTGACGGATGACAGGCGTGAGGGAGACGAGAGGGGCTCAGAGGCGCGGTGGTACCATTTTTTGAGATCGGATCCGAGGGTTTTGTTGACTTTACAGACCCATCGGGGGCAAGCCCCCTCCCGCATTTTGACTGTGTTCACACTTCAAGTATGGGAGGGGGCTTGCCCCCGATAGCATTTTCACAGACGCCAAGGCCCTCAATGCAACCGCTTACGGCACATCAGCTTGGCCAGTTTGGCTGTATCCGGCCGCTCGACAACCCCCTTCTCGGTCACGATCACATCAATAAGATCAGCCGGGGTCACATCAAATACCGGATTAAAAGCAGCCACTTCCAGGCGCTGACCCTTCACGTCCAGCAACTCGCCGGGATCACGTTCTTCCAATGCAACATCATCGCCAGTGGCCATCATCAGATCCAAAGTCGAACTCGGCGCCACCACCATAAAGCGCACGCCGTGATGCATGGCGCACACCGCCAACTGGTACGTGCCGATCGGGCCGATCACATCGCCATTGGCCGCAATGCAGTCAGCCCCGACGATTACCCAGGTCACGCCTTTGGTCTTGAGGATATGTGCGCCCGCAGAATCAGCATTCACCGAAAACGGGATGCCCTCGCCCGCCAACTCCCAGGCCGTCAGCCGCGAACCTTGCAGCCAGGGCCGGGTTTCATTGGCATAGACGTGCTCGACCAACCCCTCAAGAAAGGCGGCACGCACCACCCCGAGGGCCGTGCCGACACCCCCCGTCGCCAATGCGCCGGCGTTGCCATGGGTCAGGATCGCCTGGGCGTTGCCTTGGTGCTTGCGAATCCGCTCGACGCCCAGTTGGGCCATCACCAGATTGGCTTCGCGATCACTTTCATGGATTGCAATGGCCTCTGCTTCCAGGACAGCCAGCGGGTCAGCGTGTGTCTTGACGCGATCCAGGCGGTCACGCATGCGTTTGAGGGCCCAGAACAGGTTCGCCGCAGTGGGACGCGTATCGGCCAACAGCGCGTAGTCTTCCTCCCACGCGGCCTGCCAGTCACCGCCCTCGGCAACGCGATCACGGGCGGCCAGTACCAGGCCATAGGCCGCACTGATACCGATGGCCGGCGCACCGCGCACGACCATGGCGCGAATGGCGGCAGCGACGTCATCGACGGTGGAGCAGGCCACCCAGGTTTCCTGGGAGGGCAAGGCACGTTGATCGAGCAGGTACAGCGTGCCATCACGCCAATCGATGGCCTTCACTTTCTCCGCTGCCAACAGTCGATCGCGCATCCCTTACTCCGCACTCATGAACAAAAGCCGCCGATTATAGCGATCCGCCAGCCAGGACGCTCGGGTATACTTCGCGCTTCTTTTATAGCTGCCCGGGAAGAAGCCTGCGATGACCTCCACTGCCGCCCCGCTCGACTTACTGCTACTGCCAACCTGGCTGGTACCTGTCGAACCTGCTGGCGTGGTGCTCAAGGAACATGGCGTGGGCATCCGCGATGGGCGCATTGCCTTTATCGGGCCACGGGCCGCGGCGTTGAAGCTGTCGGCCAGCGAAGTGCGCGAACTGCCGGGCATGCTGCTAAGCCCCGGCCTGATCAACGCCCACGGCCACGCGGCGATGAGCCTGTTTCGCGGCCTCGCCGATGACGTGCCCCTGATGACCTGGCTGGAAAAACACATCTGGCCCGCCGAGGCCAAGTGGGTCGATGAAGCCTTCGTTCGTGATGGCACCGACCTGGCCATCGCCGAACAGCTCAAGGGCGGCATCACCTGCTTCTCTGACATGTACTTCTACCCCAAAGTCGCCAGCGACTGCGTGCACAACAGCGGCATACGTGCACAGATCGCAATTCCGATCCTCGACTTCCCGATTCCCGGCGCCAGCAGCGCCGATGAGGCGATTCGCCAGGGCATCGAGCTGTTCGGCGACCTCAAGCACCACCCGCGCATCAAGATCACGTTCGGCCCCCACGCGCCCTATACCGTGTGCGATGCCAACCTTGAAAAGGTCCGGGTAATTGCCGAAGAGCTGGACGCCGCAATCCATATGCATGTGCACGAGACCGCCTTCGAGGTGCAGCAAGCCGTCGAACAGACCGGCGAACGCCCGCTGGCACGCCTGGGCCGCCTCGGGCTGCTCGGTCCGCGCTTCCAGGCCGTTCATATGACCCAAATCAGCGAGGATGACCTGGCTTTACTGGTAGAAAGCAACACCAGCGTCATCCATTGCCCGGAATCCAACCTTAAACTGGCCAGCGGCTTTTGCCCGGTGGAGCGTCTGTGGCAGGCTGGGGTCAATGTGGCCATCGGCACCGATGGCGCCGCCAGCAATAATGACCTGGATCTGCTGGGTGAAACCCGCACCGCGGCAATGCTGGCCAAGGCCGTCGCCGGTTCGGCGACTGCCCTGGACGCGCACCGTGCACTGCGCATGGCTACGCTCAACGGTGCGCGAGCCATGGGCCTGGAAAGCGAGATTGGCTCACTGGAAGTGGGCAAGGCAGCGGATATCGTCGCGTTCGACCTGTCAGGACTGGCGCAACAACCGATCTACGATCCGGTCTCACAGCTTATATATGCCACCGGACGCGATTGCGTGAAACACGTTTGGGTCGCCGGCAAGCAGTTGCTCGACGACCGGCAATTGACCCGCATGGATGAACACCAGTTGACCGCCACGGCCATTGCCTGGGGCAAACGCATCAGCGGGCACACCGAATAACGCCGGCCCTGGACCCGCGTGTCCAGGACCGACAAACCGATTTATCAGATTTAGAGGATGCACCATGAGCAACGTCGACCACGCCGAAATCGCCAAGTTTGAAGCCCTGGCCCACCGCTGGTGGGACCGCGAAAGCGAGTTCAAGCCCCTGCACGACATCAACCCGCTACGGGTCAACTGGATTGACGAACGTGTCAACCTGGCCGGCAAGAAGGTGCTGGACGTCGGCTGCGGCGGCGGCATTCTCAGCGAAGCCATGGCCCAGCGCGGCGCCACCGTAATGGGCATCGACATGGGTGAAGCGCCGCTGGCCGTGGCCCAGTTGCACCAGTTGGAGTCCGGCGTGAGCGTGGAATACCGCCAGATCACCGCCGAAGACCTGGCTGAAGAGATGCCCGAGCAGTTCGACGTGGTCACCTGCCTTGAGATGCTTGAGCACGTGCCGGACCCGTCCTCGGTGATCCGCGCCTGTTTCCGCATGGTCAAGCCCGGCGGCCAGGTGTTCTTCTCCACCATCAACCGCAACCCCAAGGCTTACCTGTTCGCGATCATCGGCGCCGAATACATCATGAAGCTGCTGCCGCGCGGCACCCATGACTTCAAGAAATTCATCCGCCCGTCCGAGCTGGGCGCGTGGAGCCGCCAGGCCGGCCTGACCGTCAAGGACATCATCGGCCTGACCTACAACCCGCTGACCAAGCACTACAAGCTGGCCAACGACGTTGACGTCAACTACATGATCCAGACCCTGCGCGAGGAGTAAGCCTGTGAAGTTGCGAGCGGTTCTCTTCGACATGGACGGTACCCTGCTGGACACCGCGCCGGACTTTATCGCCATCTGCCAGGCCATGCGCGCCGACCGTGGCCTGCCACCGGTCAACCCGCAGCACATCCGCGATGAAATCTCCGGCGGTGCGCGGGCGATGGTCGCCGTGACCTTCTCGATGGACCCGGAGTCGCCGGGTTTTGAGGAACTGCGCCAGGAATTCCTGGAGCGCTACCTGAAGGACTGCGCGGTGCACAGCAAGCTGTTCGACGGCATGGCCGAGCTGCTGGCAGACATCGAGAAGGCCAAGCTGGTCTGGGGCGTAGTCACCAACAAGCCACTGCGCTTCGCCGAACCGATCATGCAGCAGTTGGGCCTGGCCGAGCGTTCGGCCTTGCTGATCTGCCCGGACCACGTGAAAAACAGCAAGCCGGACCCGGAGCCGATGATCCTGGCGTGCAAGATGCTCGGCCTGGACCCGGCCAGCGTGTTGTTCGTGGGCGATGACCTGCGTGACATCGAGTCCGGCCGCGATGCAGGCACACGCACGGCGGCGGTGACCTATGGCTACATCCACCCGGACGACAACCCGCGCCATTGGGGAGCGGATGTGGTGGTGGATCACCCGCTGGAACTGCGCAAGGTGCTGGATAACGCGCTGTGCAGTTGCTGACTATTCAACGCCCCCTATGAAGATGCAATGTGGGAGGGGGCTTGCCCCCGATAGCGGTGTGCCAGCCCGCACCTCTATTACTGACAGGCCCTCATCGGGGGCAAGCCCCCTCCCACAGGGGATCTTCAGTGTTTTCTGATTTGGGGTTCATAAGCTGCTGAATTCTGTCGAGGCTATTTATGTTTGATTACTCCGCACGCCCAGAACTGCTCAAAGGCCGGGTGATCCTGGTGACCGGCGCCGGTCGCGGAATCGGCGCGGCGGCGGCGAAAACCTACGCCGCCCATGGTGCCACCGTGCTGTTGCTGGGCAAGACCGAAGCCAACCTGGCCCAGGTGTACGACGAGATCGAAGCCGCCGGCCAGCCGCAGCCAGTGGTGATCCCATTCAACCTGGAGACCGCCCTGCCCCATCAGTACGATGAGCTGGCAGCGATGATCGAAAAGGAATTCGGCCACCTCGACGGCCTGTTGCACAACGCCTCGATCATTGGCCCACGCACGCCCATCGAGCAGTTGTCCGGTGAGAACTTCATGCGGGTGATGCACATCAACGTCAACGCGATGTTCATGCTCACCAGCACCTTGTTGCCGCTGCTCAAGCTGTCCCAGGATGCGTCGGTGGTGTTCACCTCCAGCAGCGTCGGGCGCAAGGGCCGGGCGTACTGGGGCGCTTACGGGGTGTCGAAGTTTGCCACTGAAGGCTTGATGCAGACCTTGGCGGATGAGCTTGAAGATGTGGCGGCGGTGCGGGCCAACAGCATCAACCCCGGCGGCACACGTACCAGCATGCGGGCCCAGGCGTATCCAGGGGAAAACCCGATGGAAAGGCCGGCGCCGGAAGAAATCATGCCGGTGTACCTGTACCTGATGGGGCCGGACAGTACCGGCATCAACGGGCAGGCGTTTGACGCGCAGTAACATCTGACACGCCCTGGATTTGAATGTGGGAGGGGGGCAAGCCCCCTCCCACATTGGTATTGCAGTGTTCTCTAGAACTTAGTTCTTCACCACTTCTTCAAGCGTGAAACGCCCCAGCGGGTTCTGCAGGAAGTTGCTCACGTTCTTGCGAGAGATGTTGATGTAGGGGCTGTAGTACAGGTCGATCCAGTTCACATCCTGTTTCGCCAGTTTCTGCAGTTCGACATACATCTGCTCACGCTTGGCCGGGTCGGCCTCGATACGCGCTGCGGCCACGAGGTCCTTGACCTTGTCGTTCTTGTAGCGGGTCATGTAGTTCTGGTTGGTGTCGTGGCCCAGCACGAAGGTGGTTTTCTGGTCCGGGTCGAGAATGTCGTTGGTCCAGTACATCACCGAAATATCGTACTCACCGTCCACTAGCATCTGCCAGCTTTGGGTCGGGTCGACCTTCTGCAGGTTAGCCGTCACACCCACCTTGGCCAGTTGGTCCTTGATGATCACCGCAATCTGCTCGTCAGCCTCATTGCCCGCGTTGACCACGTAGTTCAGCTTCAAATCCTTGGCACCGGCAGCGGCCAGCAGTTTCTTGGCTTCGGTCGGGTCGTACGGGCGTTGCAGATTGTTGGCGTAGTGGTACAGCGAGCCTTTTGGAATGTAGGAATAAGCCACGGTGCCCTGACCGTAGGTGGCGGTCTTGACCAGCGATTGCTTGTCGATGGCCATGTCCAGCGCCTGACGCACTTCGGGCTTGGCCAGCAGGCCGTGGGCGTGGTTGATCAACAGGTGATCTTCACGGGTGGACGGGTCGGCGTGGATCACCACGTTCTGGTCTTTCTTGAGCTCTTCAACACGGGAGAACGGCACGAAGATCGCTGTGTCCAGTTCGTTGTTCTGCACCATGCGCATGCGCGTGTTGTCGTCGGTCACCGAGACCCATTCCACACCATCCAGGCTGACGTTCTTGGCCTGCCAGAAGTTCGGGTTCTTCTTCAGGATCACCCGATCACCCTTGCGCCACTCTTCCACGGTAAACGCGCCGGACGTCACCGGGTTTTCCGAGTAGGCGTCTTCGCCCATTTTGGTCATGGCTTTTTCCGACAGGATCGAGACCGTCGGCGAAGCCAGTTGCGAGAGGAAAGCCACGGCCGGCGTCTTCAGGGTGACGACCAGGGTTTTCGCGTCGGCGGCCTTGGCCGTGTTGATCAGGTTGAACGGATCGGCCCACAACGAGGCTTTGTTATCGCGGATGCGCAACAGGCTGAACGCCGCGTCTTCAGCGGTGATCGCCGAGCCATCGGAGAATTTCGCATCGCGCAGTTTGAAGGTGTAAGTCAGGCCATCCTTGGAGATGTCCCAGCTTTCGGCGAGGCCCGGTTCCATCTTGGTGCCCAGGTTATCCACGCGCACCAGGGTGTCGTAGACGTTGGCGAACACCCAGGTGTCGCGGTTTTGGGCACTTTTGATCGGGTCGAAGGTGGTGCTGTCTTCACGGCAGCCGATGGTGAGCACGCCAGCGGCCTGAGCCAAACCAGCGGTCAGGGACCAAGCCGTAAGCGTAGCGGCGGCGAGCAACTTCAAGTGACGGGATTGCATGTCATAACTCCTTGTTCATGAATGGCAGGGAAAGGTCAAAGCAAAGGTGCTTCAAGCACGCAACTGTATCGATGCTCGTGCAGGAAATGAGTAGGCGGCAACACCACGGAACACATCGCGCGGGCATACCGGCAACGTGGGTGAAAGGCACAGCCGGTGGGTAAACTCAGTGGGCTCGGCGGCTCACCGGGCAAAGGTTCTGCAGGCAACGGTCGATGGGGATCGATCTCCGGGATCGCCTGGATCAACGCCGCTGTGTACGGATGGCGCGGTGCGCTGAACACCGCCTCCACCGGCCCTTCCTCGACGATCTTGCCCAGGTACATCACCGCCACGCGGTCGCACAGGCGCCGCACGATAGCCAGGTCATGGGCGATAAACAGGATGGCCAGGTTCATGCGCTGTTGCAGTTCCAGCAGCAGGTTGATGATCTGCCCCTGGATCGACACATCCAGCGCCGCCACACACTCATCGGCGATGATCAACCGCGGCTCTACCGCCAGGGCGCGAGCAATGCCCACGCGCTGGCATTGGCCGCCACTGAGGGAGCCGGGCTTGCGATTGGCCAGTTCGGGGCGCAAGCCGACCAGATCGAGCAGTTCGTTGACACGCGCCGGGATGCGCTCGGCCGGAACCTTGCGCTGTACCCGCAGCACTTCAGCGATGGTTTCGCCGATGGTGTGGCGCGGGTTCAACGCCGCATAGGGGTCCTGGAAGATCATCGCCGTTTCATGGCGCAGGCGGGCAATGTCGATGGCACTGCCATGGGCCATGTCGACGCCATCGAACAATACCTGCCCGGCGCTGATCGGGTTGAGGTGCAGGATCGCCCGGCCGAGGGTGCTTTTACCGCTGCCGGACTCGCCCACCAACCCCAGGGTTTCGCCCGCCGCCAGGTTCAGCGATACACCGTTCACCGCCCTCACCCACTGCTTGTTCAGGCCAAACAAACCGCTGCCGGACGCCGCGAAGCGCACCTCCAGATCCTTGATCTGCAACAGGCTCATGGACGCTCTCCCAGCGGATAGTGACAGGCGACGCGCGCGCCTTCGGGCAGCAACTCGGTACATAAGGCGCCGACCTGCGGACAGCGCGGGTTGAACCGGCAGCCATCAGGCAACGCATCCAGCAACGGCGGCTGGCCGGGGATGGTGCGCAACAAGGCGTGGCCGCTGCTGTGGGCCGGCTGGCAGTCGATCAGGCCAGCGGTGTAGGGATGTTGCGGATGGGCCAGCAGGTCGTACTTGCTGCCGTGCTCGCACAGGCGTCCGGCGTACATCACCGCGATGGAATCACAGGTTTGCGCCACCACGCCCAGGTCGTGGGTGATCATGATGATCGACAGGCCACGCTGGTCGCGCAGGTCCAGCAGCAGACGCAGGATTTGCGCCTGCACGGTCACATCCAGGGCGGTAGTCGGCTCGTCGGCGATCAGCACCTTGGGGTTGCAGCCCAAGGCCACGGCGATCATGGCGCGCTGACGCATGCCGCCGGAAAACTCGTGAGGATAATTGTCGACCCGCGCCAGGGGATCGGGAATGCCCACTTGGCGCAGCACGTCGATGGCCAGTCGCCGGGCGTCTTTTTTCGACGCGCCCTGATGCAGGCGAATACCCTCGGCGATCTGCTCGCCGATGCGCATCAACGGGTCGAGGTGGCTGCTGGGGTTCTGGAAAATCATGCCCAGTTGCCCGCCGCGTATGGCACGCATGCCCGCGTCATCCAGTTGCAACAGATCCTGGCCGGCAAGGCGCACCGCACCGCCCTGCACCCGCAGGCTGGGCGACGGCAGCAAGCGCATCAGGCCGCGACAGGCCATGGTTTTGCCAGAGCCGCTTTCGCCCACCAGACCCAGGATTTCGCCTTCGGCGAGGTCGAAAGACACACGATCGACCAGCGTCACATCACGCCCGGCATTGTTGGCGATAACACTGAGGTCGCGCACTTGCAGCAGGCTCATGCGCGATCCCCCAGCACTTGGGCAACGCCATCGGCCAGCAGGCTGAAGCCCATGGCCAGGGTCACGATGGCCAGCCCAGGAAAGGTGCAGATCCACCAGGCCGTGGTGATAAAGGCCTGGCCCTCGGCGACCATCGTGCCCCACTCCGCCGTCGGCGGCTGCACGCCCAGGCCCAGGTAGCTCACGGCGGCGCCGTTAAGCAGCACCAGCACCGCATCGGACATGGAAAACACAATCGAGCCAAACATCGCGTTGGGCAGCAAATGCCGGAACAGGATGCGCCCGTGACCAAAGCCCAGGCTCTTGCCCGCCAGGGCGAAGTCGCTTTCCTTGAGTACCAGGATCTGCGAACGGATCAGCCGCGCATACGAAACCCACCCCACCAGCGCCATGGCGATATAAAAGCTCTTCAAGCCAGGGCCGAGGATGGCCATGATCGCCAGCATCAGCACCAGGAAGGGGAACGCGAGGATCACATCAATCACTCGCATGCAAACACTGTCGAAACGCCCGCCGATATAACCCGAGACTGCGCCCACAAAGGTGCCAATCATGAACGGGAAAATCACCCCGATGATCGCCAGTTGCAGGTCGATGCGTGCGCCCCAAATCACCCTCGAAAGAATGTCACGACCGTAGTTATCAGTGCCAAATGGATGGGCCAGGCTGGGACCGATCAAGCTGAAATCGGTGTTCTGCGCAATCGGATCAAACGGAGCGATCCACGGCGCAAACAGCGCCAGGGCCAACCATATCAACAGGATCAACAGCCCCCACGCGGCCGTCAGCCGGCCATTGCGAAAACCAAAACGCAGGCGCAAGCGCCATGGGGCGATCATCGGGCGGCTGCTCATTGCATCTTCACCCGTGGGTCGAGGGCCACTGTCGCCACATCCGCGATGAAGTTGACCACCACCGTGGCGCAGGCCAACACCATAGCCACGCCCTGCACCACCATGTAATCGCGGGTAAAGATGCCGCGCACCAACAACTGGCCGATACCGGGAATGGCGAACAGGCTTTCGATCACCACCGTGCCGCTGATCAGCCAGCCGATGTTCACCGCCAGCAGATTGACCGCCGGCACCAGGGAGTTGGGCAGCACATGGCGGCGAAACACCGCGGCTTCCGACAGCCCGCGCGCACGGGCGGCGGTGACGTGGTCCGCCTGCAGCTCCATCAACATGCTCGCCCGCAGGTTGCGCACCAGCACCGCCGACAGCGCCAGCGCGATGGTCAGGCACGGCAGGACCATATGGTGCGCCTTGTCCAGCCAGGTGCGACCGTAGCCGGACACGGGGAACAGGCCCCATTTCACACTCAGCAGCAGGATCAGCATCAAGCCCAGCCAAAACGCCGGCATGCCCAGGCCCACCGTGGTGAACACGCGAATCAGGTTGTCCGCCCAGCCACCTTTATTGCGCGCCGCCCAGGTCGCCAGCGGCACCGCGATCAGCAGCGCCAGCACCACGCTGCCGAGTACCAGCACCAAGGTCGGCTCGATACGGGTGACGATCAGCTTCAGCGCGTCGACTTTGTACAGCAGGGATTGCCCGAGGTCGCCCTTGAGCAGGTTCTTGAGAAAGTAGAAATATTGCAGCCACAACGGCTGATCAAGGCCGTACTGGGCGCGGATCTTCAGCAACGCGTCCGGTGTGCTGCGCGAGCCGAGCAAGGCTCGCGCGGGGTCGCCGGGAATGGAGCGCACCAGCACAAAGGTAATCAGGCTGATGCCAAACAGCACCGGCAGCAATTGCAGCGGCCGGGACAGCACAAAACGGTAGCGCGCCAGGTTCATCCGTCAGCCTCGGTGGCGAGCGAGAAAGTCCAGCAGCACCGGGAAATATGCCTGGGGTTCTTCGTAGAACGGCATATGGCTGCTGTTGGGGAATACGTGCAGTTCGGCGTGCTTGGCCGCCATCTTCATGCGCATGGCGCAGGCCGGGGTGAGTTCATCGTGCTGGCCGGTGGTGATCAGGATCGGCATCGTGAAGTCGGCCATCTCGGGGATGCGGTTCCAGTCCTTGAGGTTGCCGACGTAGAGGAATTCGTTGGGGCCTTGCATGGTTTCGTAGGGGCCCATGTTCCAGTCGCCGAGGGAACGTTTGACCGGCTCCGGCCATTCGTCCAGGCGGCACACATGGCGATAGTTGAGCAACGTGATCGCGGCCTGGTACTGCGGGTGGTCGAGCGTGCCCATGGCTTCATGGCGTTGCATCATGGCCACGGTTTCGCTGCCAAGGGCGCCGCGCAGGCGCTCCAGCTCCTGGGACAGGTGCGGAATGTCGCCGACAGTGTTTTCCAGGATCAGGCTTTTCAGCGCGTCGGGGTAATGGATGGCGTATTCAATGCCCAGCCAGCCGCCCCAGGAATGCCCGAGCAAATGCACGCGGCCCAGGCCCAGTGCCTGGCGCACGGTTTCGACTTCTTCGACATAACGGCGGATTTCCCACAGCCCAACATCGGTCGGTCTGGCTGATGCGCCCGTACCAAGCTGGTCGAATGCAACCACTCGCAGGTTATGCGCCTTGAGCCAGCCATGGGCGTCGCGCAAGTAGTCACACGGCAGGCCCGGCCCGCCGTTGAGGCACAACAGCACCTCATCGCCTTCGCCAAAGCTGTAGACCACGAGGTTATAGCCGTCGACTTGCACGTTGTACTGCTGGTCGGGGGCAATTTCACGCCACATGCATACATTCCTTGTGTTGTATCGGCCTGGCGGGTAGCGGCCGTTTGCCAGGCCAACACTACCGAGGATGCCGCGCGTCCATAACCTAGTAGTTCTTATAGGTTTGGCCTGGCAGTCCTTCGCCGGGGCGTGGCATTCTACTTGCAGCAAGTCGAGATTCAAATGAATTCAGGAGCAGAACGGATGCTGGCCAAGCTGACTGCCTTCAACAAACGTCTGATGCCGGGCAGGAGCCTGGACGAGCAGATGGACAACGCCTTTATCCTCGCTCAACAGCTGGGTTTCGATGCGCTGGTCTACGACTACTCGCCCGTGCCGATCGACCAGGACGGCGCCTTGATCACCCCCTCGGTGCTGGAACTGCGCAATACCCCGCCCGACTGGCACGCGTTATGGTGCAGCAAAGGGTTTTACCAGATCGATCCGGTGCAACATCTGGCCCTGAGCACGGTGTCGCCGTTCGTGTGGTCCTACGAAGCCAAGACCGATACCCCGCTGCAAAAAATCATCGATCCGTGCCACGCCCCGGTTTCATCCTACCTGCATGACCAGCAACTGACCTGCGGCGTCAGCGTACCGATCCACCTGCCCCGTGGCGGTTTTGCTTCGCTGACCGGCCTGCGCATCGGTAGCGCCGGCACAGTACTGCAGGAGGCACAGCAGACCCTGTCGGACTTCAGTGTGATTTCCCATGCATTGCAGGAAGCGGCCTACCCGCTGTTCAGCAAGGAACTGCGCACCTACCCCCATATCCACCTGACCAAACGCGAGCGCGAGTGCCTGAAATGGGCCGCCGACGGCCTGACGGCGGCCGAGATCGCCACTCAGTTGAGCCGCTCGCTGGCGGTGGTCACCCTGCATCTGGCCTCGGCAATGCATAAGCTGGGGGCAAAGAACCGCGTCCAGGCGGTGGTTCGTGCCACCCATTACCGCCTGCTGGAAGATTGATCCATCGGCAAAACCTAGCTGTTTTGCTAGTTACCTAAATTTCACGTGCAGACTATCGTGTCCCTGATCCTTTTTTTCAGAGCAGGGTACGAAATGGAATTCATCGAACAAATCCGCGAAGGGTATGCCGCGTTTGGCGACTACCAGACCTGGTACCGCGTAACGGGCGACCTGGCCAGTGGCCGTACACCGCTGGTCGTCATCCACGGCGGCCCCGGCTGCACCCATGATTATGTTGACGCCTTCAAGGACGTCGCGGCCAGCGGCCACGCCGTCATCCACTACGACCAACTGGGCAACGGCCGCTCCACGCATTTGCCTGAAAAAGACCCGTCCTTCTGGACTGTCGATCTGTTCCTCAAAGAACTGGATAACCTGCTGGACCACCTGCAGATCAGCGACAACTACGCGATCCTCGGCCAATCCTGGGGCGGCATGCTCGGCAGTGAACATGCGATCCTGCAACCCAAGGGCCTGCGCGCGTTTATCCCGGCCAACTCACCGACCTGCATGCGCACCTGGGTCAGCGAAGCCAATCGCCTGCGCCAATTGCTGCCGCAAGGCGTGCACGAAACCCTGCTCAAGCACGAAGCCGCCGGCACCTACCAGGATCCGGAATACCTCGCCGCGTCGCGGGTGTTCTATGACCAGCACGTGTGCCGCGTGAACCCTTGGCCGGAAGAAGTGGCGCGCACCTTCGCCCAGGTCGACTCAGACCCTACGGTGTATCACGCCATGAGCGGCCCGACCGAGTTCCATGTGATCGGCAGTTTGAAGGACTGGAAATCCATTGGCCGCCTGTCCGCGATCAAGGTGCCGACCCTGGTAATCTCCGGCCGACATGACGAGGCGACGCCACTGGTGGTCAAGCCGTTTCTGGATGAGATCGCGGATGTGCGCTGGGCGCTGTTCGAAGACTCCAGCCACATGCCCCATGTGGAAGAACGCCAGGCGTGCATGGGGACGGTGGTGAAGTTTCTGGATGAGGCGTGTTCGAATAAAGTGCTTAAAATTGCGTAGATACCGTCTTGACGCTCACCGGGCAAGCGCCCGTTTCGCCCGGTAGCAGCTGTCGAGCGCAAGCGAGGCTGCGTTGGGCGCCCCGCAGATCGCGGAGTGTCAATACGCCCGCTACGCAGCCTCGCCAAGGCTCGACAGCTGCTACGGATGCCAAGGACTCCCGTCGTCGCGTAGCAGCTACCGGGTCAGGCCTGGCTGACCTCAGTTTTTACCGCTTTCTTCGGCACCTGCGCCACTAATGGAATCTCCTTGCCCTCGGCATCAAACAACTTGCCGCCCCTGAAGTAATCCCCGTCCCGCAGGCCTGCAACGTCGTGGAAACCCAAACTGCGCTCAGTCCCTGCCACGAACACCGACTGCTGGTCCGAGTTACCCGCCGTGAAGTGGTTGAACGCCAGATTCAGCAGGATCGCCATGATCGCCGACGAGCTGATGCCCGAGTGAAATATAGTCGCGAACCAGCTGGGGAATTGATCGTAGAAACTCGGCGCCGCGATGGGGATCATGCCAAAACCGATGGAGGTGGCGACGATGATCAGGTTCATGTTGTTGCGGTAATCCACCTTCGACAACGTGCGAATACCACTGGCCGCCACCGTGCCGAACAGCACAATCCCGGCACCGCCGAGCACCGAGGTCGGCACCGCCGCGATGACCCGGCCCATAAACGGCAGCAGGCCGAGGATCACCAGGAACAGGCCACCGGTGGCCACCACGAAGCGACTCTTCACCCCGGTCACCGCCACCAGGCCGACGTTCTGGGCGAATGCACTCTGAGTGAATGAGCCGAAGATCGGCGCGAACATGCTCGACAGCATGTCGGCGCGCAGGCCGTTACCCAGGCGTTTGGAGTCAACTTTGGTGTCGATGATTTCGCCCACGGCCAGGATGTCCGCCGAGGTTTCCACCAGGGTCACCATCACCACGATGCACATGGAAATAATCGCCGCGATGTGGAAGGTCGGCATGCCGAAATGGAAGGGCGTCGGGAAACCAAACATCGGGCCTTGGGTTACGCCGGAAAAGTCCGCCATGCCAAGGAACACCGCGATCACCGTGCCGATTACCATCGCCAGCAGGATCGACAGGCGCGAGATGGTCGCGCTGCCAATCTTGCTCAATAGCAGCACCAGCACCAGGGTCAACGCCGCCAGGCCGATATTGGACATGCTGCCGAAATCCGCCGCACGGCTGTTACCGCCCATGGCCCAGCGCGCTGCCACGGGCATCAAGGTCAGGCCGATGGTGGTGATCACAATGCCGGTCACCAAGGGTGGGAAGAACTTGGTGATCCGCGAGAACACCGGCGTGATCAGCAGCCCGATAAACGACGCGGCCATCACCGCCCCGAGAATCGCTGGCACCCCGCCAGCACCGTCGCTGCCGACAATCGCCACCATGGTGGCCACACCGGCAAACGACACGCCTTGCACCAGCGGCAACTGACAACCAAAAAACGGCAGGCCAAGGGTTTGCAACAGGGTCGCCAGGCCTCCGGCAAACAGCGAGGCGGCGATCAACAGACCAATATCGGCAGGTGACAACCCGGCCGCCTGGCCGACGATCAAGGGTACCGCGACGATGCCGCCGTACATGGTGAGCACATGCTGCAGGCCGTAAGCCATGTTGGCGGCGACGCCGAGATTCTCATCTTCTGGCCGCTGCGGTGACGCCTTCGGGATAGTCATGGTGAGGGGTTCTCTGTTTTTGTTGTGCGGCCACTGTATGCAATGTTAGGACTAGATGTCCATAGAGTTGTATACAATCAATCGAACAAGATACCCTCCGTCGGCGTTACAAAAACAATCCGGCCGTGATGAGCCAGAACGCCAAAGGACCACAACCATGAAAAAGGTATTACAGGGCGCCACCGTTGCACTCACCCTCCTCGGCGGCGGGGAGGCTGTCGCGGTGGAATGGATGAACAACAGCCTGGGCTTTCGCTATGGCCAGCAGTTCACCAACCCGAACAACCCCGACGACTTCAGCAAGCGCATCTACAGCTTCACCCACGCCAGCGGCTACCAATACGGCAGCAATTTCCTGAATCTGGATGTGTTCCTGTCCGACAGCAGCGACCCGCGCAAGGGCACCGATCACGGTGGCAGCGAGGTGTATGCCGTATACCGGCATCAGTTGTACGCCTCACGTGTATTGGATGTGCCGCTGGGCACCGGGCTGATCAAGGATTACGCGCTGACCCTGGGCTTTGATGCCAACCGCAACAACAACTTTGCCTCGGCGAAAAAACGCGCGCTGGTGATTGGCCCGACCTTGAAGTTCAACACCGTGGGCGTGCTGGATCTGAGCCTGATGTACTACAAGGAAAAGAACCACACCGGCATCCCCGGCGCGCAGGAATCGAACCACACCTTCGACGACACCTACCTGCTTAACCTGACCTGGATGCGTCCATTCGAGATCGCCAGCCACGCGGCGAAATTCCAGGGGTTTATCAATTACGTCGGGGAAAAAGGTGAGGACTACCATGGCCGCGACACGGCGCCGGAGGCCTTGATGCGCACAGCGTTGATGGTGGCGGTACGGCCGGGTAAAAGCGTGAAGCCGAACCTGTACCTCGGGGTGGGTTACGAGTACTGGCATAACAAGTTCGGTGTAGACGGCGGCCGGGGCAGCCGCACGTCGACGCCGACGGTGAATATGGAAATAACGTTCTAGGCAGCGGCCAACTCGGAGTCGTCCGCCTTCGGCCGCGCCAGCCAGTAGCCCAACACCGCCAGTGGCGCGGTCGCCAGCATCACGATCACGGTAATCAGCAGCGGTTGCTCGATCATCGACGACACCAGCAGGCTGCTGAGGAAACACAGGCCCAGTTGCAAGGTGTTTTGCAGCGCCGCCGCCTTGCCGGAGTTTTCCGCAAACGGCATCAGCGCATTCGCTACCACAATCGGATAACTCGCACCGTTGACCAACGCCATCAGGCAGAACGGAATCAGCAACGTGGTGAGGGTCGGCACGGTCAAGGTCGCAACCAGGTACAGCGCCAGCATGCTGATGCAATAGGCCACCAACAACCAGGGCAGCAGCGTTTTGCCCTGGAAACGCTGCAGGGCACTGCGACAACTGTAGCCACCTACCAGAAACGCCAGTGTCGGCAGTACGTAGCTCAGGCCGATGTCATTCGGGCTGTAGCCCATGTCGCCAAGGATGAAGGGCGAAGCGGTCAGCCAGGCAAAGAAACTCGCGGAGCAGGCAGCGAAGATCATTACGTTGCCGGTGAACACCCGAGACGTCAGCAACTGCGTATAACCCAGGCGCGATGGTGCTTCAGTCTGCAGCTTCGGCACGCTGCGCAGGAACAACGTCGGCAGCAGCAACAGCAGCGAAACGCCCAGCAGCACCCCGAAGATCGCCTGCCAACCGAAGTGATTCAGCACCATCGCGCCCAGCAGCGGCGCCAGGGCCGGCGACAGCGACATCAACGGCATGATGCTGGCGAACACCCGGTGAGCCTTGTCGGCCGGATAGCGATCAATCACCAGCGCCTGCCAGCTCACGGCAGCCGAGCACACGCCAATCGCCTGCATAAAACGCAAGGCCAGCAGTTGCGGTGCTGTCTCGACCCAGAACATCCCGGCGCAGCCCAGCACAAACAGGCTCAAGCCTGCGAGCAGAATGGGCTTGCGGCCCAGGCGGTCGGACAACGGCCCCCACAACAACTGTCCCAGGGCAAAGCCGGCGAGGAAAATGCTCAAGCTGGCACCCACCGCGCCCGCGCCAATCTGCAACTGCTCGCCCATGGCGCCGAACGCCGGCAAGTACATATCCATGGCCAGATAACCGAGCATGCTCAGCCCCGCCAGATACCAAGTGAAACCAAAAGAATTTTTCATTGAAGCCTTGTCGATGCTGCCATCAAACTATTTGCTGACTGGCGCCCATTATGAAGCTGACAGATTGCGTGTGAAGCGATAATAATTGGACACTCCTATCAATAATTTTGAAGACAAGCATTATGTGGTCTGAATACTCCCTGGATGTCGTCGATGCGGTGGCGCGCCACGGCAGCTTCAGCGCCGCCGCTCAAGAATTGCACCGCGTCCCATCGGCTATCAGCTACACGGTGCGCCAGCTTGAAGAATGGCTGGCGGTGCCGCTGTTTGTGCGGCGCCATCGCGACGTCGAGCTGACCCCCGCAGGCCGTCTGTTTATAGACGAAGCCCGAGGCGTGATGAAAAAAATGCTCGGCACGCGGCGATTGTGCCAGCAGGTGGCGAACGGTTGGAGCGGCCAGTTGAAGGTGGCCGTGGACTCCATCGTCAAACCTCTGCGCTGCCGGCAATTGGTGCTGGATTTCTATCGACAGTTTCCCGAGGTGGAATTGTTGCTGGAGTACGAGGTGTACAACGGCGTGTGGGATGCCCTGGCCGATGAGCGCACCGACATTGTGATCGGCGCCACCAGCGCGGTGCCGGTGGCCAGTCACTTCACTTTCCGCGACATGGGCTTGTTGAACTGGCTGTGTGTGGTCAGCGCCAGGCATCCATTGGCGGCCGTGCAAGGCCTGCTCAGTGATGACCAACTGCGCCCGTTCGCCTCGCTGTGCATGACCGACACCTCACGTAACCTGCCCAAGCGTGATACCTGGACGCTGGATAACCAACGGCGGCTGGTGGTGCCGAACTGGGCATCCGCCATCGATTGCCTGCGCGATGGCCTGTGCGTCGGCATGGCGCCGGCGCATCAGGTGTTGCCATGGATCGAACGCGGTGAACTGGTGGCGCTGCAATTGACCCGGCCCTTCCCTGCCAGCCCGTCGTGCGTGGCCTGGGCACAGAACAAACTGTCCCCGGCCATGGCGTGGTTGCTCGAATACCTGGGCGATAAAGAAACCATGAACCAGGAATGGCTCAATGGACCTGATCCAATAACCGGGTGATGGCCCGCACGATCATCTCGACCTCTTTGGCATCCAGGGTCAGCGGCGGCAACAGGCGAATGACCTTGCCCCGCGTCACGTTGATCAATAGCCCATGTTCCTGGGCGGCGCGCTGGGCAAGGTCGCGGCAGGGGCTGGCCAATTCGATACCGATCATCAAGCCCTGCCCGCGAATCGCCAGCACCTGCGGGTGCTCGTCCAATTCCATGCGTAACCGCGCCAGCAAGCGTTCGCCTTGTTGCGCAGCGTTCTGCAACAGGCCCTGCTCGTCGATGATGTCCAGCACGGTACAGCCCACCCGACACGCCAGCGGGTTGCCGCCGAAGGTGCTGCCATGGCTGCCCGGCGTGAACAACTGAGCGACCGCCGTCCGGGCCAGGCAGGCGCCAATGGGCACGCCGTTGCCGAGGCCTTTGGCCAGGGTCATGACGTCCGGCACGATGCCTTCGTGCTGGAACGCAAACCACGCGCCGGTACGGCCGATGCCCGTCTGGATTTCATCGAGCATCATCAACCAGCCATGGCGCGTGCAGTGGTCGCGCAAGGCTTGCAGGTAACCCGGTGGGGCTGGCAACACGCCACTTTCGCCCTGGATCGGCTCCAGCAAGACCGCCGCGATCCGCGTACCAAGGGTTTTGGTGAGCGCTTCGATGGCCGCCAGATCACCAAACCGGACTTTGAGAAAATCCCCAGGCAAGCGCTGAAAACCAAGACGCACCGATGGCCCATCACTGGCGGCCATGGTGCCGAGCGTGCGGCCATGGAAGGCGTTTTCCATCACCACCACCAACGGTTCTTCGATGCCTTTTTTCCAGCCGTGCAATCGCGCCAGTTTCAGTGCGGTCTCGTTGGCTTCGGCGCCGGAGTTGTTGAAGAAGGCACGGTCCAGGCCGGACAGTTGTGTCAGGCGCTGAGCCAGCCGCTGCTGCCAGTCGATGCTGTAGAGGTTGGAGGTGTGCAGCAACAGGCCGGCTTGCTCGCTGATG
Source organism: Pseudomonas sp. PB105 (assembly GCF_009764655.1). Classification (NCBI taxonomy): domain Bacteria; kingdom Pseudomonadati; phylum Pseudomonadota; class Gammaproteobacteria; order Pseudomonadales; family Pseudomonadaceae; genus Pseudomonas; species Pseudomonas sp. PB105. The sequence continues at coordinate 64,930 of NZ_RWIO01000027.1, forward strand.
GCTGTCACCAGTTTCGGGTGGGAGTGACCGACGTTGGTTACTGCCACGCCCGCTACCGCGTCCAGATATTCTCGGCCCTGCTGGTCCCATAGGCGTGTGCCCAGGCCACGGGTAAAACTCAAGGCCAAAGGTTGGTAGGTGGTCATCAGGCAGGCGGCAGTCATGGTGGCAGGCTCCGGTTGGGGTGGTTGAAGTATCGTTAGCCACCTCAGCTGGATAAACTGCACTTTCCTGCAATGACTTTAAATCAGGGATTGATAATGGATCTGTTCCAAGCGATGTCGGTTTACGTGAAAGTGGTGGAGACCGGCAGCATGACCGCCGCCGCCCACGCGTGCGGGATGTCGACCACCATGGTCGGCAACCACCTGCGCGCCTTGGAGCAACGCCTGGGCGTCAGCCTGCTCAAGCGCACCACGCGCAAACAGAGCCTGACGGAGTTCGGTGGCCAGTATTACCAGCGTTGTCTGGAAGTGCTGGGGCTGGTGGCCGATTCCGAGCAATGGGCTGAACAAGCCCACAGTGAAGTTCCCAAAGGCACCCTGCGCATCACCGCCCCACCTGCCTTCGGCACCGAACGCCTGGCGCCCGCCTTGAGCGAATTCTCCCTACGCTACCCCCTGATCAAACTGTACGTGGTGCTCAGCAATCAGCGCATGGACATGGTCGACAGCGGCTTTGACGTCGCGATCCGCCTGGGGGAACTGGAGGCGTCGAGCCTGATCGCGCGGCCGATGCAGGACTACACCATCACCCTCTGCGCCTCACCGCACTACCTGGCACGGCGCGGCACGCCACAGACGCCCGAGGACCTGCAACACCACGACTGCCTGGCCTTCGCCTACCCGTCCACCGACGACTGGCGCAATGCAGACAAGCTCTGGCGCATGACCGGCGCAGAGGGCGAAGTGGAAATCCCGGTGTCCGGCTCGCTCACCATCAACAGCTCCCAGGCCCTGCGCCAGGCGGCGGTGCAAGGCATGGGCATCGTCATGCTGCCCGACGCCCTGGTACAACCCGACCTGCAGACCGGCAAGCTGGTGGCATTGCTGACCACCTACCAACTGCCCAGCCGCCCCATGCACTTGTTGTACGGCCAGGACCGTTATCGCCTGCCAAAGCTGCGCGCCTTTGTCGATTTCGCCCTGGAGAAGTGGGCGCGCTAGAACCCCACGCCCAACTCACGCAGCCGAGCCGCCGTGTGTTCAGCCGACACATGGTGAATGCCTCGCCAGCCGAGCGCGACGGCAGCGTCGACATTGTCGGCAACATCGTCGATAAACACGACTTCCCCTGGCTGGATATCGGGCAAATAGGCACGAACCTGACTGAGGCTGGCGTCGTAGATCGCCGGATTGGGCTTGATCAGCTTCAATTCGCCAGACACCACTATGTCGCGAAAACACTTCAGGAATGGGTAGTTGGCCCGGGCATAGGGAAAGGTTTCGGCAGACCAGTTGGTGAGCCCGAATAACGGCATGTTGGCCGTATGCAGCGCCTTGAGAATCGCCACACCGTCAGGCAACGGACCACGCAGCATCTCGTGCCAACGGTCGTAGTACGCGGTGATCAAGGCTTTATGGTGCGGGAATTGATCGACCAGCACTTGCGTGGCTTCGGCCAACGGCCGGCCAGCGTCCTGCTCGGTGTTCCAGGCCTGGGTGCAGATGGTATCGAGGAACCATTGCCGCTCGTGTTCGTCGGCAATCAGCTTGCGGTACAGGTGTTGCGGGTTCCAATCGAACAAAACACCGCCGAAATCAAAAACTACTGCACGAATCGTCATCAGATCCTCCGTTAGCGTGGCCGATAGCGGGGGAAGTCTGGCAGATTGAGGCGGGAATGGGAGCGCAACGGCGTGTAGGAATGTTCCCATAAGGAAGCATCTACACCAATCAAATGTGGGAGAGGATTGCTCCCTCCCACAGTTTCAACCGCGTTTAGGCCTGGACCAGACCGTTGATCTTGACGGTCGGGTTCACATCAGCCTCGTAATCCACGCCATCGATTTCAAAGCCGAACAAGCGCAGGAACTCTGCCTTGTAGCCGGCAAAATCGCTGATCTCGTTGACGTTTTCGTCGGTAACCTGATTCCACAGTGCCGCAACGGCGTCCTGGACCTTTGGCTCCAACTCAGCCAGGTCGGCACGCAAACGACCGTCGGCGTCGAGTTTCGGCTCGCTGCCGTACAGGCTGTCTTTGAACAGGCCGTAGACTTGCTCGATGCAGCCCTCGTGAGTGCCCTGCTCTTTCATCACGCGGAACAGCAACGACAGGTACAACGGCATGATCGGGATCGCCGAGCTAGCCTGGGTAACCACCGCCTTGAGTACCGACACACGGGCGTCGCCTTTCAGTGCGGCCAGGTTGTCGCGCAGGGTCAGGACTTTCTTGTCGAGGTCTTTCTTGGCTTCGCCGATGGAGCCGTTCCAGTAGATGTCCTGGGTCAGCTTCTCGCCGAGGTAGGTGAACGCAGTGGTCTTGGCGCCTTCGGCCAGGACGTCGGCGTCACGCAGGGCGTCGATCCACAATTGCCAGTCAGCGCCACCCATGACATTCACGGTGCCGTCGATTTCTTCCTGGGTCGCAGGCTCAAGGGTGGTGTCGACCACAACGCCTTTGTCGGTATTGATACCGCGCAGGGTCACGGCTTTGCCGATCGGCTTGAGGGTGGAGTTATACACTTCACCGGTTTTAGGATCGGTACGGCGTGGCGCGGCCAGGCTGTAGACCACCAGATCGATCTTGCCCAGGTCTTTCTTGATGGTTTCGATGGTCAGGCGCTTGATGTCGTCGGAGAAAGCGTCGCCGTTGATGCTCTTGGCGTACAGACCTTTTTCGACGGCAAACTTCTCGAACGCAGCACTGTTGTACCAGCCGGCGGAGCTGAGCTTGCCTTCTTCGCCTTCTTTCTCAAAAAACACGCCCAGGGTATCGGCGCCGCAGCCAAACGCAGCACTGATGCGCGCGGCCAGGCCGTAGCCGGTGGAAGCGCCGAGGACCAGCACCTTCTTGGGGCCGCCTTCGATGACGCCGTTTTCAGTTACGTAGTTGATCTGCTCTTTGACGTTCGCTTCACAGCCAACAGGGTGAGCGGTCACACAGATAAAGCCACGAACCCGCGGTTTGATGATCATAAAAATTTCTGCCTCTTCCAAGGTGCCGAAGGCCAATGGTGGCCATTCAACTTCAATCGTACCGGTCTATGACGCCCGAAAAACCGAAGCGTCACGATAGACGTAAATCTTCCGTTTACAAAATCCAATCCACACACGGCTGGCAAGGCTTGAAAACGGTGCAAAGCCTTCACAAATTCGCACTATTTAATACGCCCTTGCGTCGCAGAACGTCTTATCATGACGCAGTTGTTTCAATATGTTTCAAAAACCCCACCACTCGCGGCCACGGATCCGACTGTCGAATGGCGTCCTCCTGGAGCTGAGTTGCATGAACAAGCCTGCTTTGCGTAAAAAAGCGGTATCGGTCGCCTGGGTACTCGGCGTGCTGCTGATTATCGATGTATTCCCCGAAACCACACTGGTGTTCCTCTGCCTGGTACTGGTGTGCGGTATTTACGACTTCCTGCGTAACGGCCTGTATGACAAGAGCACCATCAAGAAATACTTTATTGGCAGTGGCCGCAACACCTGGCTGTTGGCGCCGTTCAACACGCTGTTCGACCTGCTGAGTTCGCGTAACCGCCACGTTTACACGATGCATGACCTGCCACTCGCCTGGCGACAGGACCTGCAACAGGTGATCGACGACGCTATGGCGCACAAGGATGAAATCATCGGGTACCTGGACGAACGCATGGCCGAGAAGAAGCGCGGCATGTTGTTTTTCCAATGGTACGGTCGGCCGATCGAGACCACCCTGGACATCCCGAAACTGCGGGAGAAACTGCCGTTCGTGAAGACCATCGGTGTGTCCGTCTTCAACGAAAACCGCTCGACCTCCTTTCACTTCGGCCCGCTGCGCATGATGTTTCGCGTGCTCTACAACATGGCGCCGGCGCCCCATCACGAGGGCGTCTACATCCAGGTGGGCAAGCACAAGCATTACTGGCATGACGACCCGCTGTTTATCTTCGATGACACGCTGATGCACGCGTCCTTCAACAAAAATGACGCCAAACGTTACTGTCTGTTTATCGATATCGTACGGCCGACGCCGTTGCCGTCCGTGCTCAACGCCGTGATCGCTGGGTTTTCGGGGATGGTCTTTACCCTGCGTCGGGTTTTCTACAAAAACTGGAAGCTGATTCAGTAAGTTCTGCGGCATGATGGGGGTGGACGGTATTTGCGCTGGGCCCTGCGCCTGAGGTAAATATCCGGATCGTGCGACCGTTTACGGCGCCCACCATTCTCAAGCCATCGCGCCTCCACGGCTGCGGTGGCTGTGCTTTCAAGGAATCAGAATGCTCCAACGCCAAGTCATCAATGCCTCCGTCAGCCCCAAGGGCAGCCTCGAAACCCTGTCCCAACGTGAAGTCCAGCAACTGAGCGAAGCCGGTACCGGCAGCATCTATACCCTGTTCCGCCAGTGCGCCCTGGCGATCCTCAACACCGGCGCGCACATCGACAACGCCAAGACCATCCTCGACGCCTACAAAGACTTTGAAGTGCGCATCCATCAGCAGGATCGTGGCGTGCGCCTGGAACTGCTGAACGCGCCAGCCGACGCGTTTGTCGATGGTGAAATGATCGCCAGTACCCGTGAGATGTTGTTCAGCGCCCTGCGCGACATCGTCTACACCGAGAACGAACTCGACAGCCAGCGCATCGACCTGAGCAACTCCCAGGGCATCACCGACTACGTGTTCCACCTGCTGCGCAACGCCCGCACGCTGCGTCCGGGCGTGGAGCCGAAGATCGTGGTGTGCTGGGGCGGGCACTCGATCAATACCGAAGAATACAAATACACCAAGAAAGTCGGCCACGAACTGGGGCTGCGCAGCCTCGACGTGTGCACCGGTTGCGGCCCCGGCGTGATGAAAGGCCCGATGAAGGGCGCAACCATTTCCCACGCCAAGCAACGCATCACCGGCGGGCGCTACCTGGGCCTGACCGAGCCGGGCATCATCGCCGCCGAAGCGCCGAACCCGATCGTCAACGAGCTGGTGATTCTGCCGGACATCGAAAAACGCCTGGAAGCCTTTGTGCGTGTCGGTCACGGCATCATCATCTTCCCGGGCGGTGCCGGCACGGCTGAAGAGTTCCTGTACCTGCTCGGCATCCTGATGCACCCGGACAACCGCGACGTGCCCTTCCCGGTCATTCTCACCGGGCCGAAACAGGCCGCGCCGTACCTGCAACAGCTGCACGCCTTCGTCGGCGCCACCCTCGGCGAAGCGGCGCAGGCGCACTACCAGATCATCATCGACGACCCGGCCGAAGTGGCCCGCCAGATGACCGCCGGCCTCAAGGCGGTGAAACAGTTCCGCCGCGAGCGCAACGATGCGTTCCATTTCAACTGGCTGCTGAAAATCGACGAAGGCTTCCAGCGCCCCTTCGACCCGACGCACGAGAACATGGCCAGCCTGCAACTGAGCCACACGCTGCCACCCCACGAACTGGCGGCCAACCTGCGCCGGGCCTTCTCGGGGATCGTGGCGGGCAACGTGAAGGACAAGGGCATCCGCCTGATCGAAGAGCATGGCCCGTACGAGATCCATGGCGACCCGGCCATCATGAAGCCGCTGGATGAGCTGCTGCAGGCGTTTGTTGCCCAGCACCGCATGAAGTTACCGGGCGGCGCGGCGTATGTGCCTTGTTATCGCGTGGTGCAATAAGGCAACAGGGCTGGCGGTAGGTCATAGTTTGTATCGCTTTGGCCCATGGCCAAGGGTGTGAGTACGGGGAATCCGGACTAGGGTTTGACTATTGCGACTCACTCACACCTGCGAGCCACCCTATGGACCAACGGATATTGTCCTCCATCATTCCTTACCCTAAGGTAAGGAGCATCATGTTGGAGATACTCACTATGGCCACCGCCACACTCACCTCGAAAGGGCAAATCACCATCCCCGTACAAGTCAGGACCGCACTCGGCCTCGAAACAGGAGACCGCGTCGAGTTTGTCGAAATGGAAGACGGCAAATTTTCGATCATTGCAGCGAGCAAAACGGTGCAGGACCTCAAGGGGCTGATCCGCAAGCCTGCAGAAGCGGTGTCCATTGACGATATGAACCGTGCCATCGCTGCGCGGGGAGCGAATGGCGGATGATCGGGCTGGATACCAACGTACTGGTGCGCTACGTCACCCAGGATGATCCGGTGCAGTCCCCCAAGGCATCCGCGCTGATCGAATCCCTCACCACCCTTGCGCCAGGCTTTGTCAGCCTGGTGTCCGTGGTGGAGTTGGTCTGGGTGTTACAAAGCTGTTACCCGTGCACGAAGAGTGACGTGGTCACCGTTCTGGAAACGTTGCTGCGCACCCGTGAGCTGACCATCGAACACGCTGAAGTCATCTGGCAGGCGCTTCGGCGATTCGCGGCGAACAACGCTGATTTTGCCGACTGCCTGATAGAACGCTGCGCCCACGCAGCCGGGTGTGAATACACCGCGACCTTTGATCTCAAGGCCGCCAAGACGGCGGCTATGAAACGACTGACCTGAGTCACGGCGTTGCGGCACCGGGCAGGTTTTGTTGATACGAGGCTCAGCGAACCCAACCCCCTACCTGCCAGTGATACCCGTCATTGCGCGGCACCCAGTGCGGATGCACATAGCGATAGCCTTCGCGCACCGGCTCCCAGTGGCCGTGTACCGCCACGTATCGTCCGCCTTCCCAGCGCCAGTAACCGCGCGACCATATGTAACCTTCGCGCACAGGTGGCTCGACTTCAATCACCTGCACCGGCGGCGGTTGCGGCGCAACCACCTCGACATATTCACGTTGCGGCGGCCGGCGCTCATGCACCACACGCTCTTGCACACACCCGGATGCCGCGACGACCACCGCCGCCAATGCCGCATAACGTAGCAACATAGAAAACCCTCGGGCGCTGACGCCCAACACCTGCACCAGTAAAAAAATCCTCCTGTGTTGCAGCCGCGCTCCTGCGTGGCATGGGTACTTTTTTAACAGGCAGTATCTGTCAGGTTGCTGAACCCAAGGGCATCAAGAGGCACATGCGACAGTCGGTCGTTTCGACCGTACCAGCACCAGGCCTGCGATCACTACGGCAATACCGGCAGCGCAAACCATTTGGCGCTGCATCTGCATGAGCAACTGAAAAAAGGCTTCAATATTTGAATACTGATCTTCAAGAACCGCTGAACGTTAGCGGTTAAACGTGCAGACCAAATTCCCAGGCTGGCTTGAATGAAGCGCTTGCGCACTTAACACGCACAAAAAAACCCGCTGACCGTTATCGGTTCAGCGGGCTTTTTGTTACCGGTAGGGTCCTGATTCAGCCCCCCACGAGCGATTTACAGCGCCAGGTCAGACGCCGGCTTGCTCGGCTCAGCCGCAGGCTTGGCAGCCTCGGTCGCCTTGGGAGCAGCCTTCGCCGGGATTACCGGCGGTGTAGGCAGTTGCAGGATATTGGCGGTGTAAGCCCATTCCTTCGCAACAGCTTCAGGGCTGTCATTCAGCTTGGTGCCGTAGCTTGGCACGATCTGGTGCAGTTTTTCCTGCCAGGCCGGGGTAGCGACCTTGTCCTTGAACACTTTCTGCAGCACGGTCAGCATGATCGGAGCCGCGGTGGACGCGCCTGGCGATGCACCCAACAGGCCTGCAATGGTGTTGTCGGCGGAGCTGACCACTTCGGTACCGAGTTTCAGGACGCCGCCCTGCTCTTCGTCACGCTTGATGATCTGCACGCGCTGACCGGCTTGCCACAGGCGCCAGTCGGATTGCTTGGCGTTCGGGAAGTACTCTTGCAGCGCCTTGAAGCGGTCGTCATCGGACAGCATCAGTTGACCGGCGAGGTACTCGACCAGTGGGTATTCACGAATACCAACCTTGGTCATCGGCCAGATGTTGTGGGTGGTGGTGCTGGTCAGCAGGTCCAGATACGAGCCTTCTTTCAGGAACTTGGTCGAGAAGGTCGCGAATGGGCCAAACAGGATCACGCGCTTGCCATCCAGCACGCGGGTGTCGAGGTGCGGAACCGACATCGGTGGCGCGCCAACCGAAGCCTTACCGTAGGCCTTGGCCAGGTGCTGCTCGGCAATGGTCGGGTTATCGGTCACCAGGAACGAACCACCCACTGGGAAGCCAGCGTATTCCTTGGCTTCAGGAATGCCCGACTTTTGCAGCAGGTGCAGTGCACCGCCGCCAGCGCCGATGAACACGAACTTGGCGTCGGTTTCAGTCTTGGTGCCGTCTTTCAGGTTTTTGTAGCTGACACGCCACGAACCGTCGGCGTTCTTGGTGATGTCCTGCACTTCGCTCGACAGCTTCAGGTCGAACTTAGGCGTGGTTTGCAGGTGAGCAACGAACTGGCGGGTGATCTCGCCGAAGTTCATGTCGGTACCCAGCGGGCTCCAGGTGGCCGCGATTTTCTGGTTCGGGTCACGCCCTTCCATCATCAGCGGAACCCACTTGGCGATCTGCGCCGGGTCTTCGGAGTACTGCATGCCGGCGAACAACGGGCTCGCTTGCAGGGCTTCGTAGCGCTTCTTGAGGAACTTGATGTTGTCATCGCCCCACACAAAGCTCATGTGCGGAGTGGTGTTGATGAACGAACGCGGGTTCTTCAGCACGCCCTGCTGGACCTGCCAGGACCAGAACTGACGGGAGATCTGGAACGCTTCGTTGATCTCGACCGCTTTCGGGATCTCAACGTTGCCGTTCTTGTCTTCCGGGGTGTAGTTCAGCTCAGCCAGGGCCGAGTGACCGGTACCGGCGTTGTTCCAGCCGTTGGAGCTTTCTTCGGCCACGCCATCGAGGCGCTCGACCATTTCCATCGACCATTCCGGTTCCAGCTCGTTAAGCCAGACACCCAGGGTCGCACTCATGATGCCGCCGCCGATCAGCAGCACATCGACTTTCTTTGCCTCTTCCGCGTGAACGGACGTGATCCCCATCGACAAAGCCAGCCCCAGCAGGGCAGTGTTTACTTTCTTAAACATCAGTAGCACCTATGATAAAACGCCATCCGCCCCGCTACCCCGGAGAACGGGCAACCCTCGATCACGCTACGCCAGGCAACGTACCGCGGGGTTTGCACATTCACACGAGGGCCGCAGGGTGGGCACACAAGGCCGACGTATCGACCTCACTTTTATGTCCCTTCTGCGCTGACTTCTTATCATTATTGGCTTCAGCTACCTGGGCGACAGCCAATCGCTGGGACGTATACGGGTGTACGCACCAGGAAAGACTAGACCAGGACGGCGCGCAGAATATCACGGCAAACAGCGTTTATGCGCCGTTTGGCCAATTGACAGCTCTAAATCGCGGCTTTTATCGGGCCGGTGTCAAGTATGGTAGGCGCGACGTGGGGTCACAGGCACGGAACTCTGCCTGAATCAGCGGTTCTAGACACCTTCGCCGCAGCTTGCGTAGCATCGGCGGCTCTCCTTTATGCACTCCTTCCAAACAGGCGATCCATGTCTATCCACCAAACACCCGGGCACGTGCTGCCCGCGCGCAGTGCCGCCAAAATGGAAGCGGCCATGGCTGTGGGCGCTTTCGCAATCGGCACCGGCGAATTCGCCATCATGGGCCTGATGCCCGACATCGCCCAGAACCTGGGTTTAAGCGAACCCCAGGTCGGCCACGCCATCAGCGCCTACGCGCTGGGTGTGATGGTCGGCGCGCCCCTGCTGGCCATCCTCGGCGCCAAGCTGCTGCGCAAACACATGCTGTTGTTGTTGATGGGCCTGTATGCACTGGGCAACTTCGCCACAGCCTTCACCCCGACCTTCGGCTCGCTGGTGGCGTTCCGCTTTATCAGCGGCCTGCCCCATGGCGCCTACTTCGGCATCGCCGCCGTGGTCGCCTCCAGCATGGTGCCCAACGACAAACGTGCCGGCGCCGTCGCCCGGGTAATGCTCGGCCTGACGCTGGCCATGTTGCTGGGCAACCCCATCGCCACCTTCCTCGGCCAACACCTGGGCTGGCGCTCGGCGTTTGCGCTGGTCAGCGTCATCGCCCTGTGCACCATTGCGCTGGTCTGGCAATTCGTACCCCACCGCCACGACGAACAACGCAGCGACCCGCGCAAGGAACTGCGCGCCTTCACCAAGCCCCAGGTGTGGATGGCCCTGTCCATCGGCGCGATTGGCTTTGCCGGCATGTTCTGCGTGTTCAGCTACCTGGCGCCGACCATGCTCGAAGTGACCAAAGTGTCACCGCAGTGGATCCCCTTCGGCCTCGCCGCGTTTGGCGTCGGCGGCATCATTGGCAACATCGCCGGCGGCAAGCTGTTTGACCGCATGCAATTTCGCGCGGTGGGTTGGATTCTGGTGTGGTCGATGGCCGTGCTGGTGTTCTTCCACTTTGCAGCGAGTTCGCTATGGGGCGTGCTAGTGGGCATCGCATTGGTCGGCACCATGATCGCCCTGGCCGCACCGTTGCAAATCCGCCTGATGGACATCGCCCATGAAGCACCGAGCCTCGCGGCGGCATCCAACCACGCGGCCTTCAACCTGGCGAACGCGCTGGGACCATGGTTTGGCGGGATGGCGATTACGGCGGGGTTGGGCTGGACCAGTACCGGCTATATAGGTGCCGCTACGGCGCTGGTCGGGCTGGGCATTTACGTGATCGCGCGGCGCATGAAGGGCGGCCACTGACATTTCCCGCCCCAATCTCAGTTCCAATGTGGGAGGGGGCTTGCCCCCGATAGCAATGGGTCAGTCACCACCCCAGTGACTGCCCCACTGCCCCACCACCCCATCAATCATCATGCAACAACCCCGACCCATACTCCCCATAACTACTCCCCAGCCCACTGCCACCAGCATTCATCTTGGTGGCTTTGTTGGGACTGCGGTCGCCAAATGCCTGGCATCCACCTGAAAAGCACGGGTCACTGCTCACGGCTGGGGAAGATGAACAAGCGCTCAACAACAACGTGCCGGTGATCATTGTGATTTTGACGAGGTTTGAAATCATGGTTTCAGTTCCCTGTGGGCTGGAGGCGCTGGGGTCCTCTCTTGCAGGGAATCGTAGACCTCAACGGCGCAGGGAATTATGAAGCTTTGCTGGGCGACAGGTAGGGTTCAGGTTGCCTGATTTGGGGATGACGCCAGGTTTTCGCAGGCATTGGCAATGATATAGTCCGTTAATGTCCACCCCATCGAAGCCTTGAACATGTCCACCATCAAAGTATTTGAATCCAACCCAAAGGGCCGCGACTTTGTGGTGGGTGATATTCACGGGCATTTCAAGCTACTCGCGTCACTCCTGGAAAAAGTAAACTTCAACACCCAACAAGATCGCTTGTTTTGTGTGGGCGATCTTATTGATAGAGGCCCTGACTCTATTGACGTGTTGAAGTGGCTCAGCGAACCATGGTTTTACGGCGTACGTGGCAACCACGAGCAGATGCTTATTGATTGCCTATCCGGTCGCGGCGACATCAACAGGCACACCCGAAACGGCGGAGCGTGGCTTTACGCGCTGTCGCCCAGCGTCCAGAACGAGATCTACAACCTACTGCAAACGCTCCCAGTCATGATCGAGGTCAACTTATCGGATGGTCGAAAAATCGGCATTGTCCATGCTGAAGCCTTTCTTTCATGTGCTACCCAAAGTTGGCAAGACGCCAAAGACGCTATCAGTGGCATGCGCGGGGAATCCGCCCAACAACAAGCGTTGAACACCGCACTCTATGCCAGGGAAAGAATAGAACAGCAAAACCAGGCACCGATCATAGGTCTGGATAAGTTATATGTGGGCCACTCGACAGTCCCCCATGTGCATACATTGGGCAATGTCGTTTATATCGATACTGGTTGCTCTTTTTCGGACGGTACATTGAGCGTGATAGACATTGATACTGGAGAGGTTAGCCATGTAAGCATGCGTTTATTGCATGACTCTCTTGGCGCCGGGTCGTGATAACTGACTCTGCTTTATGCCGACTACCCTAGGTGAAGGGCTTGGGTTCTACCCGCGTCACCGTGAGTGGCGCGGGATATCGGGGTCAGACCACGATACCCGGCTTTGCGTTGGCAGAGGAAAAGCAACGATTCACTCCCAAACACACCTCACACTTGAGTGGCTTAAAAAAGCACTCAAAAACCCGGAAGACGAAGCCAACTAATTTTCCTTGAAAATCAATAGGTTGCTGATTATTTCTTCGGCGCTATTTGCGCCAGCGTCGACAAACCGGCTCAGTTTCCCTCCATGGGCCGTGAAGGCAGGGTCAAAAACACCCGCGAATGGGCAGTACCCAACTGGTCTTATCTAATCCCGTACCGGGTAGGCGGTGATAGCCTGCAATTCTCGGCGTGCTTCATACACGGTAACGTCCCCGTACGAGGTGAACTGCACACCACCGACACCCAATACCCATCCCTGATAAACTGCACCCCATTCGCCTCGCTGACTCAGATTCCCCCATGCCCCTACAAACCGCCCCACTCTCCCGCCGCTTCTCCGTCGCCCCGATGATGGACTGGACCGACCGCCACTGCCGGTTCTTCCTACGTCTACTCTCCAAACACACCCTGCTCTACACCGAGATGGTCACCACCGGCGCGATCCTCCACGGCGACCACGACCGCTTTCTGCGCCACAACGAAGCCGAACACCCGCTGGCGTTGCAGTTGGGCGGCAGTGTCCCAGCTGATCTGGCCGCCTGCGCCCGCATGGCCGAAGCCGCTGGTTACGACGAAGTGAACCTGAACGTCGGCTGCCCAAGCGACCGCGTTCAGAACAACATGATCGGCGCGATCCTGATGGCTCACCCTGCGCTGGTGGCCGATTGTGTGAAGGCGATGCGCGATGCGGTTTCGATTCCGGTGACGGTGAAGCACCGTATCGGGATCAACGGTCGGGACAGTTATGCCGAGCTGTGTGATTTCGTCGGGACGGTGAAGGATGCGGGTTGCACCAGTTTCACCGTGCATGCGCGGATTGCAATTCTGGAAGGGTTGTCGCCGAAGGAGAATCGGGACATTCCGCCGTTGCGCTATGACGTGGCGGCGCAGTTGAAGCAGGACTTTCCGGAGTTGGAGATTGTGCTCAACGGGGGCATCAAGACGCTGGGGCAGTGCCACGAGCATTTGCAGACGTTTGATGGGGTGATGCTGGGCCGGGAGGCTTATCACAATCCGTATCTGCTGGCGGAGGTGGATCAGCAGTTGTTTGGGAGTGAGGCGCCGGTGATCAGCCGGGCTGAGGCGTTGGCGCAATTGCGGCCTTATATTGCTGAGCATTTGGCCGGTGGCGGGACGATGCATCATATTACGCGGCATGTGCTGGGACTCGGTACCGGGTTCCCTGGGGCGCGCAAGTTCAGGCAGTTGTTGTCGGTGGATATTCATAAGGCTGCGGATCCGTTGGCATTGCTGGATCAGGCTGGGGCTTTGTTGGAAGGGCGTTGATTGGTTGGCTTGCAGCGGGTCAGTGGATATGGACCGACTGATACAGTGCTATCGGGGGCAAACCCCCTTCCACATTTTTAACAGTGTGCATCACGGGACCGCGTTGCCCACATGGCAGTTGGGTTGAACCTGCGGTCAGTTTTGCCCTCCTATTGAGCAGTATGGCCGAGCATTCAACCGGCTGTTTTCAGGTTGTTGCCCTCGCAAACGATCGAACGCATTTGCGCCCTTGAGCACCTGTCGGCGCTCGGGTAATGTCATCAGACCCATAGGACAGAGCACGCCCATGACTTCCAAGCTGGAACAACTCAAGCAATTCACCACTGTCGTAGCCGATACCGGCGATTTTTCTACCCTCGCCAAGCTCAAGCCGCAGGATGCGACTACCAACCCTTCCCTTCTGCTCAAGGCCGCGTCGATTCCGGGCTATGCCAAGCTGCTCGATGAGTGCGTGCAAGATTGCAACGGTGATGTGGGCCTGGCCAGTGACCGTTTCGCAGTAGCGGTAGGTCAAGAGATTCTGAAAGTGGTTCCGGGCCGTATTTCCACTGAGGTGGATGCGCGCTTGTCCTTCGACGAAGGCGCGATTCTCAAGCGTGCGCACCGTCTGATCGACCTGTACGACAAAGCCGGCGTTGGCCGTGACCGCGTGCTGATCAAGATCGCTTCCACCTGGGAAGGCATCCGCGCGGCGGAGAAGCTGGAAAAAGAAGGCATCCAGACCAACCTGACGCTGCTGTTCTCCTTTGCCCAGGCCGTGGCGTGTGCCGAGGCTGGGGTCTTCCTGATTTCGCCGTTCGTGGGTCGTATTTACGATTGGTACAAGAAGGCCAATGGCAACGACTACACCGGTTCCGATGATCCGGGCGTACAGTCGGTGACGCGCATCTACAACTACTACAAGGCCAATGGCTACAAGACCGTGGTGATGGGTGCGAGCTTCCGTAATCTGAGCCAGATTGAAGAGCTGGCCGGGTGTGACCGCCTGACCATCAGCCCGGACCTGCTGGAAAAGCTGGCGGCGGATGAAGGCAAGCTGGAACGCAAGTTGTCGCCAGGGCATGCCGGTGAAGCGCGGGTGCATATGACTGAAGCGCAGTTCCGCTGGGAATCCAACGAGGATGCGATGGCGACTGAGAAGCTGGCGGAGGGGATTCGTCAGTTCGCGCGGGACCAGGAGAAGCTGGAGGCGTTGTTGTCGGCCAAGCTGTAAAGGCGGATAGCGGCAAAAAGGGCGGTACCTTTGGGGTACCGCCCTTTTTTGTGCGCCAGTCTCAAGCCAGTCGCAAACTAAATGTGGGAGGGGGCTCGCGATAGCAGGGGGTCAGTCAACTTATTTGTAACTGACAGTCCGCCATCGGGGGGCAAGCCCCCTCCCACTGTTTGATAGCGTTTGAATTGGGATCAGTGACGTTCCAGGGCATTCACGAGGTCGTGGAACGCTTCGCGATTGGACTCGTTGAGGCCCATCAGGATTTTGTGCGCTTCCAGCACCTTCACCCGCACGACTTCCTCGGACTGGTCCTGGGAAGGCAGGTCGGTCAGGCATTCCGGGCACGGGATCGGGCGATCAACGATGTTGAACACCTGGTCGAAGCCCATGGATTGCAGCAGCCGGGTGATGTCTTCGTGGGTGGTGACGACTGTCGGCAAGAGGCCGACCTTCTGCCGAGACAGAATGGACAACTTGGCCAGCAGGCCAAGGGTGGTGCTGTCGATGCTGCGGGTTTCGGTCAGATCGATCACGATCGCCGAGAAATTCAGCGCAGTGAAGATCCGCTCAATCGTCGCATCCAGCGCCGAACACAAGGTCAGGCGCACTTCACCGACAAATTTCAGGACGAAGGTCCCGTCTTGCTCAGCGAATTGGATTCTTCCGGTACTCATCAAAGATTCCTGCTCAACACCAATAGGGCGATATCATCCGGCATCTCCCCTAGCGTGGCCAATCCAAAAACCTGCCGCAGGCCATCCAGGCTGCCGCCCGCTGCCTTGACCCGTTGGGGCAAGGCGGCTTCTTTCTCTTTGAGTGTAGGCTCTGGAAGAAGGTCCAGGATGCCATCGGACATCAGCGTCAGGCTGAAGGTCGGCGGCAGTTCCAGGATGTGGTCTTCGTAGGTGGCTTCATTGAACAAGCCGACGGGCAGACCACGCCCTTCCAGGTAACGCACACTGTCGGGAGTGTATAAAACAGGCATCGGCAGGTGACCGCCAATACTGTAGGTCAAAAGACCGGTTTCTTCATCGATAACGCCGCCGACCATCGTCACGTGCTTGCCCAGCTTGCAGCTGATCAGGCCTCGGTTGATGTGGCCCAGCACCTCGGACGGGGTGAACTCCGGCAAGGTGCCATTGCGCTTGGATTCAAACAACAGCCGCGTGGTCATGAACTTCAACAACACGGTGACAAAAGCAGAAGACGCGCCGTGGCCCGAAACGTCGGCCAGGTAAAACGCCACACGTCGCTCATCCACACGGAAATAGTCGACAAAATCACCCGACAGGTACAGCGAGGGGATGATCTGGTGCGCAAACTTGAACTCGTCGATAGTCCAGGGGCTGACCGGCAGCATGTTCATCTGCACCTGGCGACCGGCGTTCTGGTCTTCCTGGAGCAGGTTGAGGCTGGCTTCGAGTTCGCGGTTGGCGGTTTCGAGCTTTTCGCGGTAACGCTGGTTCTCGACCAGCAAACGTGCACGATCCAAGGCGCGGCGCACCGAGTGCTCCAGCACCGCCAGGTCTTCCAGGGGTTTGATCAGGTAGTCGGCCGCCCCCAGGCGCAAAGCCTCGACAGCATCGTTCATCACGCCAGCGCCGGACACGACAATCACCGGCGTCTGCGGGGCAATCTCGGTCACCTGGCGAATCAGCTCCAAGCCGCCCATCTGGGGCATGCGCAGATCGCAGATCACGAGGTCGGGCTGGTCGCGCTCGAATACCTGGAGACCCTGTTGGCCATTGCTGGCCTGCAGGACGCTGAAGCCACTGTCTTCCAAATAGGCCGCGAGGCTCGCGCGCACTACTTCGTCGTCATCGATTATCAGCAGCGTGGCACTGGTTTTTTGCATGTGGGCAAACGGCGCCAGAATTAGGTTGGCGTAGGCGACTCGGCAATGGCCGGGATCACACTACTGGATTCGCTTTCTAGCCTCTCTGTCCTACAAAGCATAGGCGTATTGCCCACGCACAACTGTAAAGCAGAGGTGCCCTTCTAAGGCGCAGACGGTACTCCCATCCGCCAGGTGTTTCAAGCTCATGCCGATGGTCGCCGGGCGTCTTTACATCGCAAATCACCGGGAGTTATAAGAATAGCCACGACCACAACACAAAGTAAGGATGGAACCCATGAGCGAACACGAGCGCGACTACGCCGAGAAACGCGATTTCATCCGCATGCGAGTGGATGCCGAGGTGTCTTTGATCCACGCCGGGCAGGAGATTGCCGGGGTTTGCGTGGACCTTTCCAGCTCTGGGATGCAGGTGCAGGCACCCCGCCAGTTCAACGTGGGCGATAAACTGACCGTACGCATCGATTCGGAGCATGCAGCCCTTGCCGGCCTGGAAGCAGATACCGAAGTGGTATGGGCCAAGAACGAGGGCGAAAACCAGCACCTAGGCCTCAAGATCCTGAAAATGCGCTGAAACCCGCGCATAAAAAAGGCGACCGCCAAGCGTCGCCTTTTTTTTCATTTCAAAACATCACAGCTTAAAAGTCGTCGACGACCTTGCCATCCTTGACCTTGAATTCGCGGTTCTGCAGGTAGGCGTTACGAATGAAGGTGTACTTGTCGCCGGTGATCAGCTTCTCACTGTCGAGCAAGCTGGCACGGGTATCGACAATGTTCAGGCCCATGGTGCTGTTGCGCCAGCCAATATCGTTCATGTAGCGATACGGTTGAGTATAGCTGTCGACGTATTTGGACGGTGCATCACGCAGTGTGCTCGGGCCCAGCAAAGGCAGCATCACGTAGGGACCGCTGCCCACGCCCCAGTAACCCAGGGTCTGACCGAAGTCTTCATCGCTGCGTTGCAGCCCCATTTTGGTGCCGACATCAATGAAGCCCAGCACGCCGAAGGTGGTGTTGACCAGCAAACGCGCCGTATCAACGCCTGCGTTATGCGGCTTGAGTTGCAGCACATTGTTGGCCAGGTTGCCGACATCGCCGATATTGCGGAAGAAGTTGTGGATACCGTCTTCGACAAATTGCGGCGTGATCCACTCATACCCCTGGGCCAAAGGCTTGAGGGCATAGGTATCAACGGTGTCGTTGAAGGTAAAGATCGGGCGGTTGACGCTTTCCCATGGATCATCTTCCGTCGCAGCCTGGGCAGCGAACGGGGCCAGCATGACGGTGGCACACACCGACAGCTGAGCGAAGTAATGGCTCCAGCGCATAGCTTTTGCTCCTTGAATGGTCTGTCATGGGCGCTATGCCCTGAATGAGGCCGTCAGTATATGACGGAAGCGTCCATTTAGGCAGTCGTCAGGAAACGACACACAGAAAATGGACAAAATTCCTACAATTAACCTCCCTGTCATCGGCTTGTCATCCGGCCCCGATAGCGTCACAGCTATTTCAGGGATGTCGACATGCCTCACGCCGAGATAGCCATCGCCAGCGCACCCGCCTTGACTGCTGTTCTGTTTGGCCTGAGTGGTTGCCTGGTGGACTTTGGTTCCCAGGCGCGTACCGATTCACCCTTCCAGGACTCCCAAGCCACGCCCGGTGCCCTGAAAATCCTGCGCAGCCTCAAGGAACAAGGTGTCCCCTGCGCCTGGCTGGATGAGCTGCCGCCTTCGGTGACCACACCATTGGCCGCCGTATTACCTGGTTGGCTCAAGGCCGCCTCTCCCTCTTCCATCCGCTGGCCCGCGCCCCATGCCTGTTGGGAAGCCTTGATGGAACTGAACATTCAACGCCTTGAAGGCTGCGTACTGGTCAGTGGCGAACCGCGTTTGCTGCAATCGGGGCTCAACGCCGGGCTGTGGACCATCGGCCTCGCCTCCTGCGGCTCGCTATGCGGACTGCCACCCGCGCAATGGCAAGCGTTGAGCGAACCGGAACGCGAGCGCAAGCGTGGTAAAGCCACCGTGGCGCTGTATGGGCTGGGCGTACATTCGGTGATCGACCACCTCGGCGAACTCGGCACCTGCCTGGCGGACATCAGCCTGCGCCAGCTCAAAGGCGAAAAGCCCTGATCGAGATCATGCACAGTCGGCGCCGGTGGATTAATCTGCAGGTCAGCCCGTAGACCTTTCTCGGCGTGCCGCGGTCTATGCCAGTGCCTATCGATAAAAGGAAGAACGTCATGCCTGATCGCAAAAAACTGGAAGAACAGGTCAATATCCTGCGCGGGCAGTTGGAACAGGAACCGCCACTGCCGGAAGAAAAACGTGAAGCGCTGGAAGCCCTGATTGCCAAGTTTGAATTACAACTTGATCTTGAGCCGGCCACTCAAACACCCAGCATTTCCGACGATGTGAATAAAGCGGCCATAGAGTTCGATGAGGAGCACCCGGTGATTTCCGGGACGCTGCGCAATATCATGATCACCTTGGGCAATATGGGCATCTAACCCGAACCCAAGCCAAGGACAACACTAAAATGTGGGAGGGGGCACCCTCCCACATTTACTTACTGACGAGCCAGGCGCACATTCTGGAACGGCACATCCTCCGTACTGCGATACGGGTTTATATCCAACCCGCCGCGTCGCACATACCGCGCATACACCGTCAATTTCTCCGGCTTCAGCAGGCGCTGCAAGTCCAGGAAGATGCGCTCCACACACTGCTCATGGAAGTCTGAGTGCTGGCGAAAACTCACGATGTACTCCAGCAGGCTGGCATGATCCAGCGCGTGACCACGGTACTCCACCACCACGCTGCCCCAGTCCGGCTGGCTGGTGACTGGGCAGTTGGACTTGAGCAGATGGCTGTGCACGCTCTCCTCGACGATCCGCGAGTCATCGCAACGCAGCAGTTCCGGCAGCGGGTGCTCGTAGTTGCTGACACTGATGTCGAGGTCGTCAATGCACACACCCGGCAACGCCATCACCCCTTCGGCCTCGATCTCGGCCAGACGGCGGATGCGCACGGTCACCGGCTTGCCGGCGGCGGCGCTCAGGTCGTCGCGCAGTGTGGCTTCCAGGCTTTGGGTATCGGCAAAGGCCGTCTGGTTCAGCGAGTTGAGGTACAGCTTGAAGGACTTGGATTCGATGATATTCGGCGAGTCTGCCGGGATACTGAATTCACCGATGGCCACCACCGGCTTGCCCGACGGCAATAACCAGGACAGTTCGAAGCAGTTCCAGAAGTCCACGCCCTTGTAAGGCAGGGTCGCGGCACTCAGGCCCAGCTCGGCCCACTTGGCGGCGCGCGGAATCGGGAACAGCAATGAAGGCGTGTAGGTGCTGATGTATTCACTGGACTTGCCCAGCGGCGAATGTTCGGCTGCGGGATGCATGGCGGAAACCTGGCTAAATAAACCGCGCCAGTCTACCAGCCTTTGCGCTGCCTCAAAAACCGCACCACTACCCACACCCTCCGTAGATACCGCCTTGAAGCTCGCAGGGCAACTGCACGTTGCGGTCATTCGACGTTAAGCTTTCCGACCATGCCAGCCTGGTAATGCCCGGGCAGGTTGCAGGCGAACTCCAGGCCGGTGGCCTTGCTGAACGTCCAGGTCAGCTCAGCGGTTTTACCGGGCTCCACCAACACGCTGTTCGGGTCATCGTGCTTCATCGCACCATGGCCCATGGCGCTGTGGTCCATCTTGCCCATGCCGGTGGACGTGAGCA
Organism: Pseudomonas sp. PB105; assembly: GCF_009764655.1. Lineage (NCBI taxonomy): Bacteria > Pseudomonadati > Pseudomonadota > Gammaproteobacteria > Pseudomonadales > Pseudomonadaceae > Pseudomonas > Pseudomonas sp. PB105. Next base: position 85,245 of record NZ_RWIO01000027.1, read on the forward strand.
TGCCGCTGGCCTGCATCTGCAACATTTCTTTCTGATGCGCCGCATGCATCGCCGCGTCGCCGAGGTTGAATTCATGCAGCAACTGGCCTTTGTTGACCAATACGAAGCGCACCGTCTCACCGGCTTTTACATCCAGGGACTTGGGCGCAAAGGCAATGTCCTGCAGCGTCACTTCCACGGTGCGCGTGGCCTTGTCAGCCGCAGCGGGTTGACCAAACGCGTAGGTATGGGCGGCATCCGCCATCGCATTGAAACTCAACGCCAACAGGCAACCCGCCAACAACAGGGGTGTACGCAACGTCATCTTTGTTCTCCAAAAATATAAAACCAGCCTGCGCGGCACTTTAAGATTACGCCGCTGCCAGCCAGCTGACTGCTAGATTACAACTTTGTCAGGTTGCGCCCTTGCCCTCGCCTCCACGGTATAAAGCCCCTCGTCACCCGCTGCCAAGAGTTGCCCATGAAACTGCTGATCGTCGAAGACCAACCGAAAACCGGCCATTACCTGCGCCAGGGCTTGGCCGAGGCGGGATTTACCACCGAACTGGTGGCCGACGGCACCAGCGGCCAGCACCTCGCGCTGACTGGCGACTACGACCTGCTGATCCTCGATGTGATGCTGCCTGGCCGCGATGGTTGGCAGATCCTGCAAGCCGTGCGCAGCGCGGGCCTGGATATCCCGGTGCTGTTCCTCACCGCCCGCGACGCGGTAGAAGACCGCGTGCATGGCCTTGAGCTGGGCGCCGATGATTACCTGGTCAAGCCGTTTGCCTTCTCCGAACTGCTCGCGCGGGTGCGCAGCCTGTTGCGGCGCGGCAGCAGCGCACCGCAGGAAACCGCCCTGCAACTGGCCGACCTGCGTCTGGACCTGATTCGCCGCCGGGTCGAACGGGACGGCCAACGCATCGACCTGACCGCCAAGGAGTTCGCCCTGCTGGAACTGCTGCTGCGCCGCCAGGGCGAAGTGCTGCCCAAGTCGCTGATCGCCTCCCAGGTGTGGGACATGAACTTCGACAGCGACACCAACATCATCGAAGTGGCGATCCGCCGCCTGCGCCTCAAGGTCGATGACAGCTTCCCTACTAAACTGATCCACACCGTGCGCGGCATGGGCTATGTGCTGGAGGAACGTTGCAATTGATCAAGCACCTGTCCCTCGCCAGCCGCCTGGCGCTGTTGTTTGCCGCCTGCACGGCGGTGGTCTCGCTGATTGCAGGGGTGCTGTTCAATCAAGCCAGTGAGGCGCACTTTATCGAGTTGGACCAGCAGCAACTCGACAGCAAACTGGTGGCGTTGCGCAGCACTTTGCAGGGCGTAGACTCGCTGCAAGGTTTCAGCCAACGTGAGGCGCAACTGCGCGCTGAGCTCAACCGACAGCCCGACCTTGCACTGCGCATTACCTACGCCGACCAGCGCTGGCTGGACGATGCGCCGAGCGTCACCCTGCCCTCCGCGCCTGGCCTGCATAACCTGCAAAACGCCGGCACCGACTACCGCGTCTACAACGCGCCCCTCAACGCTGGCCAAGCCGACTCACCGCAACTGAGCCTGATGCTCGACATCACTCACCATCAACATTTCTTGCAACGCATGCAGCATTTGATCTGGCTCACGGTCGGACTCTGCGCCCTGGCCACCGCGCTCCTCGGCGCCTGGGCTGCACGCAGCGGGTTACGGCCGTTGCGGCGCATGGGTGAAGTGGCCGCCAGTGTGTCGGCCCACTCCCTCACCCAACGCCTGCCTCAGCAGCATATGCCGGTGGAACTGGCTGAGCTGGCCCAGGCCTTCAACGCCATGCTGGGTCGACTGGACGATGCGTTCCAGCGCCTGTCGGCGTTCTCTGCCGATATCGCCCATGAACTGCGCACGCCGCTGTCGAACCTGCTGACCCAGACCCAGGTCATCCTCACCCAGCCGCGGCCGCTGGAGGACTACCGCGAGGCGCTGCACAGCAACCTCGAAGAGCTGCAATGGATGGCGCAACTGGTCAACGACATGCTGTACCTGGCCAAGGCGGATCATGGTTTGTTGGTGCCCAAGCGCGAACCTTTGGCACTGGCTGATGAAGTGGAGGCGTTGTTGGAGTTTTTTGCGTTGCTGGCGGAGGACGCGCAGGTCTCGCTGGTGCGCGAAGGCACTGCCCACACAGCGGGGGATCGCGGCATGTTGCGCCGGGCCTTGTCGAACTTGCTGGATAACGCGCTGCGGTTTACCCCGGCAAGCGGCGAGGTGCGTGTGCGCATGAGCGACGATGAACGGGGTGCGAAACTGACCGTGGAGAATACCGGCGCAGGCATCCCGGCGAATGTGCTGCCGAGGCTGTTTGATCGGTTCTACCGGGCCGATCCGGCACGACATGAAGGCAGCAGCGAGCACGCGGGGCTGGGGCTGGCGATTACCCAGTCGATTGTGCGGGCGCATGGGGGGAGGATTTTTTGTGAGTCCGAGGCGGGGGTTACCCGGTTTGTGATTGAGTTGCCCAACCAGGATTGATGCAAGCTGGGCGGGCGCTATCGGGGTAAGCCCCCGATAGCGGTCTAAAACACTAGGAGTATCTCAAGGCATGCGCCGGCTCAATCTTCGCCGCCCGATACGCCGGATACAACGTCGCCAAAAAGCTCAACACAAAGCCCGCCGTGCAGATCAGCAGCACATCCCCACCCTGCAGCTCCGAAGGCAGGTTGCTGACGAAATACACATCCGAACTGAAGATATGCTGCCCGCTCACCCGCTCGACCCAGCCCACCAGTTCGCTCACGTTCAGCGCTGCAATCACGCCCAACACGCCGCCGATCAAGGTGCCGACAATGCCAATCACAGTGCCCTGCACCATGAAGATCGCCATGATCTGCCGGGGCGTGGCGCCGATGGTGCGCAGGATCGCGATGTCCGCGCCTTTGTCGTTTACCACCATGATCAACGTAGCGATGATGTTGAACGCCGCCACGGCAACGATCATCAGCAACAACAGGCCGATCATGGTCTTTTCCATCTTCATCGCGCTGAACAGGCTGCCTTGGGTGTGGGTCCAGTCATCCGCCTTGTAGGCCGCGCCGAGGCCGGTGGCAATGTCCGTCGACACCTTGGGCGCCGCGTACAAATCCTTCACGGCCAGACGCACGCTCTGCACCTGGTTCGGCTGCCAATGCTGGATTTCCGCCGCGTCAGCCATGTGGATCAACGCCATGGAGCCGTCCAGCTCGGCGCCGACCTTGAAGATCCCGACCACGTTCAAGCGCTGCATACGCGGGGTGATACCCCCTGGCGCGGTACTGATTTCCGGCACGATCAGGGTGAGCTTGTCGCCCACATTCAAGCGAAAACGCCGTGCAGTGATTTCGCCGACCACCACGCCGAACTCGCCGGGCTTCAGGTCTTCGAGTTTGCCCTGCACGATGTGCTGGGCCACGATCGACACCTTGCCTTCCTGGGCCGGGTCAACGCCGCTGATCTCGATCGGCTGCATGGCGCCCTTGTAGGAGAACATGCCGTCCATCTGCGTGAATGGCACCGCAGCGGTGACTTGTGGATTCTTCATCGCGGCGGCGGCCACCGGCTGCCAATCATCAATCGGGTTCACACCGACGATAGTGGCGTGGGGCACCATGCCGAGGATGCGCGAGCTCATTTCGCGCTGGAAGCCGTTCATCACCGACAGCACCACGATCATCGCCAACACGCCCAGGGCGAGGCCGATCATCGAGGTCATCGAGATAAATGAAACAAAACGATTGCGGCGCTTGGCGCGGGTATAGCGCGTGCCGATGAAAATCGATAACGGTCTGAACATTCGCGGGCACCGCCTGAAAAATTGAAAAAGCCCGACGCCAGGCGTCGGGCTTGAAACGGGTCAGATGGCGACCAGATGACCTTCCTGCAGGTGCAGCACGCGGTCCATCTGGCGGGCCATGCTCATGTCATGGGTCACCACCAGGAACGCGGTGCGCATCTGGGTGCTCAGTTCCAGCATCAAGTCCTTGATGCCTTGGGCGGTATGGGAGTCGAGGTTGCCGGTGGGCTCGTCGAGCATTACCAGGCCCGGGTTGTTCACCAGGGCGCGGGCAATTGCCACACGCTGGCGCTCGCCGCCGGACAGCTCGGCCGGTTTGTGCTCCAGGCGATGGCCGAGGCCGACGCGCTCCAGCAGCGCCTTGGCACGCTGACGGGCTTCCGGGATCGCAGTCTTGCCGATCAGCAGCGGCATGCACACGTTTTCCAGGGCGGTGAATTCCGGCAGCAGGTGGTGGAACTGATACACAAAACCCAACGAACGATTGCGCAGTTGGCCTCGGGCCTTTTCATTCAAGGCCGACAACTCTTCGCCGGCCAGCCACACGCTGCCCTGGGACGGCGTATCAAGGCCGCCCAACAGGTTCAGCAAGGTACTTTTGCCGGAGCCGGAACTGCCGACGATCGCCACGCGCTCGCCCGGATGCAGTTCCAGTTGCAGGTTGGACAGCACCACCACCGACTCCGGGCCTTCCTCGTAGGATTTGCCCAGGTTGCGGCAGCTCAGGATTGCTTTTTCACTCATGCCCAATTCACTCATAACGTAAGGCCTGTGCTGGCTGGGTACGTGCCGCGCGCCAGGCTGGATACAGGGTGGCAAGGAAACTCAGGACCAACGCAGCGCCGCCCACCATCAACACGTCCTGGGCCTGAACCTGGGACGGCAAGTAGTCGATGAAGTAGACGTCGGCGTTGAGGAACTTGTGGCCGATCACTTTCTCTAGCAACGCGATGGCGGCGCTGACGTTCAGCGCGGCCAGAATGCCCACCGCGGTGCCGATCAAGGTGCCGACCACGCCGATCACGGTGCCTTGCACCATAAAGATCGCCATGATCTGCCCCGGCGTGGCGCCAAGGGTACGCAGGATGGCGATATCGCCTTTCTTGTCGTTCACCACCATCACCAGCGTGGAGATGATATTGAACGCGGCGACAGCGACGATCAGCAGCAGCAGTAGGCCGATCATGGCTTTTTCCATGCGGATGGCCTGGTACAGGTTGCCGTGGGTACGGGTCCAGTCACGGGCGTAATACTGGGTTTCACCCAAGTTCTGGGCAATGTCCCAGGCGCCGCGCGGGGCGTCGAACAGGTCGCTGAACTTGAGGCGCAGGCCCTGCACCTGGTCCGGCTGCCAGCGCTGCAGGCGGGCCAGGTCGGTGAGGTTGGTCAGGCCGAGGTAGCCGTCGATTTCGCCAGCGCCCACATGGAAGGTACCGATCACGGTAAAGCGCTTCATGCGCGGGAACATGCCGGCCGGGGTCACGGTGACTTCCGGCGCGACGAAGGTCAGCTTGTCGCCAAGGCCCACGCCGAGCTTGGCCGCCGCCTTGTCGCCGATCACGATGCCGAAGCTGCCGGGGGCCAGGTCGTCGAGTTTGCCCTGCAACATGAACTTGTCGATGATCGACACGTTGCGTTCCTGGGCCGGGTCGATGCCATTGAGCAGGATCTTCTGCACCTTGCCATCATGGGTCAGCAGCCCCTGCATCTGGGTAAACGGCGCAACGGCGACGACCTTGGGGTTCTGCTTGACCTTGGCGGCCAGGCTTTGCCAGTCGTTAATCGGCTCACCGGACTCGATGGTCGCGTGGGGCACCATGCCCAGCACGCGGGTGCGCATCTCATGATCGAAGCCGTTCATCACCGACAGCACCACAATCATCACGACCACGCCCAAGGCGAGCCCGATCATCGAGGTCAAGGAAATGAACGACACAAAATGATTGCGGCGCTTTGCACGGGTATAACGCGTGCCAATAAATACGAAGAGAGGTCTGAACATGTCGGGGCTTGTTCGGAGGAAAAGAAGACGTCCCGGTGGCGGGGTCTGGTAAGCAGCTTTACACTCTGACCATTACCGTTACCTGGGGTTCGCCATGTCGACATTAGATGAAGAAGAGCGCCGCGAATACTACCGTATCGACGACATGATCGCACTCCAAATCAAAAGCCTGTCGGCCCCCGAAGCGGCGAGCAAGGAAGTGTTGCTGGATGATTCACCGCTGTTCAACCTGCTCAGTGAGCTGCACCTGAGCGAGTTCGAAGCCCAGCACCTGCTGCGCCAACTGAGCGAAAAGGACCGCACCCTCGCCGCCTTCCTGCGTGTGCAGAACAAACGCGTGGACCTGCTCAGCCAGATCATGGCGCGCGGCCTGCTGGACGAGGTGGGCGCACCGCAGCCGGTGATCCTCTCCGAAGGCGGCATCGACTTCCAGCACCCTGCCCCCCTGGCCACCGGCGTCCATCTGGCGGTCAAGCTGGTACTGATGCCCCAGGCGCTCGGCCTGCTGCTGCGGGCGCGGGTCACCCATTGCGATCCCAAGGGCGATGGCTTTGACGTGGGCACGGAATTCGAGTCCATGACCGATGCCCAGCGCCAATTGCTGGCCCGCTACATCCTGCAGAAACAGGCCCAGGAACGCCGCCTGGCGCGGGAACAAAGCGACGACCTCTGAAATCGTATTCACTCCGCCAGCCAGCCTGGCGCATAGGAGCAACTGTGACCCTGATTTACGGCCACCGCGGTGCCAAAGGCGAAGCACCGGAAAACACCCTGACCAGCTTCCAGGAATGCCTCAAGCACGGCGTACGCCGTTGCGAACTGGATCTGCACCTGTCTATGGACGGCGAGCTGATGGTCATCCACGACCCGACCCTCAAGCGCACCACCGACCGGCGCGGCAAGGTCGTCGAGTATTCGGCGGCAGACCTGGTGAAGATGGACGCCCGCAAAGGCGGCCCAGGCTGGGTCAAACCCTGCCCGATCCCACGTCTGGAAGAGCTGTTCGAACAATGCGACTTCGATCACTGGCAACTGGAAGTCAAAAGCGCCTCGCGCACCCGCGCCGCAACTACGGTGCTGGCAATCCGCGAGATGGCGGTACGTTTCGGCTTGATGGACAAGGTCACCGTGACCTCAAGCTCGCGGGAAGTGTTGAAAGCGGCGGTTGATCTCACCCCGGACCTGTCACGTGGACTGGTGGCCGAATACGCCTGGCTCGACCCGCTGAAGGTCGCGCAGAACTATGGCTGTGAGTATCTGGCGTTGAACTGGACGCTGTGCACCCCTGAACGTCTGGAGAAAGCCCAGCGCCAGGGTCTGCATGTGTCGGTGTGGACGGTCAACGAACCTGCGCTGATGCGCAGGCTCGCCGACTTCGGCGTAGATAGCCTGATTACAGACTTTCCCGGTTTGGCCACTGCCACTCTCGGGAATTACTGAAATCGGTCTCCCCGGCCGGCTCAGGCCACCGGCCGGAGCCGCTCAAAAAAGCCGGTTGAGGCCATCGTAGGCCGCTACCCGATAGGCTTCAGCCATGGTCGGGTAGTTGAACGTGGTGTTCACAAAATACTTGAGGGTATTTTGCTCGCCCGGCTGGTTCATGATGGCCTGGCCGATGTGCACGATCTCCGAAGCCTGGTAGCCGAAGCAATGCACGCCGAGCACTTCCAGGGTCTCGCGATGGAACAGGATCTTCAGCATGCCCTGGGGCTCGCCGGCGATCTGTGCACGCGCCATGCTCTTGAAGAACGCCTTGCCCACTTCGTAAGGCACCTTGGCCTTGGTCAGCTCGTGCTCGTTCTTGCCGATCGAGCTGATCTCGGGAATCGTGTAGATCCCGGTCGGCACGTCGTTCACGTAGCGCCAGCTGCCATTATCGACAATGCTGCCAGCGGCCGAACGGCCCTGGTCATGTGCCGCACTGGCCAGGCTTGGCCAGCCGATCACGTCACCGGCGCCGTAGATGTTCGGCACGCAGGTGCGGTAGTTCTCATCCACTTCGATCTGGCCACGGCTGTTGACCTTGACCCCGATGTTTTCCATGCCCAGCTTGTCGGTGTTGCCGGTACGACCGTTGCACCACAGCAAGGCGTCGGCCTTGATCTTCTTGCCGGATTTGAGATGCAGAATCACGCCGTTATCCAGGCCTTCGACCCGCTCGTACTCTTCGTTGTGGCGCACGGTGATGTTGTTGTTGCTGAAGTGGTAGCTCAACGCCTGGGAAATTTCCGAGTCGAGGAAGCTCAGCAACTGATCGCGGTTATCCACCAGCTCCACCAATACACCCAGGCCGCTGAAGATCGAGGCGTATTCACAGCCAATCACGCCGGCGCCGTAGATGATCAGTTTGCGCGGGGTGTGACCCAGGCTCAGGATGGTGTCGCTATCGTAGATACGCGGGTGGTGGAAATCGATGTCCGCCGGACGATACGGACGCGACCCGGTGGCAATGATGATGTGCTTGGCCACCAGCTTCTCGACCACACCGTTGGCGCAGACCACTTCGACGGTTTGCTCGTCGGCAAAACTGCCGGTGCCGAAGAACAGGTCGACGCGGTTACGCGCGTAGTAGCCAGTGCGCGAGGCCACTTGTTTGGAGATGACTTTCTCGGCGCTCTTGAGCACGTCCGGGAAAGAGAACCAGCGCGGCTCACCAATGGCCCGGAACATCGGGTTGGTGTTGAACTGCATGATCTGGCGGACCGAGTGACGCAAGGCCTTGGACGGGATGGTACCCAGGTGGGTGCAGTTACCGCCGACCTGGCGACGGCTATCGACCATCGCCACCTTGCGCCCTGCCTTCGCGGCGTTCATCGCCGCACCTTCTCCAGCCGGGCCGGAACCCAGTACCACCACGTCGTAGTTGTAGACAGCCATGCGTACTCCTCAGAACAGGCCAGGCGTACGGTTGGACGCCTGGCTAAATCATGCCGCGGCCAGCGGTCATGAAGGACAATTTGGCTCAAGTGTGTGAACCGGGGCACAGTCTATATAAGGGTCAACGCCGCGCACATTAACCCTTGGTCGCGTCGTAGGCCAGTCTTGCCATACTACATGACGCAAATCAGCGCCAATTTCGGGATGAACCATTATGCGACAACTCTTTATCTGTTTGATGCTGATGATGTCGATCACGGCTCACGCCAATGACGCCGACCGACTCAAGCAGGCTGATTTCCCCGCACAGTTCGAGGGCCTGGCCCGCAAAAACCAGGCGGTGCTCACCTACCTGTGGGCCGATGTGTACGCTGCCGCGTTGTATGCTTCTGCGGATGTGAGCGCCAGACAGGCCTGGGCACAACAACAGGACCTGCGCCTTGTGCTGTATTACTTTCGCGACATCGACCGCAACGATGTGATAAAGGCCGCCACCGCGACGTTGGAGCGCCAGCAAGCCAGTGCTCGTTTGAAGCCTGAGCTGGATCAACTGCATGCGCGCTTTCGCAATATCCGCAGCGGGGATCGTTACGCCCTGGATTTTCGGTCGGGGCGCGGTTTGAACTTGGAGATCAATGGCCAGGTGGTGTTCAGCAGTCGAGATACTGAATTGGCGAAAGCCTATATGGGTATCTGGCTGGCGCCGAAGGGGTTGTCGGACAGCTTGCGCGGGCAGTTGCTCAATTGATGCGTCGGCTGAACGACCGCTATCGGGGGCAAGCCACCTCGCACATTTGAATATATTCACAAATCAAACTGTGGGAGGGGGCTTGCCCCCGATGAGGCCCTCACAGGCAGCCCGAAACCCACAGCCATAAAAAAGCCCCGAACCAGTCGGGGCTTTTTCATCTACTGCTGATGCTTAGCGCGGAAACGCAGGCGGGTTGACCCCGGCCATGTCTTCCATCACACGAACCACCTGGCAGCTGTAGCCGAACTCGTTGTCGTACCACACGTACAGCACAACACGGTTGTCCTGGCTGATGGTCGCTTCGGCATCCACCACACCGGCGTGGCGCGAACCGACGAAGTCGGTGGATACCACTTCCTGGGAATTGACGAAGTCGATTTGCTTATGCAGATCGGAGTGCAGCGCCATGTAGCGCAGGTACTCGTTCATCTCTTCACGGCTGGCGGCAGTCTCAAGGTTCAGGTTGAGAATGGCCATCGACACGTTTGGCGTAGGAACGCGGATCGCGTTACCGGTCAACTTGCCGGCCAGCTCAGGCAGCGCCTTGGCAGCAGCGGTAGCAGCACCGGTCTCGGTGATGACCATGTTCAGCGCGGCGCTACGGCCACGGCGATCGCCTTTGTGGAAGTTGTCGATCAGGTTCTGGTCGTTGGTGTACGAGTGAACGGTTTCGACGTGACCGTTGACGATGCCGAACTTGTCGTTCACAGCCTTGAGCACCGGCACGATGGCGTTGGTGGTGCAGGAAGCGGCGGAGACGATTTTGTCGTCAGCGGTGATTTCACCGTGGTTGATGCCGTGCACGATGTTCTTCAGCTTGCCCTTGCCAGGCGCGGTCAGAACAACGCGATCAACACCAGGGCAAGCCAGGTGCTGGCCCAGGCCTTCGGCATCACGCCATACGCCGGTGTTGTCCACCAGCAGGGCGTCCTTGATGCCGTACTGGGTGTAATCCACCTCGGACGGGTTCTTCGCGTAGATCACCTGGATCAGGTTACCGTTGGCGGTGATGGTGTTGTTTTCTTCGTCAATGACGATGGTGCCGTTGAACGGACCGTGTACCGAGTCGCGGCGCAGCAGGCTGGCGCGTTTGGTCAGGTCGTTGTCGGCGCCTTTGCGCACAACAATGGCACGCAGGCGCAGGCCGTCGCCGCCACCGGTTTTTTCGATCAGGATGCGCGCCAGCAGGCGGCCGATACGACCGAAGCCGTACAGCACAACGTCAGTGCCTTTGCGGGCTGCTGCGTTTTGCTGGCCAACCACATCGGCCATTTCTTCACGCACGAACTGCTCGGCGGTGCGGCCGGCGCCTTCCTTGCGGAATTTGTACGCCAACTTGCCCAGGTCTACCGAGGCCGCGCCGAGCTTGAGCTCGCTCATGGCCTTGAGCAGTGGGAATGTTTCGTGGACGGAGAGTTCGCTGTCGTCGGCAGAGCGATGGCGCGCAAAGCGGTGCGCCTTGAGAATCGCGATGACGGACTGGTTGATCAGGCTGCGGCCATAGATCGAGCTCACCACATTGTTATTGCGGTACAGCTGACCGATAAGCGGGATCATCGCTTCTGCGAGTGCTTCACGGTCGATCCATTCACCAAGACACTGGTCGGGCTTCTGAGTCACGGGAACCTTCCACATGTAGGGGCTGAAAAAAGGGGCTACATTATGCCGCCCGACCGCCCTCGTCGCAATGCGCGCCAGCCAACAAAAAGTCCTTGCTAAAAAATACCGCCCCGCTGCAGCCCAGTAAATACGCGGGTTCCAGAAGGCCACTAGTTGGACGAGTCGTCCGACTTGTCCGTAACCCTCCTAAACATTCGCGCTTTTTGGCACTACATATTGAGTCAAAACACGCCATTGTTTGTCTTAGCCACTACATTTCCTACAAACCGTAATAGGCACAGTCAGCAACTGACAGGCGGCACCTTGGCCCGTTACAATTACCGACTTTGTCGCAACGCTTGGAGCTCAACCTTCCGTGCCCGTTCTGCGTCTACCGCTACTCCCTGCCGCGGCAGGTAAACAGCACTGGGGCAATCTGCCCGGTGCCGCCCTGAGCCTGGCCATTGCTGAGGCTGCCAGCGCAGCCAAGCGCTTTACCCTGCTGCTCACCGCCGACAGCCAAAGTGCCGAACGGTTGGAGCAGGAGCTGAGCTTCTTCGCCCCCGATTTGCCGGTGCTGCATTTTCCCGACTGGGAAACCCTGCCCTACGACCTGTTCTCGCCGCACCAGGACATCATCTCCCAGCGCATCGCCAGCCTGTACCGTCTGCCGGAACTGGCCCACGGCGTGCTGGTGGTGCCGATTACCACGGCGCTGCATCGCCTGGCCCCGACCAAGTTCCTGCTGGGCAGCAGCCTGGTGCTGGATATCGGCCAGAAGCTCGACGTGGAACAGATGCGCACGCGCCTCGAAGCCAGCGGCTACCGCTGCGTGGACACGGTGTACGAGCACGGTGAGTTCGCGGTGCGCGGTGCGCTGATCGACCTGTTCCCGATGGGCAGCAAGTTGCCGTACCGCATCGACCTGTTCGATGACGAAATCGAGACCCTGCGCACCTTCGATCCGGAAAACCAACGCTCCATCGACAAGGTCGACTCGGTCAAGCTGCTGCCCGCACGGGAATTCCCGCTGCAAAAAGACGCGGTCACCCGCTTCAAGGCGCGCTTTCGTGAACGCTTCGATGTCGACTTCCGTCGCTGCCCGATCTTCCAGGACTTGAGCAGCGGGATTACCCCGGCCGGTATCGAGTACTACCTGCCGTTGTTCTTCGACGAAACCTCGACCCTGTTCGACTACCTGCCCCAGGACACCCAAGTGTTCTCGCTGCCGGGCATCGAGCAAGCCGCGGAAAACTTCTGGAATGACGTGCGCAACCGTTACGAAGAGCGCCGCGTCGACCCGTCCCGTCCATTATTGCCGCCGGCCGAGCTGTTCCTGCCCGTGGAAGACTGCTTCGCCCGCCTGAAAAACTGGCCGCGCGTGGTGGCCAGCCAGCAGGATGTGGAAGCCGGAAGCGGCCGTGAGCGCTTCCCGGCGGCCACGCTGCCGGACTTGGCGATTCAATCCAAAGCCACGCAGCCCCTGGAGGCCTTGTCCAACTTCATCAGTGACTTCCCCGGCCGCGTGCTGTTTACCGCCGAGTCCGCCGGCCGCCGTGAGGTGCTGCTGGAGTTGTTGGAGCGCCTGAAGCTGCGGCCAAAAACCGTCGACAGCTGGCCGGATTTTGTAAAAGGCAAAGAGCGCCTGGCGATCACCATCGCCCCACTCGACGAGGGCCTGCTGCTGGATGACCCGGCCCTGGCGTTGATTGCCGAGAGCCCACTGTTCGGCCAGCGCGTGATGCAGCGTCGCCGTCGCGAAAAACGTGCCGACGCCAACAACGACGCAGTCATCAAAAACCTCACCGAACTGCGCGAAGGCGCGCCGGTGGTGCACATCGACCACGGCGTGGGTCGCTACCTCGGCTTGCAGACCCTGGAGATCGATAACCAGGCCGCCGAATTCCTCACCATGGAATACGCCGAGGGCGCCAAGCTCTACGTGCCGGTCGCCAGCCTGCACCTGATTGCCCGCTACACCGGCAGCGACGACGCCCTGGCGCCGTTGCACCGCCTGGGCTCCGAGACCTGGCAGAAGGCCAAGCGCAAGGCTGCCGAGCAGGTTCGCGATGTTGCCGCCGAGCTGCTCGACATCTATGCCCGCCGCGCCGCCCGCGAAGGCTATGCCTTCGCCGACCCGAAAGCCGACTACGCCACCTTCAGCGCCGGCTTCGCGTTCGAAGAAACTCCGGACCAGCAAACCACCATCGAAGCCGTGCGCGCCGACATGCTCGCGCCCAAGCCGATGGACCGCCTGGTGTGTGGCGACGTGGGTTTCGGCAAGACCGAAGTGGCCATGCGCGCCGCCTTTATCGCCGTACACGGTGGCCGCCAGGTCGCGATCCTGGTGCCGACCACCCTGCTCGCCCAGCAGCACTACAACAGCTTCCGCGACCGCTTTGCCGACTGGCCGGTGACCGTCGAAGTGATGAGCCGCTTCAAGTCGGCCAAGGAAGTGAACGCTGCCGTCGCCGATTTGGCCGAAGGCAAGATCGACATCGTGATCGGCACGCACAAACTGCTGTCGGACGACGTAAAGATCAAGAACCTGGGCCTGGTGATCATCGACGAAGAACACCGCTTCGGCGTGCGCCAGAAAGAGCAGCTCAAAGCCCTGCGCAGTGAAGTCGATATTCTTACGCTCACAGCAACGCCGATCCCACGCACGCTGAACATGGCGGTGTCGGGCATGCGCGACCTGTCGATCATCGCCACGCCGCCGGCGCGCCGCCTCTCGGTGCGCACCTTCGTCATGGAGCAGAACAAAAGCACGGTAAAAGAAGCCCTGCTGCGGGAATTGCTGCGCGGCGGCCAGGTGTATTACCTGCACAACGACGTGAAAACCATCGAGAAATGCGCCGCCGACCTCGCCGAACTGGTGCCGGAAGCGCGGATCGCCATCGGCCACGGGCAGATGCGCGAACGTGAACTCGAACAGGTGATGAGCGACTTCTATCACAAGCGCTTCAACGTGTTGATCGCCTCGACCATCATCGAGACCGGCATCGACGTGCCGAGCGCCAACACCATCATCATCGAGCGCGCCGATAAATTCGGCCTGGCGCAGTTGCACCAACTGCGTGGCCGCGTCGGTCGCAGTCACCACCAGGCCTACGCCTACCTGCTGACGCCGCCGCGCCAACAGATCACGTCCGACGCCGAAAAGCGCCTGGAAGCGATCGCCAACACCCAGGACCTCGGCGCCGGTTTTGTACTGGCCACCAACGACCTGGAAATCCGTGGCGCCGGCGAACTGCTGGGCGACGGCCAGAGCGGGCAGATCCAGGCAGTGGGTTTCACCCTCTATATGGAGATGCTTGAACGTGCGGTGAAGGCCATCCGCAAGGGCGAGCAACCCAACCTCGACCAACCCTTGGGCGGCGGTCCGGAAATCAACCTGCGCTTGCCGGCGTTGATTCCCGAAGACTACCTGCCGGACGTGCACGCACGGCTGATCCTGTACAAGCGCATCGCTTCGGCCACCGACGAAGAAGGCCTCAAGGACTTGCAGGTTGAGATGATCGACCGCTTCGGCCTGCTGCCGGAACCGACCAAGAACCTGGTGCGCCTGACCCTGCTTAAATTGCAGGCCGAGCAGCTCGGTATAAAGAAAGTCGACGCTGGGCCGCAGGGCGGGCGTATTGAGTTCGAAGCGCAGACGCCGGTAGACCCGTTGGTGCTGATCAAGCTGATCCAGGGCCAGCCCAACCGCTACAAGTTCGAAGGGGCTACGCTGTTCAAGTTCATGGTGCCGATGGAACGTGCCGAAGAACGCTTTAATACCCTGGAGGCGCTGTTTGAGCGTCTCATCTCGAAATCTGTTTGAAGGACGCCCCAATGCGCCTGTTCCGCATGCTGAGCTTGTTGTTGGTGGTATTGGCGCCTTCGGCATTTGCCGACAGCCCGTACCAGGTAGAAATGATCCTGGTGCGCCAAAATGCGGAACCGGTGATCAACAGCCGCGCCGCGCCGGAAAACTGGGATGCCGGGGCCGTGCGCCTGGGCGATAAAATGAGCCCGCCGCGCCTGAACAACATCGTCGACAAGCTCAGCGCCGATAACAGCTACACCGTGCTGGCGCACAAGGCCTGGGAACAGAACCTCGGCGAACAACCGGTCAAAATCGCGATCACCGACGGCCAGGAACAGTTCGGCCAGTTCCCTATCGAGGGCACGCTGAACCTGCAACTGGGGCGTTTTACCGATATCGACGCGCAATTCTGGGTCAATCAGTTCGACAGCAACGGCAGTGTGATTGCCAGCGAGCACCTGAACCAGACCGACGTGCGCACCAAGAACAACCAACTCAACTACCTCGATGGTGGTCACCTCGCACTGCTGATCAAGATCACTTCGCTGACCGCCAAGCCGCCCAGCGCACCCCCGCCTGACATTCAGGACTGATCCAGCGCCATGCCCCAGACGTCGTCGTTGACCAAACCCCTGGCCCCTTCGTGGGCCAATCGCTTCAAAGAGCAGAGCCTGGAGCGCGGGCGACGTTATGCGCTGGAGAATCGGGTACGCATCGTCGAATCCGGTGACAGCACCATCATCGCCAACTGCGAAGGCTCGGGCGGCAACGTTTACCGACAGACCATCTCGCTGCGCGAATCGGCCAAGGGCTCGCTGATCCTGGTGGACAGCCGCTGCACCTGCCCGGTGCATACCAATTGCAAACATATCGCCGCCGTCTTGCTCAAGGTCCAGGAAACCCTGGCCTACCCGGCCGCCGCCCAGGATGCCGAGCTGCTGGAGAAGCTCCAGGCTGTGCTGGACAACCGCGTGGTGTTACCGCAGGTGGTAATGGAAGACGTGCTGCCGATCCCGCGCCTGTGGCTGGCGAGTGTCGAGTTCAGTGCGTTCGAACCGCGCAACGGCAGGATGCAGCGCTATATCCAGCACCGTGCGGCGCTGTCGTTCAACTACTTGGGCCACTATGTCAGCGGGCAAAAGAACGCCGACATTATCGTACGCCAGGAAACCCAGAGCCTGCGCATCAAGCGCCACCCGGGGCTGGAACAACCCTATCGCGAACAACTGCGCCTGCTGGGCTTCAAGATCGCCACACGCCAGAGCAAGGCACTGCCGGAAAGCGCTGGCGAGCTGTTCGAGATGGTCAATGACAGTGCCTGGCTGAACTTCACCCTCAACGTTTCGCCCACTTTGCGCACCGAAGGTTGGGAGTTGCAGATTGATGAGGATTTCGGTTTCGACCTGAGCACGGTGGACGACTGGTACGCCACCGTCGACGAAGGGCCGGAGCGCGACTGGTTTGACCTGGAACTGGGGATCATCGTCAACGGTGAACGGCTGAGCCTGTTGCCGATTCTGCTGAACCTGATGCGCTCTCACACCGAGATTCTCAACCCGGAGAAACTCGCACGCCGTCGCGATGACGAACTGATCCTGGTGAACATCCCTGGCCTGCCCAACGGCCACGGCCCACTGCAAGTGGCATTGCCTTACGGACGCCTGAAGCCAGTACTGGCAACCCTTGGCGAGTTTTACCTACAGGAAGCCGGCACCACCACGCTGCGCCTGGCCAAGGCCGATGCGATTCGGTTGAACCCGCTGGAAGACCTGCCGCTGCAATGGGAAGGCGGTGAGAAGATCCGCAACTTTGCCCAACGTCTGCGGGATATCAAGGACTTCACCTGCGTCGCGCCCGAAGGCTTGAACGCGACTTTGCGCCCATACCAGCTGGAAGGCCTGAGCTGGATGCAGTCGCTGCGCCAGCTGGACGTCGGCGGTATTCTTGCGGATGACATGGGCCTTGGCAAAACCCTACAGACCTTGGCGCATATCCTCAGCGAAAAGATCGCCGGGCGCCTGGATCGACCGTGCATGGTGGTGATGCCCACCAGCCTGATTCCTAACTGGCTCGACGAGGCAGCCCACTTCACTCCGCAACTCAGGGTGCAAGCCCTGTACGGCGCGACACGTAAGAAACATTTCGCCAATCTGCAGGATTATGACCTGCTTCTTACCACGTACGCGCTGCTGCCAAAGGACATCGACACCCTCGCTGCCCTGCCCTTGCATGTGCTGATCCTCGACGAAGCCCAATACATCAAGAACCCGTCGAGCAAAGCGGCCCAGGCAGCGCGTGAGTTGAATGCACGACAGCGCCTGTGCCTGAGTGGCACGCCGCTGGAAAATCATCTGGGCGAGCTGTGGTCGCTGTTCCACTTCCTGCTGCCGGGCTGGCTGGGCGACGTAAAAAGCTTCAACCGTGACTACCGCGTGCCCATCGAAAAGCGCGCCAGCGAAGTGCGATTGCAGCACCTCAACGGTCGGATAAAACCCTTCCTGCTGCGCCGCACCAAGGAACAAGTGGCGACAGAATTGCCGCCCAAGACCGAAATCATCCACTGGGTCGACCTTAACGAAGCCCAGCGCGATCTGTACGAAACCATGCGCCTGGCCATGGACAAGAAGGTCCGCGACGAGATCACCCGCAAAGGTGTGGCGCGCAGCCAGATCATCATCCTTGAAGCGCTGCTCAAGCTGCGCCAGGTGTGCTGCGACTTGCGCCTGGTCAACGACGCCACCCTGCCCGCCCGTGGCAGCAGCTCGGGCAAGCTCGACAGCCTGCTGGACATGCTCGACGAGCTGTTTGCCGAAGGCCGGCGGATCCTGCTGTTTTCCCAGTTCACCTCGATGCTGAGCCTGATCGAAGTCGAACTGAAAAAGCGCGGCATTACCTACGCACTGCTCACCGGCCAAACCCGGGATCGGCGCACGCCGGTGAAGGACTTCCAGAGCGGCAAGTTGCAGATTTTTCTGATCAGTTTGAAGGCCGGCGGTGTAGGCCTGAACCTCACAGAAGCAGACACGGTGATCCACTACGACCCGTGGTGGAACCCCGCAACGGAAAACCAGGCGACCGACCGTGCGTATCGCATCGGGCAAGAGAAGCCGGTGTTCGTCTACAAGATGATTGCCCGAGGCACGGTGGAGGAGAAAATCCAGCACCTGCAAAAAGAAAAGTCCGACCTGGCGGCGGGTGTGCTGGATGGACGAACCACCGGGGATTGGCAGTTGGCCAACGAGGATATTGAAGCGTTGTTTGCGCCGCTGCCCAATAAGCAAGAGAAGCGCTGACTGGCGGATCGCCATCGGGGGCAAGCCCCCCACATACAAATGTGGGAGGGGGCTTGCCCCCGATAGAAGCGACTCAGTCTTCAGTCGATCAGCTGAGCATCCCGCAACGCCCTAAGCGCTGCCAACCAGCGCGGATCCTGCTTGTACTCCGCCGAAGCAATCCCTTGCCCGCGCATCCGCGCAATACGGGCAGACGGTGTGACCTTCATCCGCTGCGCCGCAGTCAGAGCAAGCTCGGCTGCTGCACGATCATTGCACACCAGCCCCATGTCACAACCGGCCGTCAATGCCGCTTCGATACGACTGGCCGCATCGCCGACCACATGGGCACCGGCCATGGACAGGTCATCGCTGAAAATCACGCCGTCAAATTGCAACTCGCCGCGCAGGATGTCCTGCAACCATCGGCGGGAGAAGCCGGCGGGCTGGGCGTCAACCTGTGGGTAGATGACGTGCGCCGGCATCACTGCTGCCAATTGCTTGCTCAGGCGTGCGAAAGGCACCAGGTCATTGGCGCGAATCTGTTCCAGGCTGCGTTCGTCATTGGGAATGGCGACGTGGGAATCGGCCTCAGCCCAACCATGACCCGGAAAGTGCTTGCCCGTGGCGGCCATACCGGCGCTGTTCATGCCACGAATAAAGGCGCCCGCGAGCACGGCGGCACGCTCGGGGTCGCCCTCGAAGGAACGGGTGCCGACCACGGCGCTGCGCTGGTAGTCCAGGTCGAGTACCGGGGCGAAACTCAGGTCCAGGCCGACGGCAAGCACTTCCGTGGCCATGACCCAGCCGCACTGCTCGGCCAGGTATTCAGCGTTGGAGTTGTCCGCCAGTGCGCGCATGGCCGGCAGGCGCACAAATCCCTGACGCAGGCGCTGTACACGACCGCCTTCCTGATCGACGGCCAGCAGCAGGTCTGGGCGCACGGCACGAATCGCCGCACTTAACTCCCGCACCTGGCGCGGGTGCTCGATATTGCGCGCAAAAATGATCAGGCCGCCCACTTCAGGCTGGCGCAACAAGTGGCGATCCTCGGCCGTCAGCCAGGTACCGGCGACGTCGACCATCAAAGAACCTTGCAGGGCAGCAGTCATAAACCTTCCTTAAATAACGCAAACAACCCGTTGCCCTTGCTTCACGCGATAAGCGCAGCAAGCACAACGGGTTGCGAGTAAATAGCTGAATTCGACATGGCGGCTAGCTTAGCGGATGCAAGGTGCCGCGCACACCCGGCACCGTCAAACCTTGGCGGGGGCTGGTGCAGATTTGCTGCGTGGGCGCAGTTGCGCGGCGGCCATGCCAGGGTCGGTCACGCCGGTCTCGGCGCGCATGCCTGCGGCGAGAAACGGCACCATCAGGCGCATGACCTGTTCGATGGAGGTGTTAACGCCGAAATCGGTCTCGGCAATCGCACGCAATGCCTTGATCCCGGACATGCTGAACGCTGCCGCACCGAGCATGAAGTGCACGCGCCAGAACAGTTCGATAGGAGGAATACGCGGCGCCGCTTCGTTGACCAGCAACATGTAGCGACGGAAAACCTTGCCGTACATGTCTTCCAGGTAGCGCCGCAAGTGGCCTTGGCTCTGGCTGAACGCCAGGCCTAGAAGCCGCATGAAGATCGACAGGTCGTTACCGCTGCGAGGCTGAACCACCAGGGCCTGCTCGACGAGGATCTCCAGCAGCTCTTCGAGGCTGGGTTTGTGGTCGGCCTTGGCTTGGCGACGCTCAAGTTCACGATCGAGACTGGCGCAGAACGGCCCCAGGAAGCGCGAGAACACCGCCTGGATCAGGGCTTTTTTCGAGCCGAAATGGTAGTTAACGGCAGCGAGGTTGACCCCGGCCTTGCTGGTGATCAGCCGCAATGAAGTTTCAGCAAATCCTTTTTCCGCGAACAATTGCTCGGCAGCATCGAGAATGCGTTCAACGGTTTCCGACTGGGCCATGACTACTCCGCCTGACAAACACTTGTTTGAAACATACGTTTCAGGGTGTGTCTTGTCAAGCCTGCGGGTTCGCTTTCCGGCCGGGTAGTCATCTATTTCATCACTATTTAATCACATCCTTACGGGTCTGTAGGCAGCGCTATCTCTGCGCTGTAGGAAGGATGGCGAACGACCGTCCAGCGGAGGCGAACAAAAGGATGATTGCCAAGCGCAGTCCACTGTATATAATCCCAGTCACTGTATAAAAAGACAGAGCGATCAACATGCTAAAACTGACGCCACGCCAAGCTGAGATTCTGGCTTTTATCAAGCGCTGCCTCGATGACAACGGCTACCCGCCGACACGAGCCGAAATTGCGCTGGAACTGGGGTTCAAGTCCCCCAACGCCGCTGAAGAACACCTCAAGGCCCTCGCTCGCAAAGGCGCGATCGAGATGACGCCCGGTGCCTCGCGCGGTATTCGTATCCCTGGCTTCGAAGCCAAGGCCGACGAATCGACACTCCCGATCATCGGCCGTGTTGCCGCTGGTGCGCCGATCCTGGCACAGCAGCACGTCGAGGAGTCCTGCAACATCAACCCCACCTTCTTCCATCCGCGTGCCGACTACCTGTTGCGGGTACACGGCATGAGCATGAAAGACGTGGGCATCTTTGATGGCGACCTGCTGGCCGTCCACACCACCCGCGAAGCCCGTAATGGCCAGATCGTCGTCGCTCGCATCGGCGATGAAGTCACCGTTAAACGCTTCAAGCGCGAAGGCAGCAAGGTCTGGCTCCTGGCTGAGAACCCTGAGTTCGCTCCAATTGAAGTGAACCTGAAAGATCAGGACCTGGTGATCGAAGGCTTGAGCGTCGGCGTCATTCGCCGCTAGAGGAGGCACCATGCAGCTCATACACACCCCACAACACACTCAACTGTCGCTGTTCGAGGCCTTTATGGCCCAACCCCTTTCGCCCATTCTCAAGGAAACGGTCGAGGCGCCCTGGAGCGCCGAACCCGAGGCGTTCAGTGAACTGTCGTTGCGCGGTGCGGCTGGGAGCTGCCTGAGCCTATTGGCGCCGATTCTTCGTGATCTGAGCGAAGAGCAGGATGCACGCTGGCTGACCCTGATCGCCCCACCCGCCAGCCTGACCCAGGCCTGGCTACGGGACGCCGGTCTTAACCGTGAGCGTATCCTGCTGCTACAACCGCGTGGTGCGCAAAGTGCGCAGCAGCTGACATGTGAGGCGTTGCGCCTGGGTCGTAGCCATACTGTGGTGAGCTGGCTGAACCCGCTGAATGCGGCAGCCAAGCAGCAATTGGTCAGCGCAGCACGCACGGGCGATGCACAGAGTTTGAATATTCGATTGGGATAAAAGGCCAGGCCTTATAAGGGAACGGAGCGGGCTTCTGTGGTGAGCATGCTCATTATGGTGAGCCCGCTCACCACAGAAGCCCGATCACCACAACAGCGAATCCACATTCAGTGGAGAACCCGCGAACCATCCTCTTTTTCCGGTTCGCCTTCCGCCAGGCGGCCAGCCATCTGCACGCCCACGCTCAACATGGCTTTTGCCACTTCCACGTGTTGGCCTTGCAGGAACGCTTTTGCGTCCTCGGAAAAATCCAGGATAACCAGAGAACCCTCGTCCTCAGCCCGGCGCAGCTCGATTCGGCCGTCAGGCAACTCAACAATTTCCAGAAAGGACGTCGGCATAAAAGTCTGTTCTCCACCAAAGGCCGGGATTATATCAGTCATCCTCCCAGCCTCGTTGAGGTTCTGGCGAGGTTTCTTTACAGCTTGATGAACGGTGCTTTCTGCGCACGCCCAAGCTTCAACACTCGTTCAGGCCTTCACGAAAGCGCAGCGCCATCTTTTTCAGCTCCTGACGCCAGCCTTCCAACTCTTCCCGGCTCAGCGGCTTCGGCTCGTCCTCTTCCAGCGCAATTGCCACGATCAACGGCTGAGTCACATCCCCCTTAGGTACGTGGGGAACACGCGGCGGCTGGAACATATCGGCATGGGCCTTGAGCAGGCGCGCCACCCAGCTGTCAGGGCTCTGGGCCATTTCTACCAGTTCCGACAGCTCAGGAATCGCCATGCTCTCCAGCACTTCACGGTTCATGATCATTTCCGCACGGGGCGAACCGGCCTGTGGCAAACGGTAGAAGCCGGCGATTTCATGACACAGCCCCAGCAACGCGCCGTACAGGTGAAATAAAGCTGCTTCACGCCCCGCCTGGACCAACGCGATAGCATTCATCTCCTTCCCTTCCTCGGCACGGCCAAGGGCTTCCAGGGACAAACCCGCGAAGTAAATTTTCTGATTGGTACGGGTATAGAGTTCGTTGGCCATGACGGCAAATCTCCACAACGAATAGGCGTGATGCTGGCTGAACAGTGTCACGGATCAGCCGAGTCGACTGCAAGTGCCATGTACGGCTGCTTACGTGAGAAGGAACTTCACTTACACAAACACGCCGATGCAAATGTGGGAGGGGGCTTGCTCCCGATAGAGGTCTATCAGCCGACATGTGTATGACTGATGCACCGCTATCGGGGGCAAGCCCCCTCCCACATTGGATCTTCGGCGTATTCGGCGGATCAAGCGCCCTGGCGCTTGTCTTCGACCTTCCACTTGCCGCCGTCGTAGAACGCTTTCCAGCCGGTAGGCTTGCCGTCCACTTCGGTCTGCACGTACTGCTCCTTGGTCTTGCGGCTGTAGCGGATCACGGCTGGACGACCATCCGGGTCCTTCTTCGGCGCTTCACACAGGAAGTGGTACTTAGGATCGATCTCGTCCTTGTGCGGCACGATCTCCAGCACCAACGGCGCACGGGTCTCGCGGTTTTTCGGGAACTGGCTCGCCGCCAGGAACAACCCCGAGGCGCCGTCACGCAGGATATAAGTGTCGTTGACCTTCTCGCACTTGAGTTCAGGCATCTTCACCGGGTCCATCTTCGGCGGCGCTGCGTCACCGCTTTTCAGCAGTTTGCGGGTGTTCTTGCAGGTCGGATTGGTGCAGCCGAAGAACTTGCCGAAACGACCGGTCTTGAGCTGCATCTCGCTGCCGCACTTGTCGCACTCCAGGCTCGGACCTTCGTAGCCCTTGATGCGGTAAGTGCCCTCTTCGATCTCGTAGCCGTTGCAATCCGGGTTGTTACCGCAGATGTGCAACTTGTGCTTCTCGTCCAGCAGGTAGGCGTCCATCGCCGTGCTGCAGATCGGGCAACGGTGCTTGCCACGCAATACCAGCGACTCCGACTCACCCTCGTCGTCGGCCGCGATTTCATCACCAGGGACCAGGTTGACCGTGGCCTTGCAGCGCTCTTTCGGCGGCAGGCTGTAGCCCGAGCAACCGAGGAACACGCCGGTGGACGCGGTACGAATCTGCATCGGGCGGCCACAGGTCTGGCACGGGATGTCAGTCATCACCGGCTGGTTGGCACGCATGCCGCTCTCAGGGCTTTCAGCTACCTCAAGTTTCTTCTTGAAGTCGCCGTAGAACTCGTCGAGTACGTTTTTCCAGTCGCGTTCGCCCTGGGCCACGTCATCGAGGTTCTCTTCCATGCCGGCGGTAAAGCCGTAGTCCATCAGGTTGGAGAAGCTCTCGGACAGGCGCTCAGTCACGATGTCGCCCATCTTTTCCGAATAGAAACGACGGTTATGCAGCGCCACATAGCCACGGTCCTGGATGGTCGAGATGATCGCCGCATAGGTCGAAGGACGGCCGATACCGCGCTTTTCCATCTCCTTGACCAGGCTGGCTTCCGAATAACGCGCCGGCGGCTTGGTGAAGTGCTGGGACGGGTCGAGCTTGATCAGCTTCAACGTGTCGCCCTGGGCCATGTCCGGCAACACATCGTCGTCACCCGGCTTGGCGATTTGCGGCATTACGCGGGTGTAACCGTCGAACTTGAGGATACGGCCCTTGGCACGCAGCTCGAAGTCACCAGCACCCACGCTGACGGTCGTCGACAGGTATTGCGCCGGCAGCATCTGGCAGGCCAGGAACTGGCGCCAGATCAGCTCGTAGAGGCGCTCAGCGTCGCGCTCCATGCCGCTCAGCTTGCTTGGCTCGGTGTTGGCGTCGGACGGACGAATCGCTTCGTGAGCCTCCTGGGCGCCTTCCTTGCTGCTGTAGACGTTCGGCTTTTCCGGCAGGTACTTCTTGCCGAACTCGCTTTCAATATACGTACGCGCCATCGCCACCGCGTCTTGCGACAGGTTGGTGGAGTCAGTACGCATATAAGTGATGTAGCCGGCTTCGTACAGACGCTGGGCCATCATCATGGTTTTCTTCACACCAAAGCCCAGGCGGTTGCTCGCGGCCTGTTGCAGGGTGGAAGTAATGAATGGTGCAGACGGCTTGCTGCTGGTCGGTTTGTCTTCGCGCTTGACGATGCTGTAGCTGGACGCCTTGAGCTTTTCCAGCGCAGCCATGGCCTGGGCTTCGTTCAGCGGCTTGAAGGCTTCGCCTTTCTCGCGGGCCACTTCAAAACGGACGTTGTTGCCCTTGGCAGTACCGAGGTCGGTGTGGACTTCCCAATATTCCTCAGGGTTGAACGCACGGATCTCGCGCTCACGCTCCACCACCAGCTTGACCGCTACCGATTGCACACGGCCGGCGGACAGGCCACGGGCGATCTTCGCCCACAGCAGCGGCGAGACCATGTAACCCACGACGCGGTCGAGGAAACGACGGGCCTGTTGGGCGTTGACGCGGTCAATGTCCAGCTCACCTGGCTTGGAGAAGGCTTCCTGGATGGCTTTCTTGGTGATTTCGTTGAACACCACACGCTTGTAGCGGCTGTCGTCACCGCCAATGGCTTCCCGCAGGTGCCAGGCAATGGCTTCCCCTTCGCGGTCCAAGTCCGTTGCGAGATAGATGGTGTCAGCATCCTTGGCGAGCCGGCGCAGCTCTTCGATGACCTTTTCCTTGCCCGGAAGGATTTCGTACTTGGCCTTCCAGCCATGATCCGGGTCCACACCCATGCGCGAGACCAGCTGCTTGCGCGCTTTCTCTTTTGGCGTGAGCACCGGGCCTTCGCCCGCAGCCGCCTTGCCGCGCTTGGCGGCAGGCTCCTTGCTGGCGCTAGCCGAACCGCTGGTGGGCAGGTCTCGGATATGGCCGATACTCGACTTCACCACGTACTCGTTACCCAAGTACTTGTTGATGGTCTTGGCCTTAGCCGGGGATTCCACAATGACCAGCGATTTGCCCATGGATCGGAAAATTCCTGAATTCGAGAAGTGAAAGGCAGTTGGCGCCTGACGCGGCAACGCTATATATAGTGGCAACA
Organism: Pseudomonas sp. PB105; assembly: GCF_009764655.1. NCBI lineage: Bacteria > Pseudomonadati > Pseudomonadota > Gammaproteobacteria > Pseudomonadales > Pseudomonadaceae > Pseudomonas > Pseudomonas sp. PB105. Next base: position 110,595 of record NZ_RWIO01000027.1, read on the forward strand.
AGGTGAGGTCAAGCGCAGCATTCTGCGCGGCCTGCCGTTATTGCCCTGAAAAAAGACTGGGTTCGGCCTGGACCAAAGCAAAGCGCGGGACCTGTTCGCCGTCAACTTCGACGGTCTCCAGGAACATGCTCAAGGGGCGCACCCAAAAGCCGTATTCACCATACAGCGCTTGGTAGAACACCACTTCTTCTTCAGTTTCAGAGTGCCGTGCCACATTAAAAACGCGGTACTGCGGCCCCTTATAATGTTGGTAGAGCCCTGGTTCAACTTTCATGCTCTGGCCCTCTTACAAAATTTGTTAAAAAAAAAATACAAGACCACCCAAAAACAAAAACCGGGGCACTGGGCCCCGGCTTCCGTCAACTCAACGCTTAGACGCGTTCGAAGACGGTGGAAATGCCTTGGCCGAGACCAATGCACATGGTGGCAACCCCAAGGTTGCCGCCATTTTGCTTCATCACGTTAAGCAAAGTGCCGGAAATACGTGCACCGGAGCAACCGAATGGGTGGCCCAGGGCAATCGCACCGCCGTGCAGGTTAACCTTCTCATTCATCTTGTCGAGTACTTTCAAATCTTTCAGCACTGGCAGGGCCTGTGCGGCGAAAGCTTCGTTGAGCTCGAAGAAGTCGATATCAGAGATGGTCAGCCCCGCGCGCTTCAAGGCTTTTTGTGTGGCCGGTACTGGACCATAGCCCATGATTGCCGGGTCCACACCCGCCACGGCCATCGAACGGATCACCGCCAGTGGCTGGATGCCCAGGTCCTGGGCACGCTGCGCCGACATCACGATCATGCACGAAGCACCATCGGTGATTTGCGACGAAGTGCCGGCTGTCACGGTGCCGCCCTTTGGATTGAAGGCAGGTTTCAAGGCTGCCAGGCTTTCCAGGGTGGTATCCGGACGAATGGTTTCGTCGTAGTCGAACAGTTTCAGGAAACCGTTCTCGTCGTAGCCGTTCATCGGGATGATTTCATCCTTGAACTTGCCTTCCACCGTCGCCTTGTGGGCGAGTTGGTGGGAGCGTACGCCGAACGCGTCCTGAGCTTCGCGGGTGATGCCGTGCATTTTGCCGAGCATTTCCGCGGTGAGGCCCATCATGCCCGAGGCTTTCGCCGCGTAGAGGGACATGTGCGGGTTAGGATCAACGCCGTGCATCATGCTGACGTGGCCCATGTGCTCCACACCACCGACCACGAACACATCACCGTTGCCGGTCATGATCGCCTGGGCGGCGGTGTGCAGCGCGCTCATCGACGAACCGCACAGGCGGCTGACGGTCTGGCCCGCCGCAGTGTGCGGGATCTGGGTCATCAAGGAGGCCATGCGCGCGATGTTCCAGCCCTGCTCCAGGGTCTGGTTGACGCAGCCCCAGATCACGTCCTCGACTTCGTTCGGGTCGACCTTGACGTTGCGTTCCAGCACTTTGCTGATCAGGTGCGCGGACATGTCTTCAGCGCGGGTGTTGCGGTGCATGCCGCCCTTGGAGCGGCCCATCGGCGTGCGACCGAAGTCGACAATCACCACGTCTCTTGGATTCAAGCTCATAAATATTCTCGCTCTAGTCGTCTGGGCGCTTAACCGAAGAAGCTCTGGCCATTCTTGGCCATTTCACGCAGCTTCGCGGTCGGGTGGTACAGCGGGCCCAGATCAGCGTATTGATCAGCCAGGGCAACGAATTCAGCCACACCGATCGAGTCGATGTAACGCAGCGCACCGCCACGGAATGGAGGGAAGCCAATACCGTACACCAGGCCCATATCGGCTTCGGCGGCGGTCTCGACGATGCCGTCTTCCAGGCAGCGCACGGTTTCCAGGCACAGGGCGATCATCATCCAGTTGATGATGTCCTCGTCGGACACCTCACGCTGTTCGTAGATGACCGGCGCGAGCACTTCGTGCACCGATGGATCGGCGACTTTCTTCTGCTTGCCCTTCTTGTCCGCCTCGTAGGCGTAGAAGCCCTTGCCATTCTTCTGGCCCAGGCGCTTGGCCTCGTACAGCGCGTCGATCGCCGAGCGGCGGTCGTCTTTCATGCGGTCCGGGAAGCCTTCAGCCATTACGTCGCGACCGTGGTGGCCGGTGTCGATGCCGACCACGTCCATCAGGTACGCCGGGCCCATTGGCCAGCCGAATTTTTCCATGACTTTGTCGATGCGCACGAAGTCCACACCGGCGCTGACCAGCTTGGCGAAACCGCCGAAGTACGGGAACAGCACGCGGTTGACCAGGAAGCCCGGGCAGTCGTTGACCACAATCGGGTTCTTGCCCATTTTCTTGGCGTAGGCCACGGTGGTGGCAACGGCCAGTTCGCTGGACTTCTCGCCACGGATCACTTCCACCAGCGGCATCATGTGCACCGGGTTGAAGAAGTGCATCCCGACGAAGTTTTCCGGACGCTTGAGGGCCTTGGCCAGCAGCGAGATGGAAATGGTCGAGGTGTTCGACGCCAGGATCGTGTCGTCTTTGACGTGGCTTTCAACTTCAGCCAGTACCGCCTGCTTGACCTTCGGGTTCTCGACAACGGCCTCGACGACCAAGTCGACATGGCCGAAATCGCCGTAGGACAGCGTAGGACGAATGCCGTTAAGCACTTCGGCCATTTTTGCAGCGGTCATGCGACCTTTATCAACGCGACCTACCAGCAGCTTGGCCGCTTCGGCCAGGCCTTGCTCGATACCGTGCTCGTTGATGTCCTTCATCAGGATCGGCGTGCCTTTGGACGCCGACTGATAGGCGATACCGCCGCCCATGATACCGGCGCCGAGCACGGCGGCCTGTTTCACGTCCTTGGCGATTTCGTCGTAGGCCTTGGCCTTTTTCTTCAGTTCCTGATCGTTCAGGAACAGGCCGATCAGGCTCTGGGCCGCCGAGGTTTTCGCCAGTTTGACGAAGCCTGCCGCTTCTACTTCCAGGGCCTTGTCGCGACCGAAGTTCGCGGCTTTCTGGATGGTCTTGATCGCTTCAACCGGCGCCGGGTAGTTCGGGCCGGCCTGGCCAGCCACGAAACCTTTGGCGGTTTCGAACGACATCATTTGTTCGATGGCGTTGAGCTTGAGTTTTTCCAGCTTCGGCTGACGCTTGGCCTTGTAGTCAAATTCGCCGCTGATGGCGCCCTTGATCAGGTTAAGTGCAGCTTCGGCCAGTTTGTCCGGCGCAACCACGGCGTCGACAGCGCCGACTTTCAGCGCGTCCTCAGCACGGTTTTCCTTGCCTGCGGCAATCCATTCGATGGCGTTGTCGGCCCCGATCAGGCGCGGCAGACGTACGGTGCCGCCGAAACCTGGGTAGATGCCCAGCTTGACTTCAGGCAAGCCGATCTTGGCAGTGGCCGACATGACGCGGAAGTCTGCGGCCAGGCACATTTCGAAGCCGCCGCCCAGCGCGATGCCATTGATCGCGGCAACGGTCGGTACGTTGAGGTCTTCGAAATCGCTGAAAATCTTGTTGGCTTCGAGGTTGCCAGCCACCAGCTCGGCATCGGGCAGCTTGAAGTTGTCGACGAATTCGGTGATGTCAGCGCCGACGATAAACACGTCCTTGCCGCTGGAAACGATCACGCCCTTGACCGAAGCATCTGCTTTGATGGTGTCTACAGCCTGACGCAGCTCGTTCAGGGTTAGACGGTTGAACTTGTTGACGGACTCACCCTTGAGGTCGAATTTCAATTCGACGATGCCACTTTCAAGAGCCTTAACCGTGATGGCTTTACCTTCGTAAATCATCAACTGATCTCCACGATATGGAAGCTGAACAGTACACATTGGACGCTGGCCTCTGGTTGGACACTGGCCGCTAGGTCAATGCTCACTCCAATCCGCCAGGCACACCCGCCAATGCGATAGTCGGGATGCATGTATGAGCGGTCTGACAGACAAACGCTCAATTCATACGCCCGTTTGATTTGGGTACGCCACCTTCATCCAATTCCAGGCAATTGTCAATCGCTCGAAAGGCTAGGAAAAACGCGACTTTCCAGTCATTTCAGAACCCCAACCATAGGCCCACGCTTCGCCAATATTCAAATATTCACGAAATCAATTATAGGAAAGATGTGGGAAAAGACTGTACAGAACGGGATATCCGGCTAGGCTAGCCGCAACCGTAACGCGCCTGGATGAACATCCGACGCGCCAACCAGAGATTTACCGGCCTGCCTGGCCAACTCCAGCCCGATGATGATGTCGGGCTTTTTATTGCCTGGCTTTCATGCCAACGCCTTGAGCAGTGCATCAATGGCGAGCAGATCACTCGCTTCGCCCTTCTCGCCCCAATACAGGGCGATCATCTGCTTGTCCGCCTCGACTTTGTAGACGTTGGCCGGCAGCGTTGCAAAATACGGCAACAACTTCTCGTCCTCACAGACTTCGCGCCACTGGTTGACCCACATCCCCGGCTCCAATTGCCAGTAGCTCCAGATGGCCGGCGTGCTGCCACGCCGTGGCCGGCAGTACTGCGCGCAGGGGCTCGGCGGCTCCTGTTTGAGCCAGTGCGGCCACTCCTGGGGTGCCAACTGCATGGCCAGCCCGATGCGGCGCGCCTCCATGCGCAGGGCCATCCGCCCGCTCTGATGGCGCGACGGGCGCAGCCATGCCAAAGGGCTCAGAACCACCACAAGGATTGACACCACTATCCAGACCGTCATATGTGTACTCCCGAATTTCTAGATGAGCGGATTTGACCGGATACAACCCGATCCGCTTGAAAGCAGCCATACTTAATTTATTGCAGTCCCCTGGAGGAACGCCTCATGCCCTACCAACATATTCTGGTCGCTGTCGACCTGACCGAAGAGTGCGATCCAGTGATCAAGCGCGCGCAGGAATCTGCATTGGCCAATGGCGCCAAACTGTCGCTGGTGCATATCGTCGAGCCCATGGCCATGGCCTTTGGCGGTGACGTGCCGATGGACCTTTCCCAGTTGCAGCAACAACAATTTGACCAGGCCAAGGAGCGCCTGGACCGTTTGATTCTCAAATACCCGCACCTGAAAAAGGAAGACTGCCACCTGACATACGGCCAACCGCGCCAGGAAATCCATCACTTGGCCAAGGAAGAGGCTTGCGACTTGATCGTGGTGGGTAGCCATGGTCGTCACGGCTTGGCGTTGTTGCTGGGTTCTACTGCCAATGATGTGCTGCACGGCGCGCCGTGCGATGTGCTGGCCGTGAAGCTTGTAAAAACCTCATAAGGCGAATGAGGACCAAATGTGGGAGGGGGCTTGCCCCCTCCCACATTTGAACTGCATTCATATGAAAAACCCGGTGTTCATACTAGTGAACACCGGGTTTTTTATTGCATGCGGATCACTCAGGCATCCAGCTCGGCCCAACGCTCCATCAACACTTCCAGTTCCTGGTTCAGCGCCTCCAGGGAAGCAATGACCTTGGCAGTTTCCGCTGCCGGACGCAGGTAGAACCCGGCATCAGCCATGTCCGCTTCAACAGCAGCAATCTGCTTTTCCTTGGCGTCGATATCACCCGGCAACGCTTCCAGCTCGCGCTGCAGCTTGTAGCTGAGCTTCTTCTTGGCCGCCGGCGCAGCTTCGGGTGCAGGAGCCGCGGCGGCAACCGGTGTTACCACCGCCGAGGTCAAGTCGGCCTTGCCGGACTTGCTTTCGGTCACGCCCAACAGGCGCGGTGAACCGCCCTGGCGCAGCCAGTCCTGATAACCACCGACGTATTCGCGAACCTTGCCTTCACCTTCGAAGACCAGGGTGCTGGTAACCACGTTGTCGAGGAATGCCCGGTCGTGGCTGACCATCAGCACGGTGCCGTTGAAGGTCAACAGGACCTCTTCCAGCAGTTCGAGGGTTTCTACGTCGAGGTCGTTGGTTGGTTCGTCGAGTACCAGCAGGTTGGCCGGCTTGCTGAACAGCTTCGCCAGCAGCAGGCGTGCGCGCTCACCACCGGACAACGCTTTGACCGGCGTACGTGCACGCTGCGGGCTGAACAGGAAGTCGCCCAGGTAACTCAACACATGGCGGCTCTGGCCGTCGATATCGATAAAGTCGCGGCCTTCCGCCACGTTATCGATCACGGTTTTTTCCAGGTCCAACTGATGGCGCAACTGGTCGAAGTAGGCCACGTCGATGCGCGTGCCCTCTTCGACTTTACCACTGGTCGGTTGCAGGCCATTAAGCATCAGCTTGAGCAAGGTGGTCTTGCCGGTACCGTTGGCGCCCAGCAGACCGATACGGTCGCCGCGAGCCAGGACCATGGAGAAGTCATTGATCAGGAACGGGCCATCCGGGTGATGGAAGCTGACGTTCTCCAGCACCATCACCTGCTTGCCCGACTTGTCGGCGGTATCCAGCTGGATATTGGCCTTGCCGGTGCGCTCGCGACGTTCGCTGCGCTCAACGCGCAGGGCTTTCAGCGCGCGTACACGGCCTTCGTTACGGGTGCGGCGGGCCTTGATGCCCTGGCGGATCCAGACTTCTTCCTGGGCCAGTTTTTTATCGAACAGGGCGTTGGCGGTTTCTTCAGCCGACAGCGCCGCTTCCTTGTGCACCAGGAAGCTGGCGTAGTCGCCGTTCCAGTCGATCAGGCCACCACGGTCCAATTCGAGGATGCGCGTGGCAAGGCTCTGCAGGAAGGCACGGTCGTGCGTGATGAACAGCACGGCGCCCTGGAAGTCCTTGATGGCTTCTTCAAGCCAGGCAATGGCGCCGATGTCCAGGTGGTTGGTGGGCTCGTCGAGCAGCAGCAAATCCGGCTCGGACACCAAGGCCTGGGCCAGCAGCACGCGGCGACGCCAGCCGCCGGACAGTTCGGCGAGGGTCTTGTCGGCAGGCAGTTGCAGGCGGCTCAGGGTGCTGTCGACCAGTTGCTGCAGGCGCCAGCCGTCACGGGCTTCGAGGTCCTGCTGGACGTGCATCAGCTTGTCCAGGTCTTCCTCGGTGACGCAGTTCTGCGCCAGGTGATGGTATTGCGCTAGCAACTCACCCACGCCGTCCAGGCCTTCGGCAACCACGTCGAACACTGTCCGTCCGTCGGCCACCGGCAATTCTTGCGGCAATTCGCCAATCTTGAGGCCTGGGGCGCGCCAGACAGAGCCGTCATCGGGCTTCTGGTCGCCTTTGACCAGCTTCATCATGCTGGACTTGCCGGTGCCGTTGCGGCCGATGATGCACACCCGCTCACCACGGGCGATCTGCCAGGACACCTTGTCCAACAACGGCATAGCGCCGAAAGCAAGGGACACATCGCTGAATTTGAGCAGGGTCATACGCTTCTCCAAAAACTGGGCGCGCATTCTACCTGACTTGAGGGTGGGATGCGGCCAGCATTTTCAAGGCCGACACGTTCTGTAGGACATTTCCGGTAAACCTGAACGAACCGGCCGGCAAAGCTTTCGCCGGTCGCTGGCAAAAGGCTAAGCTAGGGGCAATCAGCGTCGGCGGTGCCGGCGCTAGTCGTGATTTCTCTGCACGGACGTCTCATGCGCAGTCGCCTTTTCAACTTTTTATCTTGTCTGCTTCTTTCCGCCACCGCCGTTCAATCCGCCCAGGCCGTGGACCTCACCACCCAACGTCAATATTACGATGAAGCCAAGCGCGCACTGGCCAAGGGCGATACCGGCCCCTATATGCAATACAGCCAGGCCCTGGCCGACTACCCGCTGACGCCGTACCTGGCCTACGACGAGCTGACCGCGCGCCTGAAAACCGCGAGTAATCAGGAAATCGAGCAGTTTCTCGCCAAAAACGGCGACCTGCCCCAGGCCAACTGGATGAAGCTGCGCTGGTTACGCTGGCTGTCCGAGCGTGGCGATTGGCAGACCTTTGAAAAGTACTACGACTCCAAACTCAATTTCGTCGAACTGGACTGCCTGCACGGCCAATACCAGCTCACCCACAACCTGAAGGCCGAAGGCTACAAGACCGCCGAAAAGCTGTGGATGACCGGCAAATCCCAACCCGCCGCCTGTGATGCCACCTTTGGCCAGTGGGCCGCCGACGGCCAACTCACCGAACAGAAAATCTGGGACCGCACCAAGCTCGCCGCCGAAGCGCGCAACTACGCGCTCGCCAACAGCCTGGTGAAAACCCTGCCGACCCTCGGCGCCCAAGGCCGCCTGATGGTGGATGTGGCGCAAAAGCCCGACATGCTCAGCGATCCATCGCGCTTCCAGCCGGCCACCGAGGCTATGTCTGACGCCGTGGGCCTGGGCCTGCGTCGCCTGGCCCGCCAGGACCCGGACAAGGCCATGGCCCTGCTCGACGGCTACGCCAGCAGCATGCACTTCTCCCGTGACGAAAAAGTGTCGATCGCCCGCGAAATCGGCCTGACCCTGGCCAAGCGCTTCGACCCACGCGCCCTTGAGGTGATGACCAAGTACGACCCCGAGCTGCGCGACAACACCGTCTCCGAGTGGCGCCTGCGCTTGCTGTTGCGCCTGGCACGCTGGGAAGATGCCTACCAGTTGACGCGCAAACTCCCACAAGACCTGGCCACCACCAACCGCTGGCGCTACTGGCAGGCCCGCAGCCTGGAACTGGCCGAGCCGAAGAACCCGCAAGCCCTGGTGCTCTACAAGAACCTGTCGCGGGAGCGGGACTTCTACGGATTCCTCGCGGCTGATCGCTCCAAAGCCCCGTACCAACTGAACAACAAGCCGCTGGTGATGAGCCAGGCGCTGGTCAATAAAGTCCGTAACACCCCCGGCGTACGCCGCGCCCTGGAGTTTTACGCCCGTGGGCAGATCGTGGACGGTCGCCGCGAGTGGTACCACGTCAGCCGCCACTTCAACCGCGATGAGATGGTCGCCCAAGCCAAGCTGGCGTACGACATGAAGTGGTACTTCCCGGCGATCCGCACCATCAGCCAGGCCCAGTACTGGGACGATCTGGACATCCGCTTCCCGATGGCCCACCGCGACACCCTGGTGCGTGAAGCCAAGGTTCGTGGCCTGCATTCGAGCTGGGTATTCGCCATCACCCGCCAGGAAAGCGCCTTTATGGACGATGCCCGCTCCGGCGTTGGCGCCAGCGGCCTGATGCAACTGATGCCCGGCACCGCCAAGGAAACCGCGCGCAAATTCAGCATCCCCCTGGCCTCCCCGGCCCAGGTGTTGGACCCCGACAAAAACATCCAGCTCGGCGCCGCCTACCTGAGCCAGGTGCACAGCCAATTCAACGGCAACCGCGTACTCGCCTCCGCCGCCTACAACGCCGGCCCCGGCCGCGTGCGCCAGTGGTTGCGCGGTGCCGATCACTTGAGTTTCGATGTATGGGTGGAGAGCATCCCATTCGACGAAACCCGCCAGTATGTGCAGAACGTGCTGTCTTATTCAGTGATCTACGGGCAAAAGCTCAACTCGCCACAGCCGCTGGTGGATTGGCATGAGCGGTATTTTGATGATCAGTAACACTTGAAACGGAAAGGAAAAATGCCCGCATTGAAAAATGCGGGCATTTTTTATGAGCCTGCCCGAGGCTCGCTTTGCACGGCTTCAGCCAAGGCCAGGCTCAACGCCTGCAGCATGAACTCAACGAAGGGCGTGGCCTCGGCCTGCCGGTCTGCAGTTGAAAGCGCGGCATAGTAAGCGTCCTGCTGTTCACGAATAACCGCTTCCACTGGCAGGTAGGCCAATACAGGACGCCATTGGCTGAGAATCAGCGTTTGCCAGAGCCGTCCCATGCGCCCATTACCATCCGCAAAAGGGTGGATAAATTCAAACTCATAATGGAATACACAGCTGGCGATCAACGGGTGCCAATCGGAAACCGACAACCATTGGAGCAGGTCATCCATCAGATGCGTTACACGGCTCGCGGGCGGAGCCATGTGTACCAATTGCTCGCCACGATAGATACCAACACCCGCCTGCCGAAACCGTCCGGCATCGTCGATCAAGCCATACATCAGCAGTTCGTGAGCCTTCAACACATCCGCGCGATTACTCGGCAGCCACTGCGGCATTGCCTCGTAGGCAGCAAACGCATTACGCACTTCCTGGATTTCTCTAGGCAGCCCCAATACTCGTCGGCCTTCCAGAACAGCAGTCACCTGCTCGACGCTGAGGGTATTGTTCTCGATCGCCAATGAGGCCTGAATCGTACGGATTCGATTGCCCCGCCTGAGCTGTGGCGTCTGACGGGTGTCGTCACCGACTGAGAGCTGACCAATCTGCTCACTGATATCAGCCACCAGGGCCAGCATCTTTGTGGTCAGTGTCAACGGAGGTTGATAACGGCTCATGTCCTCATCCAGATCAATAGCGAAAGATTGCATAATGCCTTAAGGAGCAAGCACACCGCAGCTTCATTCCATCTCCACACCATCACTGAACTGCAACGCCGCCAACCGCGCATACAGCGGATTACTCGCAATCAACTGCTGATGCGTGCCCACCGCCACCAGCTTGCCCTGGTCCATCACGGCGATCCGATCAGCATTCTTCACCGTGGCCAGGCGATGGGCGATCACCAGCGTGGTGCGCCCTTGCATCAGTTGCGGCAAGGCTTGCTGGATCAGGTGTTCACTCTGGGCATCGAGGGCGCTGGTGGCTTCGTCCAGCAGCAGGATCGGTGCGTCCACCAACAAGGCGCGGGCGATGGCCAGGCGCTGGCGCTGGCCGCCGGAGAGGCCCTGGCCACCGTCGCCCAGGTGAGTCTGGTAGCCGTTGGGCATTTGCAGGATGAAATCATGGGCGTGGGCGATGCGCGCAGCGGCTTCGACCTGCTCGCGGGTCGCGCTCGGGTTGCCGTAGCGGATGTTTTCTTCGACGCTGCCGAAAAACAGCGCCGGGCTCTGGGACACCAAGGCGAAATGGCGGCGCAGATCCAGGGGGTCGAGCTCGGTCAGCGGGTGACCTTCGAGCAGTATGCGGCCGTGCTGGGGGTCGTAGAAACGCAGCAGAAGGTCGAAAATGGTCGACTTGCCCGCGCCGGATGGCCCGACCAAGGCCAGGGTTTCGCCGGGGTTGATCGTCAGATTCAAGCCGTCGATGGCGTAGCTGTCGGGTCGTGACGGGTAGGAAAAACGCAAGTCCTGCAGCTCCATACGCCCACTGACCCGCGCCGGCAACTGCACCGTGCCCGCGGCCGGCGCCTGGATTTCGTTAGTCGACTGCAACAGCTCACCAATGCGCTCGGCTGCACCGGCGGCACGTTGCAGCTCACCGAGCACTTCGCTCAGGGTGCCGACGGCGCTGCCGACGATCAGGCTGTAGAACACAAACGCCGCCAGTTCGCCGCCGGAAATACGCCCACTGATCACGTCCATGCCGCCCACCCACAACATCACGCCCACGGCACCGAGCACCAGCATGATCACCAAGGTGATCAGCCAGGCCCGCTGGGCAATACGTTTACGCGCCGTGGCAAAGGCTTCTTCGACGGTCACGGCAAAGCGTTGTTCGTCCTGGACCTGGTGGTTGTAGGCCTGCACGGTCTTGATCTGGCCGAGGGTTTCGGACACATAACTGCCCACATCGGCAATCCGGTCCTGGCTCAGGCGCGACAGGCTACGCACGCGGCGACCGAAAATCAGGATCGGTGCCAGCACCAGCGGCAGCGCCACCACCACGATACTGGTGAGCTTGGGGTTGGTGACGAACAGCAGCACAATGCCGCCGATGACCATCAAGGCATTGCGCAGGAACAGCGACAGCGACGAGCCGATCACCGATTGCAACAAGGTGGTGTCGGTGGTCAGCCGCGACTGGATTTCGGAGCTGCGGTTATTCTCGTAGAAGCCGGGGTGCAAGTAGATGAGGTGGTTGAACACCTGCCGACGAATATCCGCCACCACCCGCTCGCCAATCCAGGACACCAGGTAAAACCGTGCAAAAGTACCCACCGCCAGGCCCAGCACCAGGATCATGAACAGGCCGATGGACTGGTTGAGCAGGTGCGGCGACTGGGTCATGAAACCCTGGTCCACCAGTAGGCGGATGCCCTGCCCCATGGACAAGGTGATGCCGGCGGTGACGATCAGCGCCAACAGAGCGCCCAGCGCCTGCCAGCGATAGGGCGCGATAAAGCGGCTGGCCAGGCGAATTGCGCGGCGTTGACGGACTGAGAACATGGAGGGCATCACCGATGAGGGGTCTATACCTCAACATTGGGGGAACTTGGGTAAATAACAATGAGTCAGGTTAATTATGCCCGCCGATGCTGGCCCCTAGAGGCTATCGGTCTAACACCCGGCTGGAAATCGACAGCGGTTTCTGGTGGACTGGATGTTCGAACCGGTGGTCGTGCAGGGAGTTGTCACAGCGCGGTCACGCGGGGGGTTCAAAGTAGGTACACAACCTGATGAGGAGACAGGCCATGACCTTGCAAAACAGTAGCGATGCCAAGATTGAAGTGATCCGCCAGCCGCAGCAGTTGCCTTGCTCGTACATCGACGCCAAGGGCAGCGAAGTGCAGATTACTGAAGAGATGATCCAGCAAGCCTGCAATGAGCTGGAGCAGCGACTGGTCAAGCCTGCACAGCAAGACTGAAGCGCCCAGGCTCTTTCAGACCCGGCCGCGATGGCCGGGTTTTTTATGGGCGCTTAAATGGCCACTGCGCCCAATGCGGACACAATCTTCGACAGCGCCTCCGACTCCCCATTGATACGCACCTTCAAGCCCTCGATCTCCCGACGCTCCGGGTAATGCTTGCGCAGCAGGTCGAACGCCTTACGCTGTTCTTCCACAGTTCCCACCAGGCTGCGACGGAAATCCGCATCATCCCGGCGCGGGTCGTACACGCTGCGGCACAAGGTCGCCAGCGCCCAGGCGGGGTCGGTCGAAGCATTCAGGTGCACTTCAGACAACCACGGCGCCGGCAACAGTTCGCTCAAGTAGATGCTCGGTGCCTGGCCCAGGTACGCGCAAAACGCCTGGTAGATCTGCGCCGTGCCGCGCTGACGGCCTTCCAGGCTGTAACCGGCGATATGCGGCGTGGCCAGCACGCACAAGTCGGCCAGGTCCGCATCCACTTCGGGCTCGCCTTCCCATACATCCAGTACCGCTTGCAGGTCTTCGCGCGCCAGCAACACCTCGCGCAGGGCAGCGTTGTCCACCACCGGGCCACGGCTGGCGTTAATCAGCCAGGTGCCGGGCTTGAGCTGCTCCAGGCGCTGGCGGTCGAACAAATGCCAGGTCGAGCCATTGCCGGACTTGGTCAGCGGCGTGTGCAGGCTGATCACGTCGCACTGCTCGACGATCTGCGCCAGGCTCACATAGTCGCCGTCTTCGGCGATCTGCCGTGGCGGGTCGCACACCAGCACGTTCCAGCCCAGGCCCTTGAGCACCTTGACCAGGCGCCCGCCGACTTCACCGGCACCGACGATGCCGTAAGTACGCTTATTGAGGTCGGCGCCTTCGATCTCGGCGAGGGTCTGCAGGCTGCCCAGCACGTAGTCCACTACCCCACGGGCATTGCAGCCGGGGGCGCTGGACCACTGGATACCGGCTTGCTTGAAGTAGTCCAAATCCAGGTGGTCGGTGCCGATGGTGCAGGTGCCGACAAAGCGCACGTTGGAGCCCTCCAGAAGCGCGCGATTGACGTTGCTCACCGAGCGCACCAGCAGCACATCCGCCTGCTCGACCGTGGCGCGGTCAAGGGAACGGCCGGGCAACCGGCGAATCTCGCCAAATCCTTGGAAGAAGGCATCGAGCAGCGGGATATTTTCGTCGGCAACAATCAGCATGGCAGGCTCCTTTGGCGGACCCGCAGTGTACAGGCTTGCGTGGATTCAATGTGGGAGGGGGCCTGGCAGGTTGCTTACAAATCCCCAACACAGGTTTTTTCCTGACCATTGCGTCAGGGCGTAGAATCCGCCGTCCTTGCGCTCCTCTCAATTGGACACCTGTACGTGAACACTGCCGCCACCGCCCTCACCCGCCCCGCCCGCATCAGCCGGGAAGTGCGCGACCTGCTGACGCTCGCCCTGCCGATCATGATCGGCCAACTGGCCACCACCGCCATGAGTTTTGTCGACGCGGTCATGGCCGGGCGGGTCAGCCCCCAGGACCTGGCGGCGGTGGGCCTGGGCAACTCGATCTGGATCCCGGTGTACCTGCTGATGAGCGGCACGCTGCTGGCCACCACGCCGAAAGTCGCCCAGCGCTACGGGGCAGGCCAGTTCAACGAGATCGGGCCGCTGGTGCGCCAGGCGTTGTGGCTGGCGGTGGTCGTGGGGATCATCGGCGCATTGCTGCTGCTGTGCGCCGAACCGATCCTGCATGCCATGAAGGTCGAGCCCGACCTGATCGAACCATCCATGGGCTACCTGCACGGCATCGCTGCCGGGATGCCGGCGATTGCGCTGTATTACGTGCTGCGCTGTTTCAGCGATGGCCTGGGCCGCACGCGGCCGAGCATGGTCATGGGCCTGGTCGGCCTGGCGCTGAATATTCCGCTGAACTACATCTTCATCTACGGCCACTTTGGCGTGCCGGCCATGGGCGGCGTGGGCTGCGGCTGGGCCACGGCCATTGCGATGTGGGTGATGATGCTCGGCCTGGCCGTCTGGACGCGCTGGGGCCCGGCCTATCAGAGCAGTGAATTGTTCAAACGGTTTGACTGGCCGCAATGGGCAGTCATCAAGCGTGTGCTGGGGATTGGCCTGCCGATTGGCGTCGCGATCTTCGCCGAATCGAGCATTTTTGCGGTAATCGCCCTGTTGCTCGGCAGCCTGGGCGCCACGGTGGTGTCCGGGCATCAGATCGCACTGAACGTCAGCTCGCTGGTGTTCATGATCCCCTACTCCCTGAGCATGGCCGTCACTGTGCGCGTCGGTCAGGCCCTCGGCCGTGGCGAGGCACGGGAAGCGCGCTTCGCTGCCGGTGTCGGCATGGGCACCGCGCTGGCGTATGCGTGCCTGTCGTGCAGCCTGATGCTGTTGTTCCGTGAGCAGATCGCGACGATCTACACCCCGGACCCAGTGGTGATTCACTTGGCTTCGACGCTGATTGTGTTCTCGGCGCTGTTCCAGTTCTCGGACTCGATCCAGGTCACGGCAGCCGGCGCCTTGCGTGGCTACCAGGACACCCGCGTGACCATGGTGCTGACCTTGTTCGCCTACTGGGGCGTGGGGCTGCCGGTGGGTTATGCCCTGGGGCTGACCGACTGGCTCGGCGCCCCAAGCGGCCCCAGCGGTTTGTGGCAAGGGCTGATCGTGGGCCTGAGCTGTGCGGCGGGGATGTTGCTGGTACGCCTGGCGCGCAGTGCACGCCGGCGTATCCGGGCGGACAAGGCGCGGGGTTAGTCGGCCTTCTTGCGAATCCAGTACAGATAAGTGCCAGCCTGTTCCTGCTGATCCACCAGTTCGTGGTCCAGGAACACGCAGAACTTGGGTATATCGCGACGGGTCGACGGGTCCGTTGCGATCACCTTGAGCAAACCGCCTGCCGGCAGGTCGCGGATGTGCTGGTGCAGCATCATCACGGGTTCCGGGCAGTTGAGGCCGGTGGCATCGAGAATGCCGTCGACAGGGCTTTCGTTGATATCGCTCATTGATGACTCCTCGTTAACGGGCCTTGGTTTTCTTCGCATCCACCAGGCGGCGCAGGTGGCAGGTCACTTCCTCACGGTCGTGGTACAGCTGCTTGCAGCCGATTTCCACGCGAATGCCGCGGGCCTTGAAGCCCTCTTCGATACGCTCCAGCAGGCGTTTGACTTCGGCATAGCGCTGCTTCATCGGCAACTTCAGGTTCACCACCGCCTCGCGACAATGCCCCTCGCCGATCCAGGTTTCCAGCAACGCGGCGTTGCGCGCCGGTTTCTCGACGATGTCGCACACCATCCAGTCCACCGGCTGCTTGGGCACGAAGGTAAAGCCGTCGGCCATCAGGTGCTGCACCAGACCGGTGTCCATCAGGCTTTCGGCCATGGGGCCATTGTCGATGGCGGTCACCAGCATGCCACGGTTGACCAGTTGCCAGGTCCAGCCGCCCGGCGCAGCGCCGAGGTCGACGCCAGTCATGTCGCCGTGCAGGCGCTCGTCCCATTGGTCGCGGGGGATAAAGTGGTGCCAGGCCTCTTCCAGCTTCAACGTCGAACGGCTTGGCGCGTCACGCGGGAACTTCAGGCGCGGGATGCCCATCGGCCACATGGCCGAATTGTTCGACTCGGCCAGGCCCATGAACACTTCGCGGCCGCTCTTGAAGGTCAGCAGCAGGCGCGGCTTGCTCGGGTCGTCCACCAGCTTGCCGGCACCCAGCAGGGCTTTGCGCAGGTGCACTTCAAATTTCTTGCAGAAGTTCGACAGTTCCTTGCCATCGTTGGTGTCGACCATCTCCAGCCACAGGCTGCCGCACACCGGGAATTCGCGCAGGTGAGCGAGGATCACGCTGATGCGGTCGGTTTCCGGCAGGTCGATAAACACCCCGCGCGCCCACTGCCGGGGGAAGATCAGCTCGGCAAAGCGCTGGCCGTGCATCAGGCGCTGGGCGCCGTCTTCTTCGGTGCAGACAAATTCGGCGCAGGCGCTGCCGGTCTTGGCCTTGGCGTAGCCGGAAACGTTCAGGCGCGCAGCGAGGTCCGCGATCTCGGAACAGACTTCGCCTTCAAAACCCGGGCGGCAGTGCATAAAAAGGGTGTTCATTGAATCTCCTGGCAACTGGCTTGCTCTATCGCAATGCCTGTCATGAAAACGCGCGCATGATAGCCGAGTTCGGAACCTTGGACTTGCCCATAGAGTCCAGTTATTAGCCTGCTAATGAAAACGGGGCTAGTTTGATAGCTCTGTTCGTCCCGTCAGGTCCGTAGCCGTGCGGACCATAAGGAGTCGCGTCATGTCATCGCTTGATAGCCTGAGAACCCTTAAAACCCTGCAAATCGACGACAAAACCTACCACTACTTCAGCCTGCCCGAAGCCGCCAAGAGCCTGGGCGACCTGGACAAGCTACCGATGTCGCTCAAGGTGCTGCTGGAAAACCTGCTGCGCTGGGAAGACAACAAGACCGTCACCGGCGCCGACCTCAAGGCCATTGCCGCCTGGCTCAAAGAGCGCCAGTCCGACCGTGAGATCCAGTACCGCCCCGCCCGCGTGCTGATGCAAGACTTTACCGGCGTGCCCGCCGTGGTCGACCTGGCCGCCATGCGCGCCGCCGTGGCCAAGGCCGGTGGCGACCCGCAGCGCATCAACCCGCTCTCCCCGGTGGACTTGGTGATCGACCACTCGGTAATGGTCGACAAGTTCGGCAATGCCGATGCCTTCGAGCAAAACGTCGATATCGAGATGCAGCGCAACGGCGAACGCTACGCCTTCCTGCGCTGGGGCCAGAGCGCCTTTGACAACTTCAGCGTGGTGCCGCCGGGCACCGGCATCTGCCATCAGGTTAACCTGGAGTACCTGGGCCGCACCGTGTGGACCAAGGACGAAGACGGCCGCACCTACGCCTTCCCCGACACCCTGGTCGGCACCGATTCCCACACCACCATGATCAACGGACTTGGCGTACTTGGCTGGGGCGTGGGTGGCATCGAAGCGGAAGCGGCGATGCTCGGCCAGCCGGTGTCGATGCTGATCCCGGAAGTGATCGGCTTCAAGCTCACCGGCAAACTCAAGGAAGGCATCACCGCCACCGACCTGGTGCTGACCGTGACCCAGATGCTGCGCAAAAAAGGCGTCGTCGGTAAGTTCGTTGAGTTCTACGGCGACGGCCTGGCCGATCTGCCTCTGGCTGACCGCGCCACCATCGCCAACATGGCCCCGGAATATGGCGCCACCTGCGGCTTTTTCCCGGTGGATGAAGTGACGCTGGACTACCTGCGCCTGTCCGGCCGGCCGACAGAAACCGTGAAATTGGTCGAGGCCTACACCAAGGCTCAGGGCCTGTGGCGTATTGCCGGCCAAGAACCGGTGTTCACCGACAGCCTGGCCCTGGACATGGGCAGCGTCGAAGCCAGCCTTGCCGGGCCGAAACGTCCGCAGGACCGCGTGGCGCTGCCGAATGTCGGCCAGGCCTTCAGCGACTTTCTCGACCTGCAATTCAAACCCACCAACAAGGAAGAAGGCCGCCTGGAAAGCGAAGGCGGCGGCGGTGTCGCCGTGGGTAATGCCGACCTGGTGGGCGAAGCAGATTACGAATACGAAGGCAACACCTACCGCCTGAAAAACGGCGCGGTGGTCATCGCCGCGATTACGTCGTGCACCAATACCTCCAACCCCAGCGTGATGATGGCCGCCGGGCTCGTGGCCAAGAAAGCCGTGGAAAAAGGCCTGACGCGCAAGCCGTGGGTCAAAAGCTCCCTGGCGCCCGGCTCCAAGGTGGTCACCGACTACTACAACGCCGCCGGCCTCACCCACTACCTGGACGCGCTCGGTTTTGATCTGGTGGGCTACGGCTGCACCACCTGCATCGGCAACTCCGGGCCATTGCCCGAGCCGATTGAAAAAGCCATCCAGAAGGCCGACCTCACCGTGGCCTCGGTGCTGTCGGGCAACCGCAACTTTGAAGGCCGCGTACACCCACTGGTGAAAACCAACTGGCTGGCCTCGCCGCCGCTGGTGGTCGCCTATGCGCTGGCCGGCACGGTGCGCATCGACATCAGCAGCGAGCCGCTGGGTAACGACAAGGACGGCAAGCCGGTCTACCTCAAGGACATCTGGCCGAGCAGCCAGGAGATCGCCGACGCGGTGGCGCAGGTCAGCACTGGCATGTTCCACAAGGAATACGCCGAGGTGTTTGCCGGAGACGCGCAATGGCAGGCCATTGAAGTGCCTCAGGCTGCGACGTACGTGTGGCAGAAGGATTCCACCTACATCCAGCATCCGCCGTTTTTCGACGACATTGCCGGCCCGTTGCCGGTGATCGAGGACATCAAGGGCGCCAACGTGCTGGCCCTGCTGGGGGATTCGGTGACCACCGACCACATCTCCCCCGCCGGCAACATCAAGGTCGACAGCCCCGCCGGCCAATACCTGCGCGAGCAAGGCGTGGAACCGCGGGACTTCAACTCCTACGGCTCACGCCGGGGTAACCATGAAGTGATGATGCGCGGCACCTTTGCCAATATCCGGATCCGCAACGAAATGCTCGGTGGCGAAGAAGGCGGCAACACGCTGTACATCCCCACCGGCGAAAAAATGGCGATCTACGATGCGTCGATGAAATACCAGGCGTCGGGCACCCCGCTGGTGGTGGTTGCGGGGCAAGAGTACGGCACCGGCTCCAGCCGCGACTGGGCGGCCAAGGGCACCAACCTGCTGGGCGTCAAGGCGGTGATCGCCGAGAGCTTCGAGCGAATTCACCGTTCCAACCTGGTGGGCATGGGCGTGCTGCCGTTGCAGTTCAAACTCGATCAGAACCGCAAGACGCTCAAGCTCAGTGGCAAGGAGAAGATCGACATTCTTGGGCTGAGCGGGGTGGAGATCGTGCCGCGCATGAACCTGACGCTGGTGATTACGCGAGAGGATGGCAGCAGCGAGAAGGTCGAGGTGCTGTGCCGGATCGATACGCTCAATGAGGTGGAGTACTTCAAGGCGGGCGGGATTTTGCACTACGTGTTGCGCCAACTGATCGCCAGCTAAAGATCACTGGAGATCAAATGTGGGAGGGGCGGTGCGACGATTCGACTTGCCCCCGATGAGCATGGGTATCTACACATCTTTGGTGAAAACGTACCCTTAGCGAACGAGGGTCTTGTGGTGAGCGGGCTTGCCCCGCGCTGGGCTGCGAAGCGGCCCCAAAACCGGCCAATGGGTTATGACTGAAAAAACGCGGTGCCTGGTTTGTACCGGGGCAAGCCCGCTCACCACAGGGTTTTATGCCAGCCTTTAAGAGCTGTGTAGATACCCATGCCCCGATGAGGGTGTGTCAGCTGATAAATCTGTAGCTGACCCACTGTCATCGGGGGCAAGCCCCCTTCCCCATTTTTGACCGCGTTTAAACTTTCAGATCAGCCGAACAGCCATTTCCACAGCAGTACCAGCACGACCACCGCCAACACCGGCCGCGCAATGCGGTAAGCCTTGGGATGTTTGCGCTTCCACTGCTTGACCTGGCCGCTGAACTTGTCGCTGAAGGTCTTGCTCCAGGCATACGCCTGGTTGATCCCGCCCACGCGCTCGTCATCCAGGTTCTGCGGCGCGGTCGCACGGCCCAGTTGCTTGCTGACCCAACGGTTGAGGCGGGTCATCACGCGGTTGCTCAGGGGACGCTCAATGTCGCAGAACAGAATCACACGGGTCTGTTCGGTTTCATTCTTCACCCAGTGCACGTAGGTTTCGTCGAACATCACGTCGTCGCCGTCGCGCCAGGCGTATTCCTGGCCGTCGACGAAGATGCGGCAGGCATCGGAGTTGGGCGTGGACAGCCCCAGGTGATAACGCAGGGAACCGGCAAACGGGTCGCGGTGCGGGTTGAGGTGGCTGCCGCCCGGCAACAGCGCAAACATCGCGCCCTTGACGTTGGGAATGCTGCTCACCAGTGCCACGGTTTTCGGGCACAGCGCCTCGGCCGATGGCAGGGGTTTGTCGTACCACTTGAGGTAGAAACGCTTCCAGCCCTTCTTGAAGAACGACCCGAAACCGGCATCGTTGTTCTTTTCGGCGGCGCGGATGTAACCCTCGTCGAACAGGTGCATGGCCTCTTCGCGGATCACCTCCCAGTTGTCCTTGAGCACATCCAGTTCCGGGAACTTGCTGCGGTCCAGATAGGGTTTGGACGGCACCGCCGAAAACAGATACATCAAGGCGTTATACGGGGCGAACAGCGCCGAATGGTTTACGAACTGGCGCAACATCGGTAGACGGGCCTTGCCGCGCAAGTGGACATACAGTGTGCTACCGATAAACAGCAGCAGCACCGACAGTTTGGCGGCCAAAGAAAAGGTCATGCAGCAACTCCTGGAAATATGCGCCGGGCATCATAAACACTTGGGCCAGTATGCAGAAGGCCCAAGGTATCGGCGCTGACATACATCAAGCCTGGTTTTCCTGCTCGGTGAACAAATCGCTGAACAGCATGCTCGACAGGTAGCGCTCACCGGAGTCCGGCAGGATCACCACGATGGTCTTGCCCTGCATTTCCGGTTTCTCGGCCAGGCGCACGGCCACCGCCATGGCGGCACCGCAGGAGATGCCGCACAGAATCCCCTCTTCCTGCATCAGGCGCAGGGCCATGGCCTTGGATTCGTCGTCGGTCACCAGCTCCACGCGGTCAACCATCGACAAGTCGAGGTTTTTCGGTACAAAACCGGCGCCGATGCCCTGGATTTTATGCGGGCTCGGCTTGATCTCATCGCCAGCCAGCGCCTGGGTGATCACCGGCGACACCACCGGCTCAACG
The DNA here is from genome assembly GCF_009764655.1 of Pseudomonas sp. PB105. NCBI lineage: Bacteria > Pseudomonadati > Pseudomonadota > Gammaproteobacteria > Pseudomonadales > Pseudomonadaceae > Pseudomonas > Pseudomonas sp. PB105. Next base: position 131,833 of record NZ_RWIO01000027.1, read on the forward strand.
GCCACCGACAGAATCGGCTTGCCCGCGGTGTTCTTGATATAGCGCGATACGCCGGTGATGGTGCCGCCAGTGCCCACGCCCGCTACCAGCACATCCACCGCACCGTCGGTGTCGTTCCAGATTTCCGGGCCGGTGGTTTTCTCGTGGATCGCCGGGTTGGCCGGGTTTTCGAACTGGGCCGGCATAAAGTAGGTGGCCGGGTCGCTGGCGACGATTTCGCCGGCCTTTTCGATAGCGCCCTTCATGCCTTTGGCCGGCTCGGTCAGTACCAGCTCGGCACCGAGGGCCTTGAGCACTTTGCGGCGCTCGATGCTCATGGACGCCGGCATGGTCAGCAGCAGCTTGTAGCCACGGGCGGCGGCGACAAACGCCAGGCCGATGCCGGTATTGCCCGACGTCGGCTCGACAATGGTCATGCCCGACTTGAGTTTGCCGGTGCTTTCCGCGTCCCAGATCATGTTCGCGCCGATGCGGCACTTTACCGAGTAACCCGGGTTACGCCCTTCGATCTTCGCCAGGATGGTCACGCCACGCGGGGCGATGCGGTTGATCTGCACCAGGGGCGTGTTACCGATGGAGTGCGCGTTGTCTGCAAAAATGCGGCTCATGACGGGTCCTTGTAGGCAATTTCAAGAAGGCAACAAGGGTATGCCTCGTAGTACAAAGCGTCCAGTCAGAGGAACGTTGCGCGGATCAAGACAGTCCATGTTTCATCTGCAAGGAGAACTGCCCGATGAAACGTCGCTACAGCTGGCCACTATGGACCGTCGCCGGAGTGCTGGTGGTCCTGGTCGCCTTGAGCATCGCCCTGCCCTACCTGGTGCGCAATTATTTGAATGACAAACTCGCCAATATGGGCGATTACCGAGGCCAGGTGACCGACGTGGACCTGGCGCTATGGCGGGGCGCGTACCGGATCAACGGCCTTGAAATCGTGAAGGTCGACGGCAAAGTGCCCGTACCGTTCGTCAACGCCCCGCTGATCGACCTGGCGGTGAGCTGGCATTCGCTGTGGTACGACCATGCAGTGGTCGCCAAGGTGCGGTTTATCAAGCCTGAAGTGAACTTCGTCGACGGCGGCGCCAACAAGCAGGCGTCCCAGACAGGTAAGGGCACCGACTGGCGCGAGCAGTTGAGCAAGCTGGCACCCATCACCCTCGATGAAGTGCGCATCGAAGACGGCAAGATCGCCTTCCACAACTTCAGCTCCAAACCTGCGGTAAAAATCGATGCCACTGACGTCAACGCCAGCTTCTACAACCTGACCAACGTGGTCGACGTCAAAGGCAAGCGCGACGCCCGCTTCGACGGCAAGGCCCTGCTGCAAGGCCAGGCCCCGCTGGAAGCCAGCGCCACCTTTGACCCACTGAGCAATTTCGAGAACTTCGAGTTCCGTTTCCGCGCCAAGGACCTGCAGCTCAAGCGCATGAATGACTTCGCCTCGGCCTACGGCAAGTTCGACTTCAAGGCCGGTAACGGCGACGTGGTGATCGAAGCCCAGGCCGAAAAAGGCCAACTGACCGGCTACATCAAGCCGTTGTTAAGGGATGTGGAAGTGTTTGACTGGCAGCAGGACGTGGAGAACAAGGACAAGAACATCTTCCGCTCGATCTGGGAGGCGGTGGTTGGCACCAGCGAGACGGTGCTGAAGAACCAGCAGAAAAACCAGTTCGCCACCCGCGTCGAGCTCAGTGGCAGCGTACATCAACAAAATGTCAGCGCGTTCTCTGCGTTTTTGGGGATTTTGCGCAATGGTTTTATCCAGGCGTTCAATGCACGTTATGAGCAACCCAAGCCATCGGCAGACTGATATCCCATGTGACCGGCCATTCAGAGACTGAATAACCCGTCTGCGTTCACAGTCGCCGGGGCTGCGCGGTATAGTCGGGGCATTGATGAATGCGAGGAAACACCGATGAAGTTCGAAGGCACCCAGGCCTATGTGGCTACCGATGACCTGAAACTGGCCGTCAACGCCGCCATCACCCTGGAGCGGCCGTTGCTGGTCAAGGGCGAACCGGGCACCGGCAAGACGATGCTCGCCGAGCAACTGGCCGAATCCTTCGGTGCCAAGCTGATCACCTGGCACATCAAGTCCACCACCAAGGCCCACCAGGGCCTCTACGAGTACGATGCGGTCAGCCGCCTGCGCGACTCGCAGTTGGGCGTGGACAAGGTGCACGATGTGCGCAACTACCTGAAGAAGGGCAAGTTGTGGGAAGCGTTCGAGTCCGAAGAACGGGTGATCCTGCTGATCGATGAAATCGACAAGGCCGACATCGAGTTCCCCAACGACCTGCTGCAAGAACTCGACAAGATGGAGTTCTACGTCTACGAAATCGACGAGACCATCAAGGCCAAGAAGCGCCCGATCATCATCATTACCTCCAACAACGAAAAAGAGCTGCCGGACGCATTCCTGCGCCGTTGCTTCTTCCACTACATCGCCTTCCCCGACCGCACCACCCTGCAGAAGATCGTGGATGTGCACTACCCCGACATCAAGAAAGACCTGGTCAGCGAAGCCCTCGACGTGTTCTTCGACGTGCGCAAAGTCCCGGGCCTGAAGAAAAAACCGTCCACCTCCGAACTGGTCGACTGGCTCAAGCTGCTGATGGCCGACAATATCGGTGAAGCGGTGCTGCGCGAACGCGATCCGACCAAAGCCATCCCGCCGCTGGCCGGCGCCTTGGTCAAGAACGAGCAAGACGTGCAATTGCTGGAGCGTCTGGCGTTCATGAGCCGTCGCGGTAATCGCTGATGTTGCTCAACCTGTTCAACGAGATGCGCGCCGCCAAAGTGCCGGTGTCGGTGCGCGAGTTGCTCGACCTGATCAACGCGCTCAAGCAGCGCGTGACCTTCGCCGACATGGACGAGTTCTACTACTTGGCCCGGGCGATCCTGGTCAAGGACGAGCGGCATTTCGACAAGTTCGACCGTGCCTTCGGCGCCTATTTCAACGGCCTGGAAAAGCTCGACGACCATTTGCAGGCGCTGATCCCCGAAGAGTGGCTGCGCAAGGATTTCGAGCGTTCGCTGAGTGACGAAGAACGCGCGCAGATCCAATCCCTCGGCGGCCTCGACAAGCTGATCGAGGAGTTCAAGAAACGCCTGGAAGAACAGAAAGAACGCCACGCCGGCGGTAATAAATGGATCGGCACCGGCGGTACCAGCCCGTTTGGCTCCGGTGGCTACAACCCCGAAGGCATCCGCGTCGGCGACGCCGGCAAGCGCCAGGGCAAGGCGGTGAAAGTCTGGGACCAGCGTGAGTACAAGAACCTCGACGATCAGGTGGAACTGGGCACGCGCAACATCAAGATTGCACTGCGCCGCCTGCGCAAATTCGCGCGCCAGGGTGCCGCCGACGAGTTGGACATCGACGGCACCATCGACCACACCGCCCGCGACGCCGGCTTGCTGAATATCCAGATGCGCCCGGAACGGCGCAATACCATCAAGCTGTTGCTGCTGTTCGATATCGGCGGCTCGATGGATGCCCACGTGAAAATCTGCGAAGAGCTGTTCTCCGCCTGCAAGACCGAGTTCAAACACCTGGAGTACTTCTACTTCCATAACTTCGTGTATGAGTCGGTGTGGAAGAACAACCAGCGCCGCACCTCGGAGCGCACTTCCACCCAGGACCTGCTGCACAAGTATGGCGCCGACTACAAAGTGATCTTTATCGGCGACGCATCGATGGCGCCGTATGAAATCACCCAGGCCGGCGGCAGCGTCGAGCATTGGAACGAAGAGCCGGGCTATGTGTGGATGCAGCGTTTCATGGCCAAGTACAAGAAGCTGATCTGGATCAATCCGTATCCAAAGGACACTTGGGACTTTACGGCGTCGACGGGGATTGTGCGGGAGTTGGTGGAGGATCAGATGTACCCGCTGACCCTGCGCGGGCTGGAAGAAGGCATGCGCTTCCTGTCCAAATAAACGCCGATCCCCATAATGCAGGAGATCTAATGCGGGAGGGGCAAGCCCCCTCCCACATTGGACCGGGTTGGGCGTTAAAGACCTTTCAGGTCCCGCTCTTCAATCGGCCGGCTCTGGCGCAGGCGCTTGCCGCCCAACACCACCCAGTCGATCAGGCGGAACAGGCATTCCAACCCAAACGACAGCAGCATCGCCCCGCCCAGGCCCCAGCCCATGGCTTCAGGGGTCAGCAGGATCTGGTAGCTGTAGCCGTTCCAGGTTTCCTGGCGGATATCCGGGTCGGCAGCCACCGCCACTTGCAAGGCGCGGATGTACCACGGGCCTTGCATGGCCTGGAATTGCTTGTCCAGCGCCACCTGGCGATCAAGCATCGCGCCCAGGCTATTGGCGTCGCTCTGGAACACGGGGTCGTCACTGGCGCGGTAATGCGCCACCAACGCTTTCAAATCACCGTTGAAGAACTGCCGCGCAGTGGTTTCAAACCCGCTCAGCCCCGTCTGGGCCTCGATCAGGTGGGCTTCGACGCGCTTGGCATAGTCGTTGATAAAACCCGGCACTTGCACGCCGACCAACAGGCCAATGGCAAACAGCACCAACCGCAGATAGCTGAGCAACATGGTCGATATCCTTACTCAGTAATGCCCTGGCTGACGCATTCACCGCGTCGCCACAGGCTCCATTGGCCCGGTTCGTAACGGGTCCAGTTTTCGTTGTCGGTCAACGGTTCGGTGGCGATCACCGTCACTACATCATTGGGTGTGGTTTCGGCCTGGAAATCGACGATCACGTCGACATCCTTCAACCGCGCCGGGCCGAACGGGGCACGCCGGGTGATCTGCGCCAACTTGGTCGAGCAGTAGCAGAACAGCCAGTCGCCATCGCTGAGCAGGCAGTTGAACACGCCTTTGCTGCGGTATTCGGCACAGGCGGCGATCAGGTCGGGCAGCATCTGCTCGATGTCCACCGGCTCGGGAAAGGCCTCGCGCACGCGGTTGAGCAAGTCGCAGAAGGCTGCCTCGCTGTCGGTATCGCCGACCGGGCGGTAGAACGTGGCGCGCGGGTTGAAGTCCGCCAATTGGCCGTTATGGGCGAAACACCAGTTGCGACCCCACAGTTCACGCACGAACGGGTGGGTATTGGCCAGACTCACTTTGCCCACATTGGCCTGGCGGATATGGCCGATCACCACTTCACTCTTGATGGGATAACGCTGCACCAGCAGCGCGACTTCCGATTCACTGCTCGCGGCCGGGTCCTGGAACAAGCGCAGGCCACGGCCTTCGTAGAAGGCGATACCCCAACCGTCGCGGTGGGGGCCGGTGCGCCCACCACGCTGCATCAGCCCGGTAAAGCTGAACACGATATCGGTGGGGACGTTGGCACTCATGCCCAATAATTCACACATGCCAGGGCTCTCGCTGCAACGTTAAAGGCGCGGTTCGACCCGCATGCCGCTGACAGGCGCCGGACGGCGGAATGGCTCGTCGTCTTCTTCCACCGCTTCAGCGGCCAGGGCTGCATCGGTGGCGGCCTTGCGCTCACGACGCGCATTGGCGGCGCGCTCGATGGGCCAGCGGATCAACACAATCACCAGGTACACGCCAAAGGCGATCATGGTGTACATGAACAAATCGGAAATCGCCCGCCAGGCGTTGTTGCCGACCTTGAGCACCAGGTCCAGGGCGGTAATGGCCACGGCCGGCGCGAACTGGGTCTTGACCGGGTCGACGATGGTCGGGCTGAACAGCAACACGGCCATCAGCAATTGCAGCGGCTCGCGCAGCCAGCGCCAGATCCAGCGCGTCATGCGCCACCACACCAACAGGCAGCCCAAAGCGGCGAAGGCGTAAAGGCCCCAAGCGGTCAGATAGTCGTTCTCGGTCATGGTGTCCATGGCAAGGCTGGCAAAGAGGCGGCTATGATAACGGCTTTTGCGTGTCGCGGCTGCAAAGCCTGCCACCGTCCGCCAGATAGAGAATAATCCATGCCTGTATCGCGCCCCCCGATTGCCCGCAAGGCCCCAGGCCAGGATCCTTACGCCTGGCTGCAAGAACGCGACAGCACTGAAGTGCTCGATTACCTCAAGGCCGAAAATGCCTGGCAGGAAGCCCAGCTCGCCGATCAGGCAGACTTGCGCGAAAGCCTGTTTGAAGAGATCAAGGGCCGCATCCTCGAAACCGACCTGTCGCTGCCCTCCCCGTGGGGCCCTTACCTCTATTACACCCGCACCACCGCCGGTGACGAGTACGCCCGGCACTACCGCTGCCGCCGTCCGGCCGATGACAGCAACCAGGTCGACGACAGCAGCGAAGAGCTGTTGCTGGACCCGAACGAACTGGCCAATGGCGGCTTTTTCTCCCTCGGCGCGTTCAGCATCAGCCCCGACCACCAGCGCCTGGCCTACAGCCTGGACACCAGTGGCGATGAGATCTACACCCTGTTCGTGAAGGAATTGGCGACGGGCAAGGTCAGCGAACTGGAGTTCCAGGACTGCGACGGCAGCATGACCTGGGCCAACGACAGCCTGACCCTGTTCTTCGGCGAACTGGACGACACCCACCGTCCGCACAAACTGTATCGCTATCGCCTGGACGGCACGGCAGCGCAGGAAGTGTTCCACGAGCCCGACGGGCGTTTCTTCCTGCATTGCTACCGTTCCAGCTCCGAGCGCCAGTTGCTGCTGGCCCTGGGTAGCAAGACCACCAGCGAAGTCTGGGCGCTGGACGCCGACCAGCCGCACCTGGCCTTCACCTGCCTGGCGCCTCGGGTCGAGGACCACGAATACGACGTCGACCACGGCCAACTGAATGGCGCGTGGACCTGGTTTATCCGCAGCAACCGGGATGGCATCAACTATGCGCTGTTCGTTGCAACCGACATTGGCGATGTGCCCACCGAGGATGAGTGGCAAAACCTGATCCCCCACAGCGATGACGTGATGCTCGACGGTGTGAGCCTCAATACCGGCGCCATGACCCTGAGCCTGCGCATCGGTGGCCTGCCGGTGATCGAAGTGCACCCGCAGGGCCTGCCCGCGTATCGCGTGGAATTGCCCGACGCCGCCTACAGCCTCTACGTACAGAACAGCCTGGAATTCGTCAGCGACAAAATTCGCCTGCGGTATGAGGCCCTCAATCGCCCGGCCCAGGTGCGTCAGCTGGAGTTGGCCAGCGGCGCGCAGCAGGTGCTCAAGGAAACCCCGGTGCTCGGTGTGTTCAATGCCGACGATTACGTGAGCCAGCGCTTGTGGGCCACCTCTGCCGATGGCACCCAGGTGCCGATCAGCCTGGTGGTCAAGCGCGACCAGCTCGGCAAAACCACGCCGCTTTACCTGTATGGCTACGGCGCCTACGGCCAAAGCCTCGACCCGTGGTTTTCCCACGCGCGCCTCAGTCTGCTCGACCGTGGCGTCGCGTTTGCGATTGCCCACGTGCGTGGCGGCGGCGAGCTGGGTGAAGCCTGGTACCGCAACGGCAAGCAGGAACACAAGCAGAACACCTTCAGTGACTTTATCGCCTGCGCCGAACACCTGGTCGCCCAAGGCTTGACCACCGCCAAGCAACTGGCCATCAGCGGCGGCAGTGCCGGCGGCCTGTTGATCGGCGCGGTGCTCAACCAGCGTCCGGAGTTGTTCCAGGCGGCGATTGCCGAAGTGCCGTTCGTCGATGTGCTCAACACCATGCTCGACCCGGAGCTGCCGCTGACCATCACCGAGTACGACGAGTGGGGCAACCCCGAAGAGCCCGAGGTGTATGAGCGCATCAAGGCCTACGCGCCTTACGAAAATGTCCAGGCTCATGCCTACCCGCATCTGCTGGTGATCGCCGGCTACAACGACAGCCGCGTGCAGTACTGGGAAGCCGCCAAGTGGGTGGCCAGGCTGCGTGACACCAAAACCGACAAAAACCTGCTGTTGCTCAAGACCGAACTGGGCGCCGGCCATGGTGGGATGAGCGGTCGTTACCAGGGATTACGTGACGTAGCGCTCGAATATGCATTTGTGTTCAAGGCGCTGGGGTTAATTTAGGAACTTAGTGCGGCGGTTCTGTCTGAACACAGGACCGCTTACCGATTGATGGACCAGTCATGCCACAACCGACTTTACTGAACGATGAAATCCGCGACATGCTCATGGACTGCGGCCTGTTCGACCCTCTGTTGCCGGAGGATTTTCACGTCGCCGCCGGCTACTTCAATATCAGCAGCATTGCCCAGGACGAAGCGATTTTCCTCGAAGGCGATGCCGGCACCTTTATGTGCATCATCCACAGCGGCCAGGTGGCGGTGCAGAAAACCAATCACGACGGCCAGCGCCTGACCATCGCCACCCTGCGCAGTGGTCGGGCCTTTGGTGAGATGGCGGTACTTGACGGCGAGCGGCGCTCCGCCAGTTGCGTGGCGGCCAGCGACTGCGTGTTGTTGAACCTGGGCAAGGACTCCCTGGAAAAAATGCTCAACGAAACACCACGGGTGGCCGCCAAGATCATCCGGGCGATTGCGATTGCCTTGTCCAAGCGCCTGCGCATGGCGGATGGGCAGTTACTGTCCCAACCGTTTTAACCGCCGGGGGTTTTCGGTTTGCTGTCGTTCTGCTGCAGACCGGGCACCGTCTGGTCCTTCGGTGGCGTCGGCAGCACGATGGGCGCCAAAGGCGGCGAGCCGTTGGTCTTGGGCAGCGCTGGCGGGCTGACCTGGGGATACAGCGTCGGCGTCGGCGTGCCCGGCGCACCTGGGGTTGGCGCGGGCGCGACCGGTACGGTTTGCAACTCCTGAGCCTGCGCCGCACCCAATGCGAGCGCGCTCAACACAATGACCGTTAGAATGCTGCACTTCATCGATGGCTCCATGGCCTGACCGGAATGTCGTAAGGCTACTCCCAACCGCGCAAGAATGCCCTTCCCAATGAGATTTCCATGAAACGTTTCGTTCTGCTGGACACCACCCCGATCCCCGACAACGGCGGTGCCTTGTGCCTGTTCGAATATGGCGAGGATTTTGTCATCAAGATCCAGGGCGGTGACGGTGGCCAGTTGATGAACACGCGCATGCACGGCTCCGAAGATGCCCTGGCAGAGATCCCCTGCCGCAAGGTTGCCGGTCGTCCGGGGTCTCGGGTGTTGATTGGTGGTCTGGGCATGGGCTTTACCCTGGCCTCGGCGCTCAAGCATCTGGGCAAAACCGCCGAGGTGGTCGTGGCCGAACTGGTGCCGGGCGTCGTGGAATGGAACCGTGGGCCGCTGGGGGAAAAGTCCGGCCGTCCACTGCTGGACCCGCGCACCGTGATCCGTATGGAAGACGTGGCCAAGGTGCTGCAAGCCGAGCCCCAGGGCTTTGACGCGATCATGCTGGATGTGGACAACGGCCCCGAAGGCCTGACGCAAAAAGCCAACAGCTGGCTCTACTCCGCCGGCGGCCTCGCAGCCTGCGCCAAGGCCTTGCGGCCCAAGGGCGTGCTGGCGGTGTGGTCGGCAAGCGCCGACAAACTGTTCAGCGACAAACTGCGCAAGGCCGGTTTCAAGGCCGAGGAAGTGCAGGTGTTTGCCCATGGCAACAAGGGCACGCGTCACACCATCTGGATTGCGGAAAAGCTCAAGGGCTGAGCATGCGTCCCCGACAGCGTAAATCTAATGTGGGAGGGACGGTGCGACGATTCGACTTGCCCCCTCCCACATTTTTGATCCCTGGTCAGTTGTGGGATTTGCGGTAGTCGATGACATACGGCACTTTTTTATCGAAGGTCTTTTCCAGCTCATCGCGATCCAGTTTGCTCATGCCGCCCAGTTGCTGCGCAGTGAAACCGCTGTCCCCGACCTGTGAGCCGGGCGCCAGGCTGACCATGCGCTTGGCCACCGCTTCGATAGCGGCCTTGTAGCCGCCTTTTTTATTCAGGTCGTACTGGCCCAGATCAATCTGCGTGCGCAGCCAGTTGCCCCAATAGAACTCCAGAAATTCCGGTGCGACCTTCCCCACGTCCGGCTTGCCGTAGGCAGCCTTGCGGGTGAAATACACCAGGCTGCGAAAGGTGTCGTCCTGCAGGTTCTTGAACCCCAGGTGGGCCGGCAGTTGCGCAGGCGGCAGGGTCTGGCCCTGATTGTCCTTGAGCCAGACCTTGCGGGCCGCTTCCATGCGCTGCCAGAAGGTCGCAAGGTCTGGGCTGCTGCTGAAATCGTCGGTCACCCTCACCCACATTTTCAATCGAGGGCCGGCCCCCGGCGTTTCCCACAGGGTGGTGAAGCTATGATGACCATCGGTCAGGTACAACTGGCCGCCGGGGCCGACCACCACGGTTTTCATATCGTCGGGGTGGGTGCCTACCGGGTCTTTGCAGGTGAAGCTGGTGGGCTGGAGCAGCTTGGCGTTCTTGGGCACCTTGTCGGCCTCGCCCTGACCGTTGGTCTCGCAGTATTCATCGAAGGCTTTGGTAGGTTTGTCGGCAAACAACCCGAGGCTGTAATAGATCTGATCTAAGCCCACTACGGCCTGGGTCGGGTGCAACTGTTCGAGGGCGACCTCGATCACCTGGCCCGGCTGAGGTGTGGAGAACGCCTGGGCGTGAGCCGCCAGGGCGCCGAAGAGCAGTGCAACTGTCCATGTGTGCCAACGCATAGGTTTCAGATCCTTGTGAAATGAATGAACCGATACTACAAACGCCCGCCGACGGCTAGAATCAACGCTATCCGTGACCCACAAAATAGCCAGGAGCCATCATGAGCTCGACCAACCCGCCCTCCCACACTGCCAAGCTGGACCGCATCCTGGCCGATGCCCAGCGCGACCGGGAAATGGGCTACCGCGACAAAGCCCTCAAAATGTACCCCCACGTGTGCGGCCGCTGCGCCCGTGAATTCGCCGGCAAGCGCCTGAGCGAACTCACCGTACACCACCGTAACCACAATCATGATGACAACCCCCAGGACGGCTCCAACTGGGAGTTGCTGTGCCTGTATTGCCACGACAACGAACACTCGCGCTACACCGACCAGCAGTACTTCGGCGAAGGCTCCACCAGCAGCCCGACGATTGCCAAGGCGACGCACAACCCGTTTGCGGCGTTGGCGGGGTTGATGAAGAAGGACGACTGAAAGCTGTAAGTTGGGAGCTGCAAGAAAAAGCCGCCCTGCTTTTAACTTGCAGCTCGTAGCTTGCCGCTATAATGCTGCCTTTTTAAAGGCACTCCCGTGGGCAATAAACGCTACAGCTGCATCGGCCTGTATAACCCCAAATCCCCCGAAAACGTCGGCTCGGTCATGCGTGCCGCCGGCTGCTACGGCGTGGCCTCGGTGTTCTACACCGGCGTGCGTTACGAGCGCGCCCGGGACTTCATTACCGACACCAAGAAGGTCCATCACGACATTCCGCTGATCGGCATCGATGACCTGAAAAAAATCCTGCCCCTGGGCTGCATCCCGGTCGCCGTGGAACTGGTGGAAGGCGCCCGCCCGCTGCCCGAGTACACCCACCCCGACCGCGCCCTGTATATCTTCGGCCCGGAAGACGGTTCGCTGGATAAAGAGATTCGTGACTGGTGCGAAGACGTGGTCTACATCCCGACCACCGGCTGCATGAACCTCGCCGCGACGGTCAACGTGGTGCTTTATGACCGCCTGGCCAAGGGCAACAACACCCGTTCGGGCCCCAAGTACTGATTTTTTGGGAACATCCGACGCCCGCCAGCAGTCAGCTACTTACACTTGCCCTTGTTGGAGACAGATCATGAGCGACAGCAAAAACGTGCGACCTATCATCGAACACACGCCGTTCCAGACTCAGCCCACGCAAAACGTGCACGGCTGGGAGCGCATCGGCTCGGTGGCCGGTGGCGTGATGATGGTGGGCAAAGGCCTGCGCCGTGGCGGGATTTTCGGTTTGATTCAGGTGGCGATTGGCGGTGTGGCACTGGCCCGTGGTTTTACCGGGCACAGCTCGCTCAAGGACAAGCTGGAACAGGGTCGTCAGGAAATGAACAGCCTGCGCACCAAGGTCGAGCGTGCCGGGGCAGAGCTGAAGAACCTGAAGACCAAAGCTGAAGTGGCGGCTGAGAAGGCCGTTAAAACCACTGGTTAGATTCAAATGTGGGAGGCGGCAAGTCCCCTCCCACATTTTGTTTCGTGCATGACGGGGACTTCAGCGCAGTAACTTGCTGTCCAGCACCACCGACGACTCGCCAATGATGCTTTCGGCCAGTTGCACAAACTCTTTCGTCGTAATGCTATTGGCCCGCATCACTGCCTGCGCAAGGTCGTCGAGCGAGCGCTTGTTATGGGTTTTCACCCGAATCTCGCGGTCCAGCTCCTGCAATACCACCACTGCGCGCGCCACGGTTGCGCCGCTGACGTGCTCGCCGCGTAACGTCGTGACGTCCTTGCCTTCCTTGCTCAAGCGCACCTGTATTGCCTGATATCGCTCATCGGTGATCCCGCCGGCACGGCGCAGCAGTTCGATGGCGTAATACTCGCCAAACCCTTCGCTGATCCAGTCACTGGTGTCGTGATCGTTGAAGCGTGCAATCGCCTGCACCACCTCACGAATCAACGGGCTGCTGCCGTTTTCGCTGACCAGCGGCGTGCGGCTGTTGAGGTAGATCGAGTCATGGGCCGAGAACACGCCCCGGCGCATCGGGTCGCTGGCGCCCACCACCAACAGCTTCGCCGGATGACGCGGGAACGCAGCCTCGACCTGGGGCCAGACAAAGGTAAGCAACGTCAGCACATCCATGCGGCGCATGGCCTGGCCCTTGGGCGACGCTACGGTGACTTCGGTTTCGCCCAGGCGCACGCGGCGGCTGCCCAAGGTGCCGGCGAGCATCCAGCCGGTGGGCCGGTCGAACAGGCGGGAAACATTGTCGATGCGGAATTTGTGCTTGCCGATACGCGGCCAGGCGGTTTCGACGCTTTTCCAGCCGGCCGGCAGTTCGAACACCAGGCGCGAGACCAACTCGACGCCATCCTGCTGGTCGAGCCGCGCGGTCGGCACCAGGTCTTCGCCGCGAAACAGCGCCCAACTCGGGGTCATGCGCGCTTCATAGCTGCCCGGCTTGCGCGCTTGGGTGAGGTGCACGCGGTAGGTCAGGCTGGCCTTGTCGGCGCTGGGTTGCCACACGCCACGCTCGCCGCTGACCTGCCACTGGCCATCGGCCTTGAAGTCGCTGTAACTGCCGGTGCGGCCCAGGTCGAAGTCGAGGCTGCGCACCGCCGAGCCTTGTGACAGGCTCAGGCGCACTTCAGCCTGATCGCTCTGGGGCAGCAGTTTGACGTGATAATCCAGGTCGACTTTCCTGGCGCACCACGCAGGCACGCTCAGCGCCAGCAGCACCAGGCTTGCCGCCAGCTGGGTTGCCACCTTCATACACACTCCTTTTTCAGCCTGCGCGGAAGATCAGGTAATCCTCCCAGTCGTCTTCGAGCACGCTGCCTTCGCTGAGCATGCGCCCGGACTGGGAAATGCGTTCGTGGTGCACGGCGTCGCGGTCGCCGCAGACCAGGTGGTGCCACAGCGGCAAGTCCTTGCGCTCGCTGACCAGGCGGTAGCCACAGGTGGGCGGCAGCCATTTGAACTGGTCGGCCTGGCCTGGGGTGAGCTGGATACAGTCGGGCACCGAGGCGCGGCGGTTGGGGTAATCGGTGCACTGGCAGGTTTTGAGGTCGAGCAGTTTGCAGGCGATGCGCGTGTAATAGACGCTGTTGTCGTCTTCGTCCTCAAGCTTTTGCAGGCAGCACAGGCCACAGCCGTCGCACAACGATTCCCACTCCTCCTGGTCGAGGTGTTCGAGGGTTTTGCGTATCCAGAAAGGTTCGACTTTGGCGGCCATGGCTCAACATCAGTATCGGTAGGTGAAAAGGCCGCCAGTCTAGTGCCCAAGCCCCTTGGAACCAAGCGCTTACGACTGGCGGTGTAACAACACTTGTCAGTCTAGCGGGCGCGCAGTAGCTTTGAGCGCCGAATTGACGATCAGGAACCGCTCATGACACGTGTTGCCGACCATCCGATCCACACCCAGTTCACCGACCGCTGGTCGCCCCGCGCCTTTACCGGCGAGAGCATCTCGCAAGAGACCCTGCTGAGTTTCTTCGAAGCCGCCCGTTGGGCACCGTCGGCCTACAACTCGCAGCCGTGGCGGTTTCTCTACGCGCGCCGTGACACGCCGGACTGGGAACGTTTCCTGGGTCTGCTCAACGAGTTCAACCGCGGTTGGGCGCAGCATGCGTCGGCCCTGGTGATCATCGCCTCGAAAACCGACTTCGTCGCCCCCGGCGCCACCGAAGAAACCCCGGCGCTGTGGCACACCTTCGACACAGGCTCGGCCTGGGGCCACCTGGCGCTGCAAGCCAGCCTCAGCGGCTGGCACACCCACGGCATGGCCGGTTTCGACCAGGAGCTGACCCGCAAGGAACTGAAGATTCCAGAAGGCTATGCACTGCATGCCGCCGTGGCCGTTGGCAAGCTGGGAGACAAGTCGACCCTGCCGGAGTATCTGCAAGGTCGTGAAGCGCCAAGCCCGCGCAAGCCGCTGAGCGAGCTGGTATCGGAAGGTGACTTCAGCCTTTAAGACGGACGCTTTGCCACTGTGGGAGGGGCCAAGCCCGCTCCCACAGTTCAGTAACCCCGCTCGAAATCCACGGTTCCGCGCAGCGCTTCATTGGCCTTATAGGCCCGCAGGTTCTCCAGAAATAACTCCACCATCATCGGCGGCGACGTCGGCGCAGAGCTGTGCCCGGTCAACAGCAAACCCCAGGCGGTCCAGAACGGATGGCGCTGTGGCAGCGGTTCCTGGCGGCACACGTCGATCACGGCGCCGGCCAGGTGCCCTTCTTTCAGAGCTTCGACCAGATCAGCATCCACCACCGCCACACCGCGCCCGACATTGATGAACAAGCCGGTCGGTTTGAATTGTTTGAACAGCGCCGCGTCGTACAGATCGTGGGTGTTCGGCGTGTTGGGCAGCAGGTTGATCACGTAGTCCACTTCGCCCACCAGGCGCCCGAGCTGATCAAGCCCGGCCACTTCGATAAACGGCGCTTGCTCACGCTCAGTACTGGCAATGCCATACAGCTTGACGCCAAACGGCACCAGGAACTCGGCCACACTCTGGCCAATATCGCCGGTGCCCACGATCAATGCCTTGCGCCCCGCCAGGCTCTGGCCGGTGCGGCTGTCCCACTTGCGTTCGACCTGGCTGACCAGCCGCGCCAGCACTTCGCGCTCATGGCCGAGCATATACGTGAGGACAAACTCAGCCATGACCTGGCCATAAATGCCGACGGCGCGCGTCAGGCGGTAGTCGCGGGGCAAGCCTTCGGCCAGCAGGGGTGTGATACCGGCCCAGGTCGATTGCAGCCATTGGGGTTGGTGGCCCTGGCGCAGCAATGTCGCCAGCAGGTCCGGCTGGCCCAGCCAGACCGGGCAATCGGCGGCCAGGCGTGACAGTTCGGCCGAGTCGCCACTGGTGAGCACCTCAAGGTCCGGCGCCACATCGTTGAGCAGTTGGGCGTAGAGCGGGTGATCCTGTTCAGCAATCAGAACACGCATGGTTCAAACCTTTCAAAAACAATGCAGACGGCCGCCCGCATCCTTACGGCCACCGCCCACTAATACGATTCCATTGAAACATGTGCCCTGAAGCAGGCACTGACCGATTACATCGGGTCGTTGCGGCGCAGCAGCTCTTCGGGCAAGTGTTCGATGTACTCGTCCTCGGCCGGCGGCATTTGCAGGTGGTAGCCCTGTTTGTCGAGGTTTTCCAGGACCACCAGGATGTCTTCGCGCGACAGCTTGCGCTCCGGCGTCAGGATCATCTCGAACGCCAGATGGGCCTTGCCGAAGGCGGCCATCAACGGTTCCGGCACACGCTCAAGGGCATCGCTCTTGAGCACGTAGAGGTACATGCCGTCTTTTTTCAGGCTGCGGTAGATGGAGCAAATACGTTTCAAGGCTGTTCTCCGGCAGTGGCCAGGCTGTCGAGCAGCGCCTGGCCCATCAACTCGCGGCGCCAGCCACGCAGCGAGTCTGGCAATTTATAAGGCCCATCGGGGTAGCCGCTTTTAACCAGGGCTTCGAGGGTTTTCTTGCGCAGCATCAGTTCCGGCGCCATCTCCAGGCGTTCGGCGAACGTCTGGCCCAGGGCACGCAGTTGCTTGATCAGGTTGGCGGCGTCCACCGGCAGCGGTTCCGCCACGGCCGGCGGCCATTGGTCCATGGACACACTGCCGGCACGTTTGATCAGGTCCAGCAGGAACTGGCCATCCTGACGCACGGTGCGCGGGTGCATGTCTTCGATCTTGCCCAGGGCGGCGAGGTTATCCGGCTGGGATTTGGCCAGGGGCCACAACGAGTGCTCACGAACGATGCGGTTGCGCGGCAAGTCACGGGCGCGGGCTTGCTGTTCGCGCCAGGCGCACAGTTCACGCAGCACGGCGAGTTGGGCGCGAGACAGTTTCCACGCCAGCTTGGCGTCGCGGTACACCTCGTACGGGTCGACTTCGCGACGCAGGTTGGCCACCAGTTCGGCGCCGTCCTCCAGCACCCAGGCGTATTTATCGTCCGACAGTTGCGGACGCAGGCGAATGTAGACCTCGGCCAAGTGCACCGCGTCTTCGGCGGCATAGCTGACCTGGGTCTCGGACAATGGTCGCTGCAGCCAGTCCGAGCGGGTCTCGCCCTTGGGCAGATCGATGTCGAGCACGGCGTGGACCAGGCGCGAGTAGCCCATGGAGAAACCGAGATTCAGGTACGCGGCTGCCAATTGGGTGTCGAACAACGGCACCGGCAGGCTGCCGGTCAGGCGCAGCAGGACTTCGAGGTCTTCGCTGCAGGCGTGCACCACCTTGATCACCGCCGGGTTTTCCAGCAGGTCGGCCAAGGGTTGCCAGTTGTCGATGGTCAGGGGATCGATCAGGTAAGCGCGTACGCCATCACCGATCTGGATCAGCCCGGCAATGGGATAAAAGGTGTCGACCCGCATGAATTCGGTGTCGAGGGCGACGAATGGCAACTGCTGCCATTCGGCGCAATGCTGGCCGAGGCTATCGTTGTCGCAGATCCAGTGAATATCGATGGCCACACGGCTCTCCCTTGAAGAATGGCGCGCAGTATATATCGCGAAAGGGGCTAGCGAGCATCCGCAGTGCACTGGCAACCATGAAAACTCAGACAGGAGATGAAGAATAGCCCTACGGGACGGAGTTATCCTTTCTTACGCAGCACATAGACCCGCCACAGGTTTGAGCCTGGCATGAATTCCTGCTGGTTCAGGACTTTGAAGCCGGCCTGGCGAAACTCGTCGTCTACCGCAGTGCGTGAATTGACCGAGACAATCACCGTATCGCGGCTCACGCGGTGAAACTCGCGCAGCAACGCCAGGCGTCCCTCGCTGTTGGGCACATGGCGAAACAACTCCAGACAGAAGATGCAGTCCACCGCGTTCTCCGACAAACCGATGGAAAACGCCGAACCCTGAAAGGTCTTGACCCGCTTGAGCAGCGCCGCCGGGTGGTGGGTGCACGCGTGGTCGAGCATGTCCTGGGAATTGTCCGAGGCGAGGATCACCCGGTTGATGTGTTCGGCCAACACCGGCCAGAAACGCCCTGAACCGCAGGCCAGGTCAAGGATCAACCCCGGTTCGCCGGCAACCTTGAGCGCCTGGCGCACCAGCCACTCGTCACGCCACGACGCCAGCCGCCGACGCAGTCCCGGTGGGCGCGTGTCTGCGCAGACCTTGGCATGTTCAAGGCCGCAGCGCTCGGCGTATTCGATCTCGATGGAGGATGGTGGTTGTGGCGACATCACGGGCTCATTGGGGTTAAACAGGGGTGAACGACCTTGATTCGCAGCTTAACCAGCGCAACGTGAAAAAAAGGTCGAAGCGTCCACTCCCCTTCATCTACTCAGGCCTGATGCAGGTACCAACGCCAATCCTGCTCGCCCACCTCGCCCATGAACTGGCGATACTCCGCGCGTTTTACCGCCAGGTACACACCGAGGAATTCACTGCCAAACGCCTCTCTGGCCCAGCTTGAGCCTTCCAGCGCACGCAAGGTGGTGAGCCAATCGGTGGGCAGAAACTCCGTGGCCTGGGCGTAGCCGTTGCCTTCCACCGGCGCGCCGGGGTCGCGCTGTTCGCGGATCCCTCGGTGAATGCCGGCCAGGATCGCGGCAGCGGCCAGATAAGGGTTGGCGTCAGCGCCGCAGATGCGGTGTTCGATATGCCGCGAATGTGCCGAGCCACCGGGCACGCGCAGGCTGACGGTGCGGTTGTCCACGCCCCAGGTGACGGCCAGGGGCGCGTAGCTGTTGGTTTGGAAGCGGCGATAGGAGTTGGCGTTGGGGCAGAACATCAGCAGGGAATCGAGCAAGGTGCCGAGCATCCCGCCCACGGCCTGACGCAGCAGCGGCGTGCCGTCGGCCGCCTCGCTGGCGAACAGGTTATGGCCTTGGGCATCCGCCAGGCTGACGTGCATGTGCATGCCGGTGCCTGCCAGGTCGTCGAACGGCTTGGCCATGAAGCACGCCGTCATCCCGTGCTTGTGCGCCACGCCCTTGACCAGGCGCTTGTAGCGCACTGCTTCGTCCATGGCTTGCAGCGCGTCGGCGCGGTGTTCCAGGGTGATTTCCACTTGGCCGGGGGCGTATTCGGAGATGGCCGTGCGCGCCGGGATGCCTTGCAGCTTGCAGGCGCTGTAGAGGTCGGCGAGGAAGGGCTCGATCTGCTCCAGTTCGCGCAGGCCGTAGACCTGGGTCGAACGCGGGCGACCGCCATCCCTATCCCGCGCTGGTTGCGGGCGGCCGTGGCTGTCGGGCTTCTGGTCGAGCAGGTAGAACTCCAGCTCGGCCGCCATCACCGGGTAATAGCCATCGGCGTTGAGCCCATCGATGACCCTGGCCAGCACATGCCGGGGGTCGGCCACGGTGGCGGGCAGGCCTTCGGTGGGGTGCATGCTGACTTGCACCGCTGCGGTGGGGATCAGCCGCCATGGCATGCGCTGCAAACTGCCGCTGATGGGGTAGGCGCGGCAGTCGATATCACCCACCTCCCACACCAGGCCGGAGTTCTCGACATCATCGCCATTGATGGTCAGGCCGAGGATGGTGCTGGGCAATGGCCGGCCGCTTTCATACAGCGCCAGCAGTTCATCGCGGTGCAGCAACTTGCCACGCGGTACGCCGTTGTTGTCGAGGATAAACAGCTCGAACATCTCGATGTCCGGGTGCTGCTCAAGGTAAGAGTGGGCTTCGTGCGGGCTGGCGAAATCGCGCATAGGGTTTCTCATACGTTTGCTTCAGGCAGATGCGCACACAGGCGCGTCATCCATGGGGTAAATCAACGTAGGAGAAAGGCATCCGGCGGGCGCGCATGCCGACAATGGAACAGCGCCCAGAATGCCAGTATGGACGGCAGTGTCGCGAGGTGGGTGGCGGCGGAACCGTCCATGGGCGCATCACGGTGATGGAGATGCCCGCAGCCTCACACGCCGGGATAGGCGCGTAAATTCAGGGATGACGGAGTTTGGTTACGCGCCGGCTAAACATTCGCCACGCCTTGCCACCCTGCCCCGCGCTGGAAATAATGGCTGCCCCCACCCTGCCCCAAGGACTCGACCGCATGAAAGCACCCTTAGCCCTGTGTGTACTGGCGAGCCTGGCCACCAGCGCCCTGGCCGACACTGCCCCGTCACGCCTCGACGAGGTGCTCCAGCGCGGCACCCTCAGCGTATGCACCACCGGCGACTACACGCCCTACACCAAGCTGCGCGCTGATGGCACCTATGAAGGCATCGACATTGCCATGGCCGAGTCCCTGGCCAAGAGCCTCAACGCGAAGATCACCTGGGTGCCCACCACCTGGAAAACCCTGATGCCGGACTTCCTCGCGCAACGCTGCGATATCGCCGTCGGGGGGATTTCGGTGTCCCTGGAGCGTCAGAAAAAAGCCTTCTTCAGCCAGTCCCTTGGCGTCGACGGCAAGATTCCGCTGGTGCGCTGCGCCGATGTGCAGCGCTACCAGACTGTCGAGCAGATCAACCAGCCCCAGGTACGGGTGATCGAACCGGCAGGCGGCACCAATGAAGTGTTTGCCCGTGCCCACCTGGGCCAGGCGCAGATCCGCCTGCACGACAACGTGACCATCTTCGACGAACTGCTCGCTGGCAAGGCAGACGTCATGATCACCGATGCCAGCGAAGCCCGTTACCAGCAGAAGCAAAAGCCCGGCCTGTGTGCAGTCAATCCTGAGCGGCAGATGCAGTACAGCGAAAAAGCCTTTTTGCTGCCCCGCGATGACGTGGCCTGGAAAAGCTATGTCGACCAGTGGTTGCACCTGAGCGTCGCGACCGGTGTGTACCAAGGCATTGTCGACCAATGGTTGGCAGCGCCCTAGCCAAGGCCGTCTACGCTCTTGTCACATCAATAAAAACGAGGACGGACCATGAAGGGAATGCTCCGCGTCACCTGGCTGCTGCTGTTGTGTTTCAGCCAAGTGCACGCCGCCACAACTCAGGATGAGGACGCGCAGGCGGCCAAGGCCCTGCTGGAAAAAGCCCTGGCCTACTACCAGAGCAATGGCGACAAGGCCTTTGCCGCGTTCAGCCGCCAAGGGGAATTTATCGACCAGGACCGTTACGTGTTCGTGATCGATACCCAGGGCGTACTGCTGGCCAGCGGCGGTCCCTCCTCCGCGTTGATCGGCCGGGACGTCAACGAGGTACTGGGGCCGGACTTGCGCGAGTCGTTCAAGACCGCGCTCAAGACACCGCAAGGCCAGGGCATCCAGCAGGCGGATTATCGCTGGCAGAACTGGAACGACGGCAAGGTCGAGCACAAGCACGTGTTTTATCAGCGGGTGGGTGAACGCATCCTGGCCGTGGGCTATTACCTGCCACGGGCGACCCCGGAACAGGCCCGGGCCTTGCGCAACAAAGCGGTTAACGCGTTGCTCAAGGATGAAGCCGGTACGCTCAAGGCCATCAACTCATTGCAGGGCGGCTTCCTGCAGGATGATCTCTATGTGTTCGTGGTCGACCTGGACACCCAACGCTACGTGGCCCACGGCACCACCCTGCGGCTGATCAACACCGACTTCAGCAAGATCAAGGACCCGGACGGCAGACCGGTGGGGGAGCCGATCCTCAAGCTGATGGCGGAGCAGGATCAGGGAGAATACAAGTACCGCTGGAAAAACCCGGTGACGGACAAGGTCGAGAACAAGCATGCCTATGTGCGCAAGGCCGGGCATTTCATGGTTGCGGTGGGTTACTACAGCCCGTGATCTGGACGCGGATGCCTGAAATTGTGGGAGGGCGCTTGCTCCCTCCCACACGTTGATCTCTATCGCGCCAGTTACTTCGCTTTGTCTTCCCGCCCGCGCAGCACCCGATTCGGCATCGCAATCGCTGCCGCCAACCCCAGCAGCGACACCGCCGCACTGACCATCAGCAAATGCCTGAACGTCACCCCCAACTCCCCGCGCAGTGCATCCTGCGCCGGGCCTGGCGCGGCGTTCAGACCGTCGAGCAGCACATTGCCAGAACTGCCCTCGGCCACCAGCGCACCGCTGGCCAGATGCGCGAAGCTCGAATCCTGCAACAACGCCAGCAGCAGCGCCGACATGCACGCCACGCCCACCGCACCGCCAAGGGAACGGAACAGGTTGGTGGTGCTGGTGGCGACGCCGATGTCGCGCTGTTCCACCGAGTTTTGCGAGCCCACCAGGGAGGTGGGGAATTGCATCCCGGCGGCGATCCCGCACAGCAGCATGAACACACCGGTCAGCAGCACATCCTGGGGCGCACTGAAGGCCATGCCCAGGATTGCCAGCGGGCTTAACAGTGCGCCACTGAGAATCATCGGTTTATAGCGCCCGGTCACTGAGGTCATGCGCCCGGCGGAATACGCGCCAATCGGCAAGCCAATCGCCAGGGGCAACAAGTGCAAGGCCGCACTGTCGGCACCGCCTCCGGTTACGGTCTGAAAGCGCAGGGGCATCAGCACCGTCAGGGAAATCGCCTGGAAACTGGTGAAAAACACCGTGCACCAGCACAACACTGCGCTGCGGTTGACGAACAGGTGCATCGGCAGCAAAGGCTCCCGCGCACGGCGCTCGTGCCACACAAACAGCGTCAACGCCACCAGCGCGCAGGCCAGCAAGCCCAGCACCTCAGGGTCACGCCAATGATGGCCCTGGCCGATTTCGGTAATTCCCAGCAACAATGCGGTCAGGCCGACGATCATCAAGACGGTACCGAGGTAATCGATGATCGGCTTGCGCTGCGGCACCGGCAGCCCTACCAGCGTGCGATGCGCCACATACCAGGCGCCGGCGCCCAGCGGCAGGTTGATCAAGAACACCCAGCGCCACGACAGATACTCGGTCATGTAACCGCCCAACACCGGCCCGGCCACGCTGGCCACTGCGTACATGCTGCTGAAATAGCCCTGGTAGCGCCCACGCTCACGGGGCGGGATGATGTCGCCGATGATCGCCTGGCTCACCGAGATCATGCCGCCAGCACCGATGCCCTGCAGCACCCGCGCCAGCACCAGTTGCTCCATGTTTTGCGCCATGCCACAGAACAGCGATGCCACGGTAAACAAGCCCATGCCGATCAGCATCATCGGCCGGCGCCCGTACAGGTCGCCAAGCTTGCCGTAGATCGGCACCGCCACCGTCATTGCCACCATGTAGCCGGAGATCACCCAGGCCAGCAGGTTGACGTCGTGAAATTGCGCGGAGATAGCGGGCATGGACACGGCGACAATGGTCTGGTCCAAGGCGCCGAGGAAGATCGCCATCATCAACGAGGCGAGAATACTGCGCACCGCCGGGAGCGGTGGCGTAGGCTGATTGAGCTGAGTCACGACAGAACCTTCAAGCAAGGCCCGTAGGAAAAGACGGCCCACGGGAATGCTGAATACGATAGCAGGCTATTCGATAGCCTCGTAAGGAAGCCCGACGTAATTTTCTGCAATGGTTTTGCGCCCGGCTTCAGAGTGGATGAAGTACTCCAGTTCGCTCTGAGCGATGCGCTGGCTGAAGCCGTCCGCCTCCGGGAATTGATGCAGCATCGAGGTCATCCACCACGAAAACCGCTCGGCCTTCCACACCCGGCGCAGGCAAATGGCCGAATAGCGCTCCAGCAAATCCACGCGCCCCTCGCCATAGACCTTGAGCAGAATCCGGAACAAGGTGCTCACATCACTGGCCGCCAGGTTCAGGCCCTTGGCGCCGGTGGGCGGGACGATATGCGCGGCATCCCCGAGCAGGAACAGGCGCCCGTACTGCATCGGTTCCACCACAAAACTGCGCAGCGGCGCGATGCTTTTTTCAATCGATGGGCCGGTGACCAACTGCTCGGCCAGGCGGCTGGGCAGGCGCGTTTTCAATTCATCCCAAAAGCGTTCGTCCGACCATTCGTCCAACGGTTCTTCGGCAGGCACTTGCAGGTAATAACGGCTGCGGGTCGGCGAGCGCATGCTGCACAGGGCAAAGCCACGGGGGTGCTTGGCGTACACCAGTTCGTCGTGTACTGGCGGGGTGTCGGCGAGGATGCCCAGCCAGCCGAAGGGGTAGACGCGCTCAAAGATTTTCAGTGACTCAGCCGGGATCGACTGGCGCGCCACGCCGTGGAAACCATCACAGCCGGCGATGTAATCGCACTCCAGGCGGAACGCCTCGCCCTGGTGTTCGAAGGTCAGCCAGGGTCGATCAGTTTTAAGATCATGGGGCTGCACGTCACGTGCTTCGTAGAACGTGACGGCGCCGGCCGCGTCACGGGCGGCCATCAGGTCGCGGGTGACTTCGGTCTGGCCGTAGATCATCACCGATTGGCCACCGGTCAGGGCCTTGAGATCGATGTGGGTGAGATGCCCGTCCAGCGCCAACTCAAAGCCGTCATGCACCAGGCCTTCGGCATCCATGCGTTGGCTGACACCCGCTTGGCGCAACAGGTCGACCATGCCTTGCTCCAGCACCCCGGCGCGGATGCGGCCTTGCACATAATCGGCGCTCTGGCGCTCTAGGATAAGGGTCTCGATGCCGGCATTGTGCAGCAGCTGGCCGAGCAACAGTCCAGAAGGACCGGCGCCGATAATGGCGACTTGGGTTTTCAGCGTTTTCATTATTTTTATCGCCCGCAAGTTCCACTCGAACGGATCAAGTGAAAGAGTTGTCATTGATCTTATGGCTGACATTTTTCACTTGAGTGAACGCCATAAGAAGGTGAAAACTGCGACAAACCCTGCGCTTTTTGCCAATTTGGGCGATTACCGCACAACCGTCCTGAGTATCGGATTGAAACCATGACAGACACTGCGATTCCGGTCTTCAAGCTTTACGGGGAAAACCAGCAATGGCCGACCCCCGATTTGTTGCACTGCGAAACCATTTCCCGGCGCAGTCGGGAATACCAGTGGGAAATCCAACCCCACCGGCACGCGGATCTGTGCCAGCTGCTGTATGTGCACAAGGGCCAGGCCCAACTGGAAATCGAAGGCCAGCGCACCACGCTCAACGAAGCCACGCTGCAGGTATTGCCGCCGTTGTGCGTGCATGGCTTTCGTTTTGCCGAAGATGTCGAAGGGTATGTGGTGACACTCTCAGCGCCACTGGTGAGCCACTTGCAGGCACAACTGGGTGCCACGGCGGGCGGTTTGCAAACCTTGGGAAGTTACCCGGCCGGCAAGGACAGTGACTACCTCAACGCCCAATTCGCCCGCCTGCAGGACGAATACGCCGACGACCAACCGGCCCGGGACATGATGATGCACGCCCTGGTCAGCGTGCTGCTGGTGTGGGTCAGCCGCCAGGCCATCCAGCGCCGCCATCCGCGCGCGCCAAGGGGCCGCGAGTATTTCCGGCGGTTTACCCAATTGGTCGAACAGCACTATCGGGAACACCCGAAGATTGAGGATCTGGCCCACAAGCTGGGTATCTCGGTCTCACACTTGAATGGGACATGTCGGGAACTGGGTGGGCAGCCTGCGTTGCAGATCATGCATGACCGCCAATTGCTGGAGGCCAAGCGCCTGCTGACTTACACCAGCATGACCATCAATGAAATGTCGGAGGTGCTGGGGTTCTCCGACCCGACCAACTTCTCTCGGCTGTTTCGCCGACGGGTCGGGTTCTCACCCAAGGCGTTCCGCGAGCAACTCAAAGCCGAATCGCCGGCTACCTGAGCGCGCTGAAACTGCCGGTGTGGGGCACGCATTGGTCCTGATGGCAGCTGATCGCAAAGGTCGGCTGCATGCGGGTCTGTTCGACGCGGTAGGCGGCAGTCCCGTACAGCGCACTGGCCAAGGCGCAGAGCGTGACAATCATCAGGTATTTTCTGGTTTTAATGCTCATGGCACAGACCTCTGGACGGATCCACACGGTGCTGTTTAAAGCATAGGCCAGCCAGGGCGAGTTGCCATTATTGGACGACATTCAACAGGCTTATGTCGCCTTACAGACCGACGTCCCACGCCGGCTCTTCAGGGAATCTCAATACCAGGAAATCCAGCAGGCTGCGCAGCGCCGACGGCATGTGTTTGCGTGAGGCGTAGACCGCGTAGATATTCATCTGCCGAGGCTCGGCGTGGGGCAGCAGGCGCACCAGTTCGCCACGGCGGATGTGATCGCCGGCCTGGTAACTGGGCAGCATGGCCACCCCGGCGCCGGCCAGCGTCAGGCGTAACAGCGTGCTGGCCTCGTTGGCCGTGATATTGCCGTGCACTGGCACCGACACGTGCTCGCCATGCTCCTCGAAATGCCACAGGTTTTTGCCGAAGTACGAGTGGGTCAGGCAGTTGTGCCGGGCCAGGTCTTCGACTTTTTGCGGGGCCGGCTGCTCGCGCAGGTACGCCGGGGTGGCGCAGACCACCGAGCGACAGACCGTCAGGCGCCGTGCGATCAGGTTCGGGTCCAGGTCATTACTGGTGCGGATGGCCAGGTCGATGCGTTCATCCACCAGGTTCACCGTGCGGTCGAGCATCTGCAGGTCGACAGTGACCAAGGGGTAGCGCTTGACGTACTCGGCAATGGCCTCGGCCAATTGCGCCTGGCCGAACGAGGTGCTGACACTCAGGCGCAGCAGGCCACGGGGTGCGTCATCCGGTTCGCTGACGGCGGCCTGCATGTCGCCGCACAACTCCAGCAATTGTCGGCAGCGCGGCAGGGTTTCGCTGCCTGCCGCCGTGAGGCTGAGTTTGCGCGTAGTGCGGTGCATCAGACGCGCACCAACCCAGTCTTCCAGCTCGGCCAGGTAACGTGAGACGACCGGGCGCGACAGGTCCAGGTGGTCGGCGGCGGCAGACTGGCTGCCCAGGTCCACCACGGTGACAAACACGCGCATTGCTTGAAGACGATCCATGATTTGCCCGATTTCAGAAACAAACTATGTTCCAGCATCGCATTTTTAGTCCCGTTTGGTGCAACTAAGCTCTGTGCATCCTTTGAACCGATTGCTGGAGCTGTCCGATGTTCTCAACCCTCAAGCGCTTGACTCTGGCCACCGCCGCCCTGGCATTTGCCGCCCATGCGTCGGCGGCCGACCTGACCCTCGATGTGTACAACCCTGGCGAAGCGGCGATTTTCCCGGTGACCTCGGTGCTGGTCAGCGGCGCCAAAGACGCGATCCTGGTGGACGCACAATTCGGCAAAGGCCAAGCCGAGCAACTGGTACAGAAGATCCGCGCCAGCGGCAAACACCTGACCACCATCTACATCAGCCATGGCGACCCGGATTACTACTTCGGCCTCGACACCCTGACGGCTGCGTTCCCGGAGGCCAAAGTGCTCGCGCCGCAACCGGTGGTCGACCATATCAACGCCACCGTGGCCGGCAAACTTGAGTTCTGGGGCCCGAAAATGGGCGCCGACAAACCGGCTAAAACCATCGTGCCGCAGGTGCTGCAAGGCCACAGCCTGACGCTGGAAGGTAAGCAATTGGAGGTGATCGGCCTGGACGGCCCGCAGCCGGATCGCAGCTTTGTATGGATCCCGTCGATCAAGGCCGTGGTTGGTGGCGTCGTGGTCGCCGAAAACATTCACCTGTGGATGGCCGACACCCAGGGCGCGCAATCCCACAAGGACTGGCTGGCCACCCTGCAACGCATCGAAAACCTGAAACCGCGCACCGTGATTCCCGGTCACTACCTGGGTACGCCGTCCCTGGCTTCGGTCAAATTTACTGCTGACTACATCAAGGCCTTCGACGTAGAAACGGCCAAGGCCAAAGACTCCGCCGCCCTCATCGCAGCCATGAAAACGCGTTACCCCATCCTGGCCGACGAAAGCTCCCTGGAGCTGAGTGCAAAAGTCGCCAAGGGCGAAATGAAGTGGTGAAACCTCTCACACCTTAACCGTACTGGAGAACGTCATGAGCAAGATCGCAATCATTGGGGCCACAGGCCGTGCCGGCAGCCAATTGCTGGAAGAAGCGTTGCGTCGTGGGCACAGCGTCATCGCCATCGCGCGTAATACCGACAAGCTGGCAGCGCGCCCGAACGTCACCGTCAAACAAGTGGACGCGCTGGACGCCGATGCACTGCAACAGGCCATCAGCGGCAGCGACGTGGTGATCAGTGCCGCGCACTTCGCCACCCTGCCGGCCAGTGCCGTGATCGGGCCGGTGAAGAAGGCGGGTGTGAAACGCCTGCTGGTGGTAGGCGGCGCAGGTTCGCTATTGCTGCCCGGCGGCGGTCGTGTGATCGACAGCGAAGGCTTCCCGGCTGAGTACAAGGCAGAAGCCAGCGCAGGTGCTGAGTTCCTTGAGACCCTGCGCAAGGAACAAGCACTGGATTGGACATTCCTGTCGCCATCGGCCTTGTTCGATGGCACTGAGCGCACCGGTCAATTCCGCTTGGGCCAGGATGATTTGCTGGTGAGCAGCGAAGGTACAAGCGCGATCAGCTTCGCCGACTATGCCATCGCGATGATTGATGAGGTGGAAACACCGAAGCACTCGCGCCAGCGCTTCACCGTCGGTTACTGACACAACGCGGTCAAGAAATGTGGGAGGGGCGGTGCGACGATTCGACTTGCCCCCTCCCACATTTGCCTTTCAGTGTTCTGGAAATTGCGCCTGGCTCACCAACCAATCCATCAGCGCTTCAAGCCCGGTCGACGGCTTCGTCCCCGGCGGATACACCAGGTAATACCCCATCCCCGTCGACACCCGCAGTGCGAACGGCATGACCAACCGTCCCGCCTTCACGTCCTCGCCAATCAACGCGCTATCGCCAATCGCCACCCCCGAACCCTGGGAGGCCACCGTCATTGCCAAGTCCAGCGTTTCGAAATGATGACCCTGGCTCAGATTGCTCACATGGGTATTCGCCGCCTTCAACCATAACGCCCAATCCCGCTCATCCCGCGTGGGATGCAGCAGCACCTGTTGCTGCAAATCCTGCGGTGCGTGCAAGCCCGTCAGTAAACCCGGCGCGCAGACTGGCGTGAGTTGCTCGTCGAACAAATGCCGCGCCTCGGCGGACTGTTCGGCGATGGGTGCGTAGATCACCGCTGCGTCGAACTGCTCGCGGCGAAAATCCACGGTGTAGGCCACGGTGGTGGTGAGCTCCACCGGCACGTCCGGACGCTCCTTTTGCCACTGCATCAAGCGCGGCAGCAACCAGCGCATCACGCAGGTGGACGCCTTGAGCTGCAAGGTCTGGCGGCGATTGCCGATCTGCTCCACGGCGTCACCGAGCAAGCCAAACACCTGCTGCGCCCGCAGTGACCATTCGCGCCCCTCTTCGGTCAGGCTCAAGCCCCGCGCCTGACGCTGGAACAGGGCGTAACCCAAGTGGCTTTCCAGCCCGGCGATCTGCCGGCTCACCGCGCCCTGGGTAATGTGCAGTTGCTCGGCTGCGCGGGTGAAGTTGCAGCACTGGGCCGTGACCCAGAAGGTGTGCAGCGCGGGCAGCGGTGGAAGGCGTTTCATCGGGTTCAGCCATGACGTGAGGACATGGCTAGTATGACTTTTAATCGATTGTTGCCGCTATGGGCCAGCCGTTCCAATACCGCCTCGAATCCATAACAAGAGCGACCTGTATGGCGACCTGCGGCGAAGTGTTGGTCAAACTCCTCGAAGGCTACGGCGTGGACCAGGTGTTTGGCATCCCCGGCGTGCACACCGTGGAACTGTATCGTGGCCTGGCCCGTTCCAGCATCCGTCACGTCACCCCGCGCCACGAGCAAGGCGCCGGGTTCATGGCCGACGGCTATGCGCGTACCCGCGGCAAGCCCGGCGTGTGTTTCATCATCACCGGCCCCGGCATGACCAACATCACCACGGCCATGGGCCAGGCTTACGCCGACTCGATCCCGATGCTGGTGATTTCCAGCGTGCAATCACGCAGCCAGTTGGGCGGCGGGCGCGGCAAGTTGCATGAACTGCCGAACCAGAGCGCGATGATCGCGGGCGTGGCGGCGTTCTCCCATACCTTGATGTCGGCGGCGGAGTTGCCAGGTGTGCTGGCAAGGGCGTTTGCGCTGTTCCAGGCCGGTCGGCCGCGCCCGGTGCATATCGAGATCCCGTTGGATGTACTGGTGGAAAACGCCGACGCCCTGCTGGGCAGCAAGCCGATCAACGTGGCGCGTGCGGGTGCCGCACCTGCGGCGATCAAACAGATGGCTCAGTTACTGGCCTGCGCCAAGCGTCCGCTGATTCTCGCCGGAGGCGGCGCCATCGATGCCGCCTGCGCGTTGACCCGCCTCGCCGAAACCCTCGGCGCGCCAGTGGCGCTGACCATCAACGCCAAAGGCCTGCTGCCCGCCGCGCACCCGTTGCTGATCGGCTCGACCCAGACTTTGGTCGCCACCCGCGCATTGGTCGCCGAAGCCGACGTGGTGCTGGCCATCGGCACGGAGCTTGGGGAAACCGATTACGACGTGACCTTCGCTGGCGGCTTTGACATTCCCGGCGCGCTGCTGCGCATCGACATCGATCCCGACCAGACCGTGCGCAACTCCCCCCCTCACATTGCCTTGGTCGCCGATGCGCAAATCGCCGCCGAAGCCTTGCTCGCCGAGTTGGGCAGCACATCGTTACCGCCGCGCTGCAGCGACTGGGGCAGCGAGCGCGTCGCCCGTTTGTGGGCTGAACTGGCGCCCACCTGGGACACCGCGACCCGCGCGCAAACCCTGTTGCTCAACACGGTCCTGGAGACACTGCCCGGCGTCGTCATGGTCGGCGACTCTACCCAACCGGTGTACAGCGGCAACCTGACCCTCAACCTCGACCACCCGCGCCGCTGGTTCAACTCCTCCACCGGCTACGGCACCTTGGGATACGCTTTGCCCGCCGCCATCGGCGCCTGGCTGGGGCGCGGCGATGGGCAACCGGTGGTGTGCCTGATCGGCGACGGCGGCCTGCAGTTCAGCCTGCCGGAACTGGCCAGCGCGGTGGAAGCCCGCACGCCGATCATCGTGTTGCTGTGGAATAACCAGGGCTATGAGGAGATCAAGAAATACATGCTCAACCGCGCCATCGAGCCGGTCGGCTTAGACATCTACACGCCGGACTTTATCGGCGTGGCCAAGGCCCTGGGTTGCGCGGCTGAACGCATCCAGGGCGTCGGATCTTTGCACAGCGCACTGCTGGCCGCCGCTGAGCGCCAAGGGCCGACGCTGATTGAAATCGACCAGGGGCTTTGGATGAAGGAGGTCGCGGTATGAACGCAGTCATAAACGGTGTGTATATCGACGGCGAATGGCGTGCAGGCCATGACGTGCTGGAGGTGATCAACCCGGCGACCGAAACCCGCTTGGCCGAGGTCAGCGCAGGCGACAGTGTTGCCGTGACCCAGGCAGTGGACGCCGCCAGCCGGGCGTTTACCGAGTGGTCAAAAACCACCGGCCACGAACGCGGTGCCCTGTTGCGCAACATCGCCCAGGGCGTGCGCGAACAGCGCGAACCGTTGATGCACCTGCAGTCGCGCAACAACGGCAAGCCGCTGTTTGAGGCCGGCATCGATGTGGACGACGTGATTGCCACCTTCGAGTACTACGCAGCTGTCGCCGAGGACCTGGACGCCGGGCAAGACCGCCCGGTGGCGCTGCCCGGCGATGATTTCAGCGCTCGCCTGCGCCGTGAACCCTGTGGCGTGGTGGGGCTGATCGTGCCGTGGAATTTCCCCATGGTAACCACCGCCTGGAAACTCGCCCCCGCCCTCGCCGCCGGCTGCTGCGTGGTGCTTAAACCCTCGGAGGTCACGCCGCTGGCGGAGCTGCAATTGGCGCGGATCATCGCCGATTCCGGGCTGCCTGCCGGAGTGTTCAACCTGGTCTGCGGCACGGGCCTGGCGGTCGGCGCACCACTGGCAGCGGACCGTCGCGTGGCGAAGATTTCCTTCACCGGCAGCAATGCAGTGGGCGTGCAGGTGATGCAACGCGCCGCCGAAACCATCAAGGGCGTCAGCCTGGAACTGGGCGGAAAATCTTCGTTGCTGGTGCTGGCGGATGCTGATCTGGACTTGGCGGTAGAACTGGCGTGTGGCGGCGGATTTTTCAATGCCGGGCAAATGTGTTCCGCGACAAGTCGCGTACTGGTGGCCGACAGCCTGGCGGATGAATTCATGCAGCGCTTGCAGGTGCGGGCTGAAGGGATTCACGTGGCGGACCCGTTTGCCGAGGACGTGGAAATGGGCGCGCTCATCAACCGTGCGCAGTATCAACGGGTACAGGCGCATATCCAGCGTGGCATCGAGGACGGCGCGCGATTGCTGTGCGGCGGTGAACGTCCGGCGGATCTGGCGACAGGTTTTTTCATCCGCCCGACCGTGTTCACCGAGGTGCCGCTGGACAGCGCGTTATGGAACGAGGAAATCTTCGGCCCGGTGCTGTGTGTACGACGTTTCGCGACTGAGGATGAGGCGATTGCCCTGGCCAACGACAGCGATTTCGGCCTGGTGGCCAGTGTGGTCAGCGCCGACGCCGGGACCGCCGAACGCGTGGCGAATGCCTTGCAGGCCGGGCTGGTGTGGATCAACGCACCGCAAGTGATCTTCCCGCAGACCGCGTGGGGCGGCTACAAGCAGAGCAGCATCGGCCGCGAGTTGGGGCCGTGGGGGTTGGCGGCGTTCCAGGAGATCAAGCATGTGATTCGGTCTAATTGACACCGCTGCGACCCATGTGGGAGGGGGCTTGACCCCGATAGCCATAGGTATCTACACAACTTCCCGTGGATGCTGAATCTATGGCAACTGGGCTGTTGTGGTGAGCGGGCTTGTCCCGCGCTGGGCTGCGAAGCAGCCCCATCAAAGCCACCGCGTTTTTTCAGAAAAA
>NZ_RWIO01000028.1:0-146701 GCF_009764655.1 Pseudomonas sp. PB105
AACTCGGCGTTCTCCAGCAGCATCAAGGACCAACAGCGCATCGCCCGCCTGTACCAGGGCGAGGCTTTTTTCGAGATCGCGCCCAGTCATGGCCAGCCCCTGGAAATCGACGCCGGCCCGGTGCGTGCCAGCGTGCGCGACACCGCCTTCGCCGTGCGTTACCTCAATGGCGAGGCCCAGGTGCAGGTGCAGCGCGGTGATGTGGACCTGAGCAACACGTTCGACGACGCCCGTGTACGCCTGCGCGCTGGTGAAAGTATCCGCATCGGCCCCAAAGGCTTCGGCCAGCCGGCCAAGCTGGATGCCAGCAAGGACCTGGCCTGGGTGCAGGGTCGGCTGATTTTCGAAAACTGCCCGATGAGCGAGGTGCTCGCCGAGTTGCGCCGCTATTACCCAGGCTGGATCGTCAACACCAACGACCAACTCGCCAGCGTCGCGGTCACCGGTAATTACCGGCTCGACCAGCCCCTGGACGTGGTGCGCTCCCTGGCGCACATCACCTCGGCCAAGCTGTCGGAATACCCGGCGCTGGTCATCCTGAACTAAATGAGAATTATTTTTACTCGATAACCTTCGGCGGTACGTCTCGTCTTAGCCAATGCAACTGATTCCTATTTGATTCGGTTCGCAACTATAAGATTCGTACCCCGGAGCGCTCTCGATGTCCTCTCGTTTCAACCGCCGGTCTTCTTCGCCCGTCCTGTCCCTGTTGACCGCCGCCATCCTGCTGGCCAGCGCGCCGGTCATGGCCGCCACCGCCGCCGAACCGATTTCGCGCAGCCAGGGCAACTACACCTTCAGCATCGAACAGCAGCCGCTGGTCTCGGCCCTCAACGCCTTTACCGCCGTGACCGGCTGGCAAGTCGGCCTGCCAGCAGAGCTGGGCCAGGGCGTGTCGTCCCCTGGTGCACACGGCCCGTTGTCGCCGGAAAAAGCCCTGGACCGGCTGTTGGTGGGGACCAACCTGAGCTACCGCAAACTGGGCAGCAACAACATCGTGCTGGAAAAACGCGCAGCCGGCAGCACCCTCAATCTGCAACAGGTGACCATCAGCGCCACCCGTAACGAGCAGGACGTGAACAGCGTACCAAGCACCGTCAGCGTGCATGAGCGCGAAGAGCTGGACCGCCAGAACGTCAATAACATCCGTGAGCTGGTGCGCTACGAGCCCGGCGTCTCGGTGGGCGGCGCCGGCACCCGTGCAGGTAACGCCGGCTTCAATATCCGCGGCATCGATGGCGACCGTATCCTCACCCAGGTGGACGGCGTGGAAGTGCCGGACAACTTCTTCAACGGCCCCTACGCCAAGACCCGTCGCAACTATGTCGATCCGGAAATCGTCAAACGCGTGGAAATCCTGCGCGGCCCGGCCTCGGCGCTCTACGGCAGCAGCGCCATCGGCGGCGCCGTCAGCTACTTCACCCTCGACCCGGACGACATCATCAAGCCCGGCCAGGACGTCGGCGCGCGCCTGAAGACCGGTTACAGCTCCGCCGACGAAAGCTGGTTGACCTCCGGCACCTTCGCCGGCCGCGTACAGGACTTCGACGGTTTGTTGCACCTGAGCCAGCGCAATGGCCATGAAACGGAATCCTATAACGGCAACAACGCCACCGGCCTGGACCGCACTGGTGCCAACCCGGAAGAAGCGCGCACCACCAATGTCCTGGCGAAACTCGGCTGGAACTATGGCGATGACAACCGTCTGGGCCTGACTTATGAGAAGTACAAGGATGATCGAGACGTCAACCTGAAGAACGCGGTGGGTGGCCCGTTTATCGGTGGCAGAGGCTTTAACCTCTACCGAGACCGTCGGGGTAACGACACAATTACCCGTGAACGTTTCGGTCTGGAAAACACCTTCGCCCTTGAGTCCCCGATTGCTGACCGCATCAAGACCAGCTTCAATTACCAGATCGCCAAGACCGACCAGACCACAGCCGAGATCTATCAGTCTGGGCGTCGCGTATTGCGCACCCGCGACACCCTTTACCAGGAAAAACAGTGGATCTTCGATGCGCAGTTGGACAAAGCGTTCAGCCTCGGTGAAACCGACCACGAAGTAACCTACGGCACCACGCTCAAGCAACAAAAAGTGACGGGGTCGCGCGAAGGCAGCGCGACCTGCGTGGCCGTCGGCAGTGGCTGCACCGCCATTGGAGCACCCAGCCCAATCGCCACCGACAGTGTGAAGAAATCCAGCGATTTCCCAGACCCGACCATCAACACGTATTCGCTGTTTGCACAGGACCAGATCACCTGGAACAAGTGGACCTTCCTGCCCGCGGTACGCTACGACTACACCCAGCTCAAGCCCAAGCTCACCCAGGAATTCCTCAATACGGTGAACCCTACCGGTGCGGATTCTGTCAGCGACAAGGAAAAAACCTGGCACCGCGTAACACCCAAGTTTGGCCTGACCTACGCGCTGACCGATCAATACACCTGGTTCGGCCAATACGCCGAAGGTTTCCGCACGCCGTCCGCCAAGGCGCTGTACGGCCGATTTGAAAACCTGAACCTGGGCTACACCGTCGAACCCAATCCGGACCTCAAGCCGGAAACCAGCAAAGGCATCGAAACCGGCCTTCGCGGCAATTTCGACGAGGGTTCCTTCGAGATCGCAGTGTTCTATAACAAATACCGCGACTTTATCGACGAAGACAACGCCGTGGTCGGTGGCACTGTCGAGCAGTTCCAGGCCGTCAATATCAAGCGCGCCACCATCAAAGGTGCCGAAGCCAAGGGCCGTCTGAACCTGGACGCATTCGGTGCGCCACACGGCCTGTACACCCAGGGTTCTGTCTCCTACGCCTACGGTCGCAACGACGAAAACGGAGAACCGCTGAACAGCGTCAACCCGCTCAAAGGCGTGTTCGGCCTGGGCTACGACCAAGACAACTACGGCGGCCTGCTGAGCTGGACCCTGGTGAAGAAACAGAATCGCGTTGACAGTTCCACCTTCCACGCTCCGGACGGCGACACCAGCGCCCCCTTCAAAACGCCCGGCTTCGGCGTCATCGACCTGACGGCCTACTACAAAGTCACCAACGACGTGACCCTCAACGGCGGCCTCTACAACCTCACCGACAAGAAGTACTGGAACTGGGACGACGTACGCAGCTACGACAGCGTCGGCGAAGCCGCGGTGACCGGCCCGGCCAACCTCGACCGCCTGACCCAGCCCGGCCGCAACTTTGCGATCAATGTGATCTGGGACATCTGACGGCAGCCGCCTTGCCGCGCCGGAATTATTCACCGGCGGGGTGAGGATTTTTTACTGTGCCGCGTCTTCTTGTTCGTCTAGTTGATAACAGCTCTCTTTCGGGCACCAAGGCGCTCCCCTTCTCAAGGACTTTTTCATGACCGCTTCTTCTACCGCTGAACGCCCAAGCCTGCGCTCCCAGCGCCTGAACCAGATCACCAACGAGCCACACACCAAGCTCGATGCCCTGGTGAAGGCCCACGCCCCGTTCGAAACCCCGGCCAACTTTGCCCGTTTCGTGGTGGCGCAGTACCTGTTCCAGTCCGAACTGGTGGCCCTGTACAACGATGCCGAACTGATCAAGATCGTCCCTGACTTGGCCGCACGCTGCCGCGCCGAAGCCGCCAAGCTGGACCTCGCCGACCTGGACACCGACGTGCCGGCGCCGGTGGCCGGTGCCGTGAGCAACCCGAGCAAAGCCCAAGCCCTGGGCTGGCTGTTCGTGTCCGAAGGTTCCAAGCTGGGCGCCGCATTCCTGATCAAGCGTGCGGTGGGCCTGGGCCTGAGCGAAACTTTCGGGGCCCGTCACTTGGGTGAGCCGGCCGGTGGTCGTGCTGAAGGCTGGAAGAGCTTTACCCGCACCCTCGACGGCCTGCAATTGAGCGCCGAAGAAGAAGCGGCGGTGGAAAAAGGCGCGGTGGATGCGTTTGTGCGCTTCACCGTGTTGCTGGAACAGGCGTACGCTAGCGCCCCTGAAGTGGCCTGAGCCTGCCAACTTTGTGGGAGGGGCAAGGCCCCTCCTGCATTTCCCCTCGTTCCAAACTGATTTTCTTTGATACCCGACCCATGACCGGCAAAACCCAATCCACCTCGAAAATCGCGCAGATCCTGTTCGGCCTGCTGGCCTACGTCAGCCTGGGCATCGGGCTGGTGGCGATTGTGATACCGGGTTTGCCCACCACCGAATTCATCCTGCTGGCCGCCTGGGCCGCGACCAAAAGCTCGCCGCGCCTCAGCGCCTGGCTGGAAAACCACCGCCTGTTCGGCCCCATCCTGTTCAACTGGCGCAACGGCAAGATCATTGCCCGCCGGGCCAAAGTCAGCGCCACCGTGAGCATGCTGCTGTGCGCGATCCTGATGCTGGTGATGCTCGACCATGGCTGGCCGATCTACCTGGCGATGGCCGGGATGGGCCTGGGCAACCTGTGGATCTGGTCACGCCCCGAACGGCTCGCACAGCCCGTATAACGCAGCGTGTAGGCATTTTCCTACCGCTCATCGCCTCCCTCTCATGAAACCTCCTACCGCGCCGATGCTCCGGATATAGCGCTGAATGGACTTGGCCGTGCTGTGCATTCCAACAAGTCCATTCGTGAGTGAACCTATGTTCGACACCCTCTCTATCCGCTTGAAAATCGTGCTGCTCTCCGGGCTCTGCCTACTGGGCGTGATTGCGCTGGTGGTCGGCATCAATATCTACACCACCAACCAGAACGATCAGTTGGTCAGCGATTCAAGCTCACGAATGCTCACCGCCAGCGTGGAACAGCTGCTGCAAGCCAAGGCCGCCGAACAGGCCGTGCAATTGCAGAAAACCTTCGGCGACAGCCAGGTGGCGTTGACCGCCCTGGCTGACCAGATCAAAGACCTGCGCAACCTGGGGACCCATCGCGGCCTCGACGCCGGAGCCCTGCGCGAAGAACTCAACCAGAGCGTTAAAACCGCATTCGAGCGCAACAATAAGGTGCTGGGGATCTGGCTGTCGTTCGAGCCCAACGGCCTGGATGGCAAGGACAGCGAATTCATTGATGACAAGGCCCGCGTGTCCAATGAAAAAGGCCGTTTCTCCAGCTACTGGAGCCGGGCCGGTGGCGCAGGCCTGAACACCATCATGGTCGAGGACGACCTCAACAAAACCGCCCTCAACCTCAGCGGCACGCCCTACAACATCTGGTACACCTGCCCACGCGACACCCGCAGCATTTGCCTGCTGGACCCGTATGAAGACACGGTGGCCGGCAAACCCGTGCTGATGACCACTATTTCCCTGCCGCTGATCGTGGACGGCAAGGTCATTGGCATTGTCGGCGTCGACATCGCCCTCACCGCCCTGCAAGCGACTACCGATGCCGCGCAGAAAGACCTGTTCAACGGCGCGGCACACCTGGAAATTCTCTCCAGTACCGGCTTGATCGCCGCCTACAGTGGCGAACCGGCCAAGGTCGGCAAGAACCTGATCGACACCCTTGGCGCCGAAGGCAAGGAAATCGTGCAACTGCTGGCCAGTGACAGCCGCATGATCCGCGAACAGGGCGACACCATCCGGGCCGTGTACCCGGTCAAGCCGATCAGCGATGCCAAGTCCTGGGGCGTGGTGATCAAGCTGCCAAAAGCCGTGATGCTGGCCGATAACGTCAAGCTGCAAGCCGTGCTCGACGATGCCCAGGCCGCTGGCACGCTTAAAGCGTTGCTGGTGGCGGCCGCCGCAGCGCTGCTCGGCCTGCTGCTGATCTGGCTGACCGCCACCGGCGTGACCCGCCCGATCAACAGCGTCGCCGCCATGCTCAAGGACATCGCCAGCGGCGACGGCGACCTCACCCAGCGACTGGCTTATGCCAAGAAAGACGAACTGGGCGAACTGGTGAACTGGTTCAACCGCTTCCTCGACAAGCTGCAACCGACTATCGCGCAGATCAAGCAAAGCATCACCGAGGCCCGCGGCACAGCGGATCAATCCTCAGCCATCGCCCGTCAGACCAGCGAAGGCATGCAGGTGCAGTTCCGTGAAATCGACCAAGTGGCCACGGCGTCCAACGAAATGAGCGCCACCGCCCACGACGTGGCCAACAGCGCCTCCAATGCCGCCAGCGCGGCACGCGGCGCCGATCAGTCGGCACGTGAAGGCATGCAGATCATTGAAAAGAGTACGCGGGATATCACCACCCTCGCCGAAGAGGTCAGCAAGGCAGTGGGCGAAGTCGAAGCCCTGGCGGTCAACAGCGAGCAGATCGGTTCGGTGCTGGAAGTGATCCGCAGCATCGCCGAGCAGACCAACCTGCTGGCGCTCAACGCGGCGATTGAAGCGGCCCGCGCCGGCGAAACCGGCCGTGGGTTTGCAGTGGTGGCCGATGAAGTGCGCAACCTGGCCAAACGCACTCAGGACTCCGTGGAGGAAATCCGCCTGGTGATCGAGCGCATCCAGAGCGGCACCCGTGGCGTGGTCGCGACCATGCACTCAAGCCAAAGCCAGGCCCAGAGCAATGCCGGGCAGATCCATCACGCCGTGCAGGCGTTGGGCAAGATCAGCGATGCGGTGACGGTGATCAGCGACATGAACCTGCAAATCGCCAGCGCCGCCGAACAACAGAGCGCGGTGGCCGAAGAGGTCAACCGCAATGTCTCGGCGATTCGCACGGTGACCGAAACCCTGACCGGCCAGGCTACCGAATCGGCGGCTATCAGCAGCCAGCTCAATGCGCTGGCCAGCCAACAGATGAAACTCATGGATCAGTTCAAGGTTTAAGAAACACCACAGATCAAAAGTGGGAGGGGGCAAGCCCTCTCCCACATTTGGATCACCTGTGTCTTAAAGACCGGTCCAGGTACTGACAAACTGCGTCAGGTCTTCTTTAGCTGCCGTACGCGGCGGGTTCTGCGGGGTGCCCAGGTAAAGGAAGCCAATCACCTCCTCATCCGCCGTCAGCCCCAAACCTTTGGCCACATGGGCCGAGTACGACAATTCCCCGGTACGCCACACCGCACCAATCCCCTGTGCATACGCCGCCAGCAATATGCCATGGGCCGCACACGCCGCCGCCAGC
Source organism: Pseudomonas sp. PB105 (assembly GCF_009764655.1). Lineage (NCBI taxonomy): Bacteria > Pseudomonadati > Pseudomonadota > Gammaproteobacteria > Pseudomonadales > Pseudomonadaceae > Pseudomonas > Pseudomonas sp. PB105. The sequence continues at coordinate 7,027 of NZ_RWIO01000028.1, forward strand.
AGTTGCTCGGACTTGGGCACCTTGAAGTGCTCCTGCAAACGGGCAATCACCACCACCACCAGCGGGGCGCGCAACGGGCCGTTCTGGGCCTTGTCGATGGCGGCTTGCGGGGCGTCGGCGTCTTGCAGGCGTGCGGCCTCGGCCAGCAGCGTACCCATCTGCTCACGGGCGGCGCCTTCTACGGTGAGGAAACGCCAAGGACGCAGTTGACCATGGTCGGGCGCACGCATGGCAGCGGCGAACAGCACGTCGCGCTGCTCCTGGGTCGGTGCCGGCTCCAGCAAACGCGGCACGGAAACACGGTTGAGCAAAGCGTCGAGAGCCTGCATTGGCCACCTCCAGAAAAAAATGTGTGGCCATTCTAGCGGGAATGAATCGGCTACCACCAAACGATAATTGCTCTTATTCATTCCCCCCGGCCCTGTTAAACTTTGTGACCCTGTTTTTCGCCTTCGTTCAGGAAACCTGATGTTCCGTTCGCTTCTTCGTCTGTCTGTAGCATGCATGGCCCTGGGCCTGACTGCGTGCGATGACGCCCCCAGATTCACCAAGGCCGAGCCGGGTGAATCGCGGGCCGGCGGCGCGACGACGGTGAACAAGCGCGACCAGAACGCATTTTCCCTGCCGTCGGCCAACCTGTCGCCGACGCGCCGCCTGGACTTCAGCGTCGGCAACAGCTTCTTTCGCAACCCCTGGGTGATCGCGCCGTCCACCACCACCGCCCGCGATGGTCTCGGCCCGCTGTTCAACACCAACGCCTGCCAGAACTGCCATATCAAGGACGGCCGTGGCCACCCGCCGCTGCCCGATGCGGCCAATGCGGTGTCGATGCTGGTACGCCTATCGATCCCTGATGCACCACCCTACGCCAAACTCATCGAGCAAATCGGCGTCGTGCCCGAGCCCGTCTACGGCGGGCAACTGCAAGACATGGCCGTGCCGGGCGTGGCACCGGAAGGCAAGGTGCGGGTCGACTACACGCCAGTCAACGTCACGTTCAAGGACGGCACCGTCGTCGAGTTGCGCAAGCCAAACCTGCAGATCACCCAGCTTGGCTACGGCCCAATGCACCCAGACACCCGCGTCTCGGCGCGCATCGCCCCGCCGATGATCGGCCTGGGCCTGCTCGAAGCGATCAGCGACGCGGATATCCTGCGCAACACCGATCCGAAAACCGCCGATAAAGAAGCCATCGTCGGCCGGGCCAATCAGGTCTGGGATGACGCCCGGCAAAAAACCGTCCTCGGGCGTTTTGGCTGGAAAGCCGGACAACCCAACCTCAATCAACAAAATGTTCACGCGTTTTCTGGTGATATGGGCCTCACCACGTCCCTGAGACCCTTCGATGACTGCACCGACGCCCAAGTGGCCTGCAAACAGGCGCCCAACGGCAATGGCGCCGATGGCGAGCCGGAAGTCAGCGATAACATCCTGCGCCTGGTGCTGTTCTACACCCGCAACCTTGCCGTGCCCGTGCGTCGCAACGTCAATGATCCGCAGGTGCTGGCCGGGAAAAACCTGTTCTACCAGGCCGGTTGCCAGGGTTGCCATAAGCCGACGTTCACCACCGCCGCGAATGCCGCCGAACCTGAGTTGGCCAACCAAGTGATCCGCCCCTACAGCGATTTGCTGCTGCACGACATGGGCGATGGCCTGGCCGACAACCGCAGCGAATTCAAGGCCGGCGGCCGCGACTGGCGCACGCCGCCATTGTGGGGCATCGGCCTGACGCAAACCGTGAGTGGCCATACCCAGTTCCTGCATGACGGCCGCGCCCGCAACCTGCTCGAAGCCGTGCTCTGGCACGGCGGTGAAGCCCAAGCGGCGCAGCAGCATGTGTTGTCATTTAATGCCGAACAGCGCGCTGCGTTGCTGGCGTTCCTGAATTCTTTATAAGCTTCGCCCCACTTACCGAAGGGAGCTCGACATGTTCCGTCCCAAGTTGTTGTTCACCAGCCTGGCCGCCCTTGCTCTGGGCGCCTGCTCGCCACAAGACCCGCAAGCCGTGACCTCGGCGGCGATCGCCAAACAAGTGATCCTGCCGACCTACAGCCGCTGGGTTGAAGCCGACCGTCAGTTGGCCGTCAGCGCCCTTGCCTACTGCCAGGGCAAGGAGAGCCTGGACACCGCCCGCGCCGACTTCCTCCACGCGCAAAAAGCCTGGGCCGAGTTGCAGCCGCTGCTGATCGGCCCGCTGGCCGAGGGCAACCGTGCCTGGCAAGTGCAGTTCTGGCCAGACAAGAAAAACCTGGTCGGTCGCCAGGTCGAGCAACTGGTCACCAGCCAGCCGCAGATCGACGGCGCCGCACTGGCCAAGTCCAGCGTGGTGGTGCAAGGCCTGTCGGCCTATGAATATATCCTCTACGACGCCAAGACCGACCTCGCCGACGACGCGAACAAAGCCCGTTATTGCCCTCTGTTGGTGGCCATCGGCGACCGCCAGAAAGTCCTGGCCGAAGAGATCCTGGCCAGTTGGAACAGCACCGACGGCATGCTCGCGCAGATGACCAAGTTTCCGAACCAGCGCTACGCTGATTCCCACGAAGCCATCGCCGATCTGCTGCGCGTCCAAGTGACCGCACTGGACAGCCTGAAGAAAAAACTCGGCACGCCCATGGGTCGCCAGACCAAGGGTATCCCGCAGCCGTTCCAGGCTGATGCGTGGCGCAGTCAGTCGTCCCTGCAAAGCCTGGAAGCCAGCCTCGCCGCCGCCCAGACCGTATGGGTCGGCGTCGACAACAAAGGCCTGCGTGGTCTGTTGCCGTCGGATCAAAAGCCATTGGCCGACAAGATCGACGCCGCCTACGCCGCGTCCCTGAAACTGTTCGCCAGCAACCAGCGCACCCTCAACGAACTGTTGAACGATGACGCCGGGCGCCAGCAACTCAACGACATCTACGACAGCCTCAACGTCGTCCACCGCCTGCACGAAGGCGAACTGGCCAAGGCGCTGGGCATTCAACTGGGCTTTAACGCCAACGACGGTGACTGATGATGCTCAGGCGACAGGCTTTGGCGGTTGGCAGCGTGCTGCTCAGCGCACTCACGCTGGGTGGCTGGACGCTGTTCAAGCAAAAAGACAAGGGCCCGCTGCTGCTGTCGGCGCGCGATGATGCAGACGGCAAGCACTACGCCGTGGGTTATCACCTGGACGGTAAGCCAGTGTTTGCCACCCAGGTCGGCCAACGCTGCCACGACATCATCAACCACCCGACGCTGCCGATTGCGCTGTTCGTCGCCCGTCGTCCGGGCACCGAGAGTTACCTGATCGACCTGCGTGATGGCGCGTTGCTGCAAACCATCACCTCGAACGCCAATCGCCACTTCTACGGCCATGCGGTGATCCACAAGAGCGGCGACTGGCTGTACGCCACCGAGAACGACACGTCCGATCCCGGCCGAGGTTTGCTCGGTGTGTATAAGTTCGAAGGCGAGCGGCTGGTGCACAGCGGCGAGATTTCTACCCACGGCATCGGCCCGCACCAGGTGTCGTGGATGCCCGATGGCGAAACGCTGATCGTGGCCAACGGCGGCATTCGTACCGAAGCCGAAAGCCGAGTGGAAATGAACCTCAACGCCATGGAGCCAAGCCTGGTGTTGATGCAGCGCGACGGCACGCTGATCAGCAAGGAAACCCTGGCCCAGCAGATGAACAGCGTGCGCCATATGGGCATCGCCAGCGATGGCACCATCCTTACCGGGCAACAGTTCATGGGGCCGTCACAGGAGCGTTCCGAGTTGCTGGCGATCAAGCGCCCGGGGCAGCCGTTCGTGGCGTTCCCGGTGGCGGATGAGCAGTTGCAGGCCATGGGGCATTACACCGCCAGCGTCGCAGTGCACAGCGAGTTGCGCCTGGTGGCATTGACGGCGCCGCGTGGCAATCGCTTCTTTATCTGGGACATGGACAGCGGCGAACTGCGCCTGGACGGGCCGTTGCCCGATTGCGCCGGCGTCGGTGCGGTGGCGGATGGGTTTGTCGTCACATCGGGCCAGGGCCGGTGCCGTTTCTACGATTGCCGCCAGAAGCAATTGGTCGCGAAACCGTTGGAATTGCCGGCGGGGCTTTGGGATAACCACCTGCATCTGATCTGACTGAAGGCCGCGCCCCGCTGGAATTCATTCGCAAAAAAAAGGGCCTCGCATCGCAAGGCCCTTTCCCGGTGGTTTCAATCGCTTCAACTCTGCGGCCTCATCCCTTGAGACATGCCGAACATGAACAGGAGCAACTCATGATCAGGCTTGGCTGCCGTACTCGCCTTGGCGACACGCGGCAACAGGCATTGCGCCCCGCCCTGCGTCGCACTGAGTACCTGTGTGCGAGGCTGCTCCCATGCGGCCAGGGCCAAGGCTGCAACGCCTAACGCCCCCACCAGGAACACACCTCGTGCTATTTCTAGCTTCATTTGGTTAAACCCTTGATAGCGCTGCCAAACGCCGTCTCGTAAAAGTAGCTGAGTTTTGCCCAGTCGCTATCGTTCCACGACGAATGGCGGCGCAGTTGCCGCATGTCATGGGATGCCGCCTGATGAGCGGTCATTCGCTGACGGCACTTCTCAAAGTCCAGCAGTGCCACTTCCACGTTGGCCGAGTCGCCCTCGCCCGTCACCCGTACAAAGATATGCTTGATGTACAGGCAACCATGCTGCCAACGCCCCTTGTGCATGCGCGCCAGGGTGCCGGCCAATTCCTTGAGTACGCGCTCGTGAACCCGCTCGCCGTAGCGTTCACGGCCACCGACCGAGTACCAGTTTTCAATTTCGTCGAAACCGTCGAGAGACGCCGTGACCAGCAACGCCTGCCAATGATGCTCGGCATCACGGCGGGCCTCGCAGAACACCAGTTCCGGTACCCGCACATCGAGCAGGCGCAGGCCCTTGAGGGCATCACGCTCGCGCAGCACGGTGGGGCGCCCAAACGGATGCAGCCAACTGCGGTAGATATGGCCGGTCTGGCGCTTGCTATAGAGCAGACGCCCGTTGGCGCTCATCACCCGCTGCACACCGCTTTCACCGCCGCGCCGACGATTGGGTTCTTCAACCCATTCGCCTTGTTGGCGCCAGAAATAGTCAAACCTTTCTTCGGGAGTTACGTGACTGCCTGCTACGCACTCAACTGCCATCCTGTTACCTCTTGCGCAATACATACACACGCCACATGGCGTACAGCGGTATGAAGTCCAGGGACTCCTGGACACGGAAACCGGCTTGCTCGAACTCTGCTTCAACAGTAGCAGCCGGTAACACAAATCTGTTTTGGTAACCTTCCTGCTCACCCTTCTTGCGCCGCTGATCTTCGAGGCGCTTGCGTTTCCAGGCTTTGAAATTGCCATCGACCCACAGCGAAATGATCACGCTGTCGCGGGTAACACGCTGAAACTCCCGCAATATCGCCAGTCGGTGCGCCGGATCACCAATGTGGTGCAACAAGCGCATACAGAAAATGCTGTCGACCGAGTTATCCGGCAAATCGATATCAAAGGCAGATGTCTGCAAGGGTCGTACCCGTTTCACCACATCCGCAGGTTGGGCGACGGTTGCAACCTTCAACATCGATGCCGAATTGTCCGCACCGATAATCACACGGTTGGGTTTTTCCGCCAGCAACGGCCAGAAGCGCCCCGCCCCACAGGGCAAGTCCAGCACCAGGCCAGGCTCACCCGCCATCGCCAGCGCGCCACGGGCCAATTGCTCGTCGCGTTTGTGGGACAACCGGCGGGCCAGATTGTCCTGATGCTTGAGCAAATATTCGTGGGCGTGTTCGTCGTCGTACTTTTCGGAAAATTCGAGCTTGATGGGGTCAGACATCACAGGTCTCCAGTGACTGATGCCTACCACCTTAGGCAGCGAACTGTGATCAACAGGTCAACCGTGTGTGAAAAACTTGTCCTGTCCAACCCCATACATTTCAAGACTTTACAGACACATTCAGTAGCATGGGGCCATCTTCGCCGAATGACGGGAATGTCTGGCAGGATAGCGGCAGGGTGAGCGGTCAGGCCTTGACCTGACTCAACTCGACATGAAAGCGACAGCCATTGGGCTCCATGGTGCTGAGGCTGACGCTCCAGCCCTGGTTCTCGCAGATGCGCTGGACCAGTGACAAACCCAACCCCAGGCCCTCACCGCGCTTTTCGCTGCCGCGCACGAACGGCTCGAACATCGCTTCGCGCTTGTCTTCGGGAATGCCGACCCCCGAGTCCTCCACCACAAAACCATTGGGTTCAAGTGTGAGCCGGATAAAACCGTGCTCGGTGTAGTGCAAGGCATTGCGCAACAGGTTGCCCATCACCGCATGCAGGAAGGTGGTGTTGTAACGCGTGTCCAGCGGGTTGCCCGGCTGGTAGATCAGCTCCAGGCCCTTGCGCTCGATTTGCTCACGCCAGATGCCGAGCAAATCGTCCGCCACTTGCGTCAGGGTGACCTGAGGCGACATGGCCGCATCGTTATGCTGGGCACGGGCCAGCATCAGGAAGGTCTGCACCAGTTCACGCATTTCTTCACAGGCCCGAGCAATACGCAGCACCTGGTTACGCCCGCGCTGGTCGATGGCTGGGTTTTCCAACAGCAGTTCACAGGAGCTGGCCAGCACCATCAAGGGCGTGCGCAATTCGTGGCTTACGTCGCTGGTAAACATTTGCTCACGGGACAGCGCCTGGCGCAGGCGCCCCAGGGTGGCATCGAAGGCCACGGCCAGCTCACCGACTTCATCGGCGGCATAGTCCGGCGCCAGGGGCGGCGCCAGGCCCAGCAACTGGTCGCGATGCCGCACTTGGCGCGCCAGGCGCACCACCGGTGCCATCACTTTGCGCGCCAGCACCCAGCCGAGGAACACCGCCAGCGCCAGGCTGAGCACAAAGCCCACCAGCACCACGGCGAACAGCACGCGCTCGCGCTCTTCGAAATCGCTTTGGTCTTGCAGCAGCACATAGCGACGGCCGTCGATCACTTCGACCATGGCGTGGTAGGACAGCGACTCGCGAAACACCTCATGAAAGCCCGGCTCCAGGTGCCGCAGGTCCTTGGGCAACTCGAAATCACCCGGACCACCGCTGAAGTAGAACAACTGGTCCGGCTCCGGCCGGTGGTTCCAGTCCTCGACGCTGTCCATCAACAGCAGCCGCTGCAGGTCACCACCCAAACCCGCCGAAATCAGCTTCTCTTCCACCAGATGCACGGTGGCGACGATGCCCATGGCGAAGGCCCCCGCCACTAACGCGCTCATCAGGGCAAAGGCAATGATGATCCGCTGGGCAAGGCTTTGCTTAAACTCCATCACGACCCTCGGCCAGGCGATAGCCGACGCCGTGCACCGTTTGCAGCAACGGCTTGGCAAAGGGTTTATCGATCACTTGGCGCAATTGGTGGACGTGGCTGCGCAGGCTGTCGCTGTCCGGGCAGTCATCGCCCCACAACGCTTCTTCGAGCACTTCCCGACGCAGCACGTGCGGGCTCTTCTGCATCAGTACCGCCAGCAGCTTGAGGCCGACCGGGTTGAGCTTGAGCAGACGCCCTTCACGGGTGACCTCCAGTGTGTCGAGGTCATAATTCAGGTCGGCCACTTGCAGGGCACGGCGTCCGCCGCCTTGGGCACGGCGCAGCACCGCTTCGATGCGCGCGGCCAGCTCCGACAGGGCAAACGGTTTGAGCAGATAGTCATCGGCGCCGGACTTGAAGCCCTGCAGCCGGTCATCCAGTTGGTCGCGAGCGGTGAGCATGATCACCGGCGTGTCGCGGCGTGCGTCTTCGCGCAGGCGTTTGCAGAGGGTGTAGCCATCGATACCGGGCAGCATGATGTCGAGCACAATCAGGTCGTAGTGCTCGGTCGCCGCCAGGTGCAGGCCCGACAAGCCGTCCTGCGCACAGTCAACGGTGTAGCCCTTCAGCCCCAGGTAATCAGCCAGGTTGGCCAGAATATCGCGGTTGTCTTCAACCAATAAAATTCGCATGGGCAGTGTCTCCGTACGCGGTAACGGCCGTGTTGGCTCGCGCAGCTTAAGGCCAAGTGTGGCTCAGGGATAGAGCTGAACGGCCCGTCGATTAAGGTTTTCAACCGTTTCTTGAGTTGAACGAGTTTTTCACTATAGCTTCACAAACTGACTACAGTGTCAGCGTGAAGATCGCCACCCATTGATATAAGGAACATGGATATGGGGTTTCTCAAAACAGCGCCTATGCGCTATTTGCTGTTGGTAACCGGTGCCTGGCTACTGGTTTTCTTGCTCACGCGCAGCGTGCTGCTCCTCACTCACCTGGACGAAGTCGGCGGCAATCTGCTGCCGGTGTTTGGGGTGGGCTTGCTGTATGACCTGGGCTTCCTGGCCTATGCGGCGCTGCCGCTGGGGCTGTATGCGCTGCTATGCCCGCCCGGTCTGTGGCGTCGTCGTGGTCACCGCTGGTTCCTGCAAGCGGTGCTCACGGTCAGTCTGTTTGCGATGCTGTTCACCTCCGTCGCCGAATGGCTGTTCTGGGACGAGTTCGGCGTGCGCTTCAACTTTATCGCCGTTGACTACCTGGTGTATTCCGACGAGGTATTGAACAACCTGTTGGAGTCATACCCGATCGGCAAGCTGCTGAGCCTGCTGGCGATGCTGGCCCTGGTGCTGAGCCTGGCCTTGCGCAAGACGTTCAACGCAACAATGAATGCGCCCTTGCCGACGATGCGCGGCCGTATGGTGAATGCGCTGGCGCTGTTGGTCGTCGCCGGCCTCAGCCTGCAATTGATCAGCCAGGACAGCCCACGCACTCAGGGTGGCAACGCCTACAAAAACGAGCTGGCCAGCAATGGCCCCTATCAGTTCTTCGCCGCTTTCCGTAACAACGAGCTGGACTACCCACAGTTCTACAAGACCTTGCCTACAGAGGTCGTCGCCCAGCAATTGCGCAACGAGCTCAGCGAGCCCAATGCCCGCTTTATCGGTAACGATCCGCTGGATATCCGTCGCGCCATCACCAACCCGGGAACGCTGCGCAAACCCAATATCGTGCTGGTGACCATCGAAAGTTTCAGCGCCAAGTACATGGGCAGCAACGGCGACGAACGCAACCTCACGCCCAATCTCGATGCGCTGCGCAAGCAAAGCCTGTACTTCAATAACTTCTACGCCACCGGTACCCGTACCGACCGCGGACTTGAGGCCATCACCCTGGCAATCCCACCCACGCCGGGGCGTTCGATCGTCAAGCGCATTGGTCGCGAAAGCGGCTTTGCCAGCCTGGGACAGCAACTCAGTGCTATCGGTTATGACAGCGTGTTTGTGTATGGCGGGCGCGGTTACTTCGACAATATGAACGCGTTCTTCAGTGGCAACGGCTATCGGGTCGTGGACCAGAGCAGCGTGCCCGAGTCTGAAATCTCGTTTAAAAACGCCTGGGGCATGGCCGACGAAGATCTCTACAACCAAACCCTCAAGCTCGCAGACGCCGACTACGCCAAGCAGCAGCCGTTTTTGCTGCAACTGATGACCACCTCCAACCACCGCCCGTACACCTACCCGGACGGGCGCATCGATATCAAATCCGGCAACGGACGCGACGGTGCAGTGAAGTACACCGACCACGCCATCGGCCAGTTCCTTGAGGCCGCACGCCAGAAACCGTGGTTCGACAATACGATTTTCGTGTTCGTCGCCGACCACACCGCCGGCAGCGCGGGCAAGGAAGACCTGCCCATCACCAACTACCAGATCCCGTTGTTCATCTACGCACCGAAACTGATCGATGCCCGGGAAACTGCTCAACTGGCCAGCCAGATCGACCTTGCACCGACACTGCTGGGCCTGATCAACCTGAGCTACGAGTCGACCTTCTTTGGTCGCAACCTGTTGCAAGACAACCCGCTGCCAGCGCGCGTGGTGGTCGGTAACTATCAGCACCTGGGGTTGTTTGACGGCAAGGACCTGGCAATCCTCAGCCCGCGCCTCGGGCTGCGTCGCCACGACGAGGCGCTGGGTGAAAGCCAGGAATTACGGGTGGGCAGCGATGACCCGTTGATCCAGCGGGCGATCACCTACTACCAGGCCGCCAGTTATGGGTTCAAACAACAGTTGCTGAGTTGGAGGGCCCCCAAGGAGGAGGCGCCCGCCCTGAGCACACGCTAAACCATTGCCCCGTACAGGTCAGTACGGGGCATGCCTACCAAGGCTAGCCATGAATAACTGCGCCGCTGGGCCCGTTTCCAAACCGCTTAATCTGTGGCTGTGCCTGGGCATTCCGGCCGGCGCTGCACTGGTGCTGCTTCTGCTGGAGCTGACGTCCCTGGACATGGACCTTGCCAAACGTTTCTACAACGCGGCGGATGGCGGATTTATCGGTCGTTACAGTTTCTTCCTCGAAGACATCCTGCATGATCGCGCCAAGCAGTTGGTGATCCTGTTCTCGGTGCTGGCAATTCTAGGATTTGCCGGCACATTCATTTTACAAAGGCTCAAACCCTACCGTCGCGAACTGGGCTGTCTGGTGCTTTCGCTGGGGTTGGCGACTGCCTACGTCTCACCGCTGAAAACCATCACCGCCGTGCAGTGCCCCTGGAGCCTCAAGGAGTTCGCAGGGCAGGAAACCTACAGCGCGCTGCTGAGCCCTCGCCCGCCTACGGATAAACCCGGACGTTGCTGGCCAGGGGGTCATGCCGCTACCGGCTTCGCCTTGTTCGCCTGGTTTTTTGCGCTGCGTGACCGTCGGCCGCGCATGGCACGCTACGCATTTGTCTTCGCCGCAGGCTTGGGCAGCGTCTTTTCAGTGAGCCGCATGCTGCAAGGCGCGCACTTCTTTTCGCACAATGTGTGGACAGCGATTTTCTGTTGGCTGATCTGCCTGGGCGTGTATTGCTTGTTGCTGTACCGGCCGTCGAGGCACGCCGCGCGTCCCTGAACCCCACGCACCGCACACAAAAAAGCCCCGCCTGCATCACTGCAGGCGGGGCTTTTAGGTTAGCCGGGTAAGGCTGGCTTACATCATGCCGCCCATGCCACCCATGCCGCCCATGTCTGGCATACCGCCGCCAGCGCCTTCAGCCTTCGGCTTGTCAGCAATCGCAACTTCGGTGGTCAGCAACAGACCAGCAATCGAAGCGGCTGCCTGCAGGGCCGAACGAGTCACCTTGGTTGGATCCAGGATGCCCATTTCGACCATGTCGCCGTATTCGCTGGTTGCAGCGTTGTAACCGTAGTTACCTTTGCCGTTCTTCACTTCGTTGACCACAACACTTGGCTCGTCGCCGCTGTTGGAAGCAATCTGGCGCAGTGGGGATTCAACGGCGCGACGCAGAACAGCGATACCGACGTTCTGGTCAGCGTTGTCGCCTTTCAGGTCAACCAGGGCTTCCAGAGCACGGATCAGCGCAACGCCACCGCCAGGTACCACGCCTTCTTCAACGGCTGCACGGGTTGCGTGCAGGGCGTCTTCAACGCGGGCTTTTTTCTCTTTCATTTCAACTTCGGAACCAGCGCCAACCTTGATCACTGCTACGCCGCCGGACAGCTTGGCCAGACGCTCTTGCAGTTTTTCACGGTCGTAGTCCGAGGAAGTCTCGGCAACCTGGGCGCGGATCTGAGTGATGCGCGACTGGATGTCGCCGTCAACGCCAGCACCGTCAACGATGATGGTGTTTTCCTTGGAGATGGTCACGCGCTTGGCGCTACCCAGGTTTTCCAGGGTGGCGCTTTCCAGGCTCAGGCCGATCTCTTCGGAGATAACGGTACCGCCGGTCAGGACAGCGATGTCCTGCAGCATGGCCTTGCGACGGTCGCCGAAGCCTGGAGCCTTGACGGCTGCAACCTTGACGATGCCACGCATGTTGTTCACAACCAGCGTCGCCAGGGCTTCGCCTTCAACGTCTTCGGAAACGATCAGCAGTGGGCGGCCGGCTTTGGCAACGGCTTCCAGCACTGGCAGCATTTCGCGGATGTTGGAGATCTTTTTGTCGACCAGCAGGATCAGCGGGCTTTCCAGCTCGGCAACCATGGTTTCTGGCTTGTTGACGAAGTACGGGGACAGGTAGCCACGGTCGAACTGCATGCCTTCTACAACCGACAGTTCGTTTTCCAGGCCAGTGCCTTCTTCAACGGTGATCACGCCTTCTTTACCGACTTTTTCCATGGCTTCGGCAATGATGTCGCCGATGGAGCTGTCGGAGTTGGCGGAGATGGTGCCTACCTGAGCGATAGCCTTGGTGTCAGCGCATGGCTTGGACAGGTTTTTCAGCTCGGCAACAACAGCGATGGTCGCCTTGTCGATGCCGCGCTTGAGGTCCATCGGGTTCATGCCGGCAGCGACGGCTTTCAGGCCTTCGTTGACGATCGACTGAGCCAGGACGGTAGCGGTGGTGGTGCCGTCGCCTGCGTCATCGTTGGCACGGGAGGCAACGTCTTTGACCAGCTGCGCGCCCATGTTTTCGAAACGGTCTTCCAGTTCGATTTCTTTTGCTACGGAAACGCCGTCCTTGGTGATGGTCGGAGCGCCGAAGCTCTTCTCGATGATCACGTTACGGCCTTTAGGGCCCAGGGTCGCTTTTACTGCGTCAGCCAGGATGTTGACACCGGTGAGCATTTTTTTACGGGCGGAATCGCCGAATTTAACTTCTTTAGCAGCCATGATCGATATTCCTTAAATACTTTGTAGTAACGGGAAAATGAGCGGGGAAATCAGTCTTCCAGAACAGCGAGAATCTCGTTCTCAGCCATAACCAGCAGGTCTTCGCCATCAACTTTCACAGTGTTGCTGCCGGAGTAAGGGCCGAATACAACCTTGTCACCGACTTTAACGGCCAGCGCACGCACATCACCGTTTTCCAGAGTCTTGCCTGGGCCTGCAGCGACGATCACACCGTGGTTGGCTTTTTCAGCAGCCGAACCTGGCAGAACGATACCGCCAGCGGTTTTCTTTTCTTCTTCGCTGCGACGGATTACGACGCGGTCGTGCAGAGGACGAAGCTTGCTCATTGTCGATCTCTCCTAATTGTGTTTTTCATCGGCCGGTGTCAGTACCGGCAGGTTGTTATCCGGCGGTGCCGGTCGCGCCTCGCCAGGCAAGACGCGGAAGTCTGTCTGGTGTTGCCACCAGAAACCTTGCGGTGACCGTTACATAAGGGCGCGTAAGCTTATTACAAGGGCGCTCGGCGGAATTTTTTTGCAGCTGCCGAGCGATAAAAGCAACACGGCACCCCAGGGTGCCGTGCCAATCAAGCGGTTATTTGCTGTCGCGGTGTTCGAACTCACCTTCGATCACATCACCTTCACGCCCCAACGGCTGGCGCGGAGCCGGGCCGCCACGGGGTTGCAGGTCGTCGGCAAACGCACGCTGGCGGATCGCCGCCTCTTCGGCGCGCTGACGCATCTTGCCGGCCAGCAGCTTGCGGGTGAACGGCAAGAGCAGGAACAGCCCGAGCACATCGCTGACGAAACCCGGCAGGATCAACAGGCCACCGGCCAGGGCCATCATCAGGCCTTCAAGCATGGTCTGGGCCGGCAGTTCGCCGCGGTTCAGGCTTTCACGGGCACGCAGTGCCGTGGCCAGGCCGGCGACGCGCAGCACCAGGACGCCGAGCATCGAGCCGAGAATGATCAGCAACAGGGCCGGGAAAAAACCGATCGCACTGCTGACTTGAACGAATACGAACAGCTCCAACACCGGGAACAGCAGAAAGAGCAATAAAAAAGGGCGCATCAAAAGGTTCCTCAACGCAAGAATGCCTTGCCAGTCCACCTTAGATGACGTCGCCATTATGTGAATTCAAGCGTCAGCCGCGGCTTTTTTCGGCCAGACGTCGGCGTGAGCCAGTGAAACCAAGGCTTCGCGCACTTGTGTCGGCGTGTTGCAAGACTCGGCAAACGGCAGCCAGTGCAAGGATTGGCCGATACGCAGGTGCATGCCTTCGCTGTCGATGCCGGCCAGTTGCGCGGGCTTGGAAGTCGGCAGGCCGGCAAGCTGAACGTAATGGGTGATAGCCTGGGTGTGATCGCTGTTCATGTGTTCGATCATGCTGCGCTCGGCCTTGCCCGCGAATGGATTGGCCAGGTTCAACTGATCGACCCAGTGAATCGCGCCAAAGCCGCCGATGTAACGGTGGCGCACCGGCTTGAGCACCCAGAAGTCAAAGTCATGGGCCTTGTGGTAGTTGGCGGAATCGGGGAAGTAGCGGTAATAGCGTTCGGCGGCGGCTTCGATGGCGGCTCCCTCCTCCAGCTTCTCGGCTTCGGCCAGGTAGGTCAGGCGCCCCACTGCCTGCACATCATCGGCCTCGCGTTCGCCTACCAGCAGCGAGCACTTCGGGTCTTTTTGCAGGTTGTGGGTGTGCTGGGCAATACGGCTGATCAGGATCAGTGGGCGGCCCTGCTCGTCCAGGCAGTACGGCACGACCGAGCCGAAGGGGAATCCTGGCATGGCTTTGGATTGTGTGGCGAGAGCCCCACGGTATTCCTTGAGCAACAGCTCTCGGGCGTTCTTGGCAACGTGCGCGCTCAACGTATGACTCCTCGGGTATTCAGCCGCCCACAGCATATGGGAATGGATCTCAACACAAGGTAATCAATATACGCGCAGGTTGCCAGCGGCTCTGTGTTACCAGGCCACGCCGAAGCCTGCGGTGTAGCGGGTCTTGCTCAAGCTGCTTTCCGAATCGCCACTGATGACGTCGCGCTCGGCCTTGAGATTGAGGGAAGCCCATTCGGTGACCTTGTAGCGCAGGCCCATCTCGGCATCCAGGGAATAATCCACAGGCCCGTCGATAGGACGGCCCAATTCACCGGTGGTAAAGAACTCGACTGTCTTGCCCACCAGATAGCGGTTGTAATTCCACTTCATGGCCACCGAGTAGAAATTGTCCTTGCCGCCCGTGGCGTATTCATAGTCGGTGCGGTTGACCAGCGAGCCAAGGGAGAACGCGCCCAGCTCATCATCCCAGAACTGATATCCCGGGCCGGTACCGACTGTGCGTTGGCGCGCGAGGTCTTCAACCTTGTCGCGCTTGTAGGTCAGGCGCCCCTGCCAGAACCAGTGCTCGGTGAGGAATCGGTCCAGGTCGTATTCCAGGGCCCAGTTGTCCGTGGTGGTGACATCGTCCTGAAACTCGCGGTTGTATTCGCCCTGGCCGGTGTGACGCCATTGGCCATGACGCGCCGTGGTCTTGAAGTCGATGTCGTAGTCGTTGGTGTCGTTCTCGGCACGCTTGTAGTCCAGCGCCAGGTCGACATTACCCTTCCACACCAGGTCTTCGATCACAGGCTTTGGCTTGATGATCTGCTGGATGCTGGCCAGGTCAACAATCTTCGGCGCCTCGCCATTGGCCAACACCACTTTGCCATCGTCTGCGGCCTTCAGGGATTTCGCCTTTTCGCCGGTGTAGGCGTCCTGCTTGACCAGCAATTCCTGGTCGCTTTCCAGGGTCTTGACCTGCTTCCAGTCCACCGGGATGGCGCCGGCATAGTCAGTCTGGATCAGTAATTTGCCACCGTCGAAGACCTTGATTTTGCCGGTCAGGCGGTCACCGTTTTTCAACCAGACCGTATCGGCAAGCAAGGGCGTGGAGGCACTGAGGACAGCGAGGCACAGCAGGGTTCTGGACAACATAAGCGGATAAGGAGCTCAGGGTTGGCGAAAAGGGGCGGTTATCGTGTTAGATAGCTAGGACTGACTCAAGGTTTTGTGTTGAGTTCAATTCTCATCGCCATGTTTACAGACGTTTCTTACAGATAGACAGACGATTTCAACGGATAGCTGCTCAGTGAACCTCTCTGCCGACACCCCGCAAAGCCCCGCCGAGATGCGCCGCACCGCGCTGTACCTGACCTTGGCGCAAGTCCCCGCCGGCTGCGTGGTGAGCTACGGCGAGCTGGCGCAACTGGCGGGCTTGGGACGCGCCGCCCGCTGGGTGGGACGCACCTTGAGCCAGCTTCCCGAAGGCACCACATTGCCCTGGCACCGCGTGCTGGGTGCCGGTGGTCGGATAAGTCTGCCGGTGGGCAGCGTCTCGGGCGACGAGCAGCGCGCGCGTTTGCGCGATGAAGGCGTGACTGTCCGCAATAATCGCGTGGATATTCAGCGCCATGGCTGGCGCCCGGTAGAGCACAGCGGTTAGAGTGCGCGCTTTGTTTCCGCGAACCTGAGGCAGACTCCAGCCCATGCCCCGTAAAACCTGGCGCGCCGCGCTCGCCGCCTATGCCAGCCCCTCGACGTTAGTCCTGTTGTTGCTCGGCTTTGCCGCCGGCCTGCCTTACATGTTGGTGTTCTCGACGCTTTCGGTGTGGTTGCGCGAGGCCGGTGTGGCCCGCGAGACCATTGGCTACGCGAGCCTGATCGGCCTGGCGTACGCCTTCAAGTGGGTCTGGTCGCCGCTGCTCGACCAATGGCGCCTGCCGCTGCTCGGCAAACTTGGACGGCGTCGTTCCTGGTTGGTATTGGCCCAATCGCTGGTGATCCTCGGATTGATTGGCATGGGTTTCTGCGACCCGCAGAAACACTTGTCCTGGCTGATCGCGATTGCCGTCGTCGTTGCCTTCGCGTCCGCCACCCAGGACATCGCGGTCGACGCCTATCGCCTGGAAATCGCCGACGACAGCCGCCAGGCCGCACTGGCCGCCAGCTATATGTCCGGCTACCGCATCGCCGCCCTGCTGGCCACGGCGGGCGCGCTGTTCTTTGCCGAAGGCTTCGGCTCCACCGGTTTCAACTATAAACACTCGGCGTGGACTGGCACCTATGTGCTGTTCGGCGTGCTGATGGTCCCCGCGCTGCTGACCACCCTGTTCATGCGCGAACCGAATGTGCCACTGCGCACCCAGTTGCAGGCCGGGCGCTACAGCTTCATGCATCAACTGATGTCGGTGTTTGTGCTGATCGTGCTGCTGGTGTCCGTACCCGCCATGTTTACCCAGCTGTACAACACCGACTTCGCTAGCGTGCTGTTCCACGACACCAGCGTGTGGGACCTGCTGATGGAAGACCGCGCATTCCTGCGTGCCATTCTCTATATCACCCTCACCGCCCTGTGCCTCTCGACCATGGGCCGTCGCGGCCTGGCGCCCGTGCTCACGCCGGTCAACGACTTTATCCTGCGCTACCGCTGGCAGGCATTGCTGTTGCTCGGACTGATCGCCACCTATCGCATGTCCGACACGGTGATGGGCGTGATGGCCAACGTGTTCTATATCGACCAGGGCTTCACCAAGGACCAGATCGCCGGGGTCAGCAAGATCTTCGGCCTGATCATGACCCTGCTCGGCGCCGGCATGGGCGGCCTGCTGATTGTGCGTTTCGGCATCCTGCCGATCCTGTTCATCGGCGGCGTGGCGTCGGCCGGTACCAACCTGCTGTTCGTGATGCTCGCCGACATGGGCCCGGACCTGCAGATGCTGATCTTTACCATCTCCCTGGATAACTTCAGCTCCGGCCTCGCCACGTCGGCGTTTGTGGCCTATCTGTCGAGCCTGACCAACCTCAAGTTTTCCGCCACCCAATATGCGCTGCTCAGTTCGATCATGCTGCTGCTGCCGCGCCTGATCGGTGGGTATTCGGGGGTGATGGTTGAGAAGTTCGGGTACCACAACTTCTTCCTGATCACCTGCATGCTGGGCGTGCCGACGCTGCTGCTGATTGCGCTGCACTGGTATCAGGAAAATCGGCGGATTCGGTTGAATCCCCCGCAGGAAGACTGACACCAGCCGGACAATGTGCGAGGGGGTTTGCCACCGATGGCAGAGTGTCAGTCAGCTTATACATAGCTGACACACCGCAATCGGGGGCAAGCCCCCTCCCACATTAGCCTGCACACCCCTCTGCATTCTGATGCCTGTACTCCAGCAGTTTGCGCCCGTACAATCCCAAGTCATTTCAAGTCCAAGCAACCGACAACGGCCTACCATGCGTACCAGTCAATATTTGCTCGCCACACAGAAAGAAACGCCTTCCGACGCGGTTGTGATCAGCCATCAGCTGATGCTGCGCGCCGGCATGATCCGCAAACTGGCCTCCGGCCTGTACACCTGGCTGCCCATGGGCTTGAAGGTGATGCGCAAGGTCGAAGCCATCGTTCGTGAAGAAATGAACGCCGCCGGCTCTCTCGAAGTGTTGATGCCGAGCACACAACCGGCTGAGCTGTGGCAGGAATCCGGGCGCTGGGAAGAGTACGGCCCTGAGTTGCTGCGCTTCAAGGACCGTCACGGCCGCGACTTCTGCGCCGGCCCGACCCACGAAGAAGTGATCACCGACCTGATGCGCAACGAGCTGAGCAGCTACAAGCAGCTGCCGCTGAACCTGTATCAGATCCAGACCAAATTCCGTGATGAAATCCGCCCACGCTTCGGTTTGATGCGCGGCCGCGAATTCATCATGAAGGACGCCTATTCGTTCCACGCTGACCAGGCATCGCTGCAGGCCACCTACGACCGCATGCACCAGGCCTACTGCAACGTGTTCACGCGCCTGGGCCTGAAGTTCCGCGCGGTTGAAGCGGACAACGGCTCCATCGGCGGTGCTGGTTCCCACGAGTTCCACGTACTGGCTGAGTCCGGCGAAGACGATATCGCGTTCAGCAACGGTTCCGACTACGCGGCGAACATCGAGAAAGCCGAAGCCGTGCCGCGTGAAACCTCGCGTGCAGCACCGGCTGAAGAGCTGCGCCTGGTGGACACGCCAGAGACCAAGACCATCGCGGCCCTGGTGGAAAAATTCAATCTGCCGATTGAAAAGACCATCAAGACCCTGATCGTGCGCGCCGAGGAAGAAGGCAAGCTGATCGCCCTGGTGATCCGTGGCGACCACGAACTCAACGAAATCAAGGCTGCCCAGCAACCTGGCGTAGCCAGCCCGCTGGTCATGGCCACCGATGACGAACTGCGCAACGCCATTGGCGCCGGCGCCGGCTCCCTCGGCCCGTTGAACCTGCCGCTGCCGATCATCATCGACCGTTCGGTCGAGCTGATGAGCGACTTCGGCATCGGCGCGAACATCGACGACAAGCACTACTTCGGCGTGAACTGGGAACGTGACCTGCCGGTTCCGACCGTGGCCGACCTGCGCAACGTGGTTGCAGGCGACCCGAGCCCGGATGGCAAGGGCACCCTGGAAATCAAGCGCGGTATCGAAGTCGGGCACATCTTCCAGCTGGGTAACAAGTACAGCAAGGCGATGAAGTGCGAAGTGCTGGGCGAGAACGGCAAGCCGATCACCCTGGACATGGGCTGCTACGGCATCGGCGTATCCCGCGTGGTTGCAGCTGCCATCGAGCAGAACAACGACGAGAAAGGCATCATCTGGAGCGACACCCTGGCGCCGTTCCAGATCGCCCTGGTACCGCTGCGTTATGAAACCGAGCAAGTACGCGAAGCCACCGACAAACTGTATGCCGAACTGACGGCCGCCGGTTTTGAAGTGTTGCTCGATGACCGGGACAAGAAAACCAGCCCGGGCATCAAGTTCGCCGACATGGAGCTGATTGGCATCCCGCACCGGATCGTGGTCAGTGACCGCGGCCTGGCCGATGGCAACCTGGAATACAAGAGCCGGACCGAAGCCGAAGCCCAACCGTTGCCGGTGGCTGACGTGCTGTCTTTCCTTCAGGCGCGTATTCGTCGCTGAAAACCAGATCAAGAGAAGTCATGTTCAAGCGAAACACCAGAGCCCTGGGGGGCGCCGCCTTGTGCGGCGCCCTGCTGGTCAGCGGCTGCGCCAACCAGATGTCACAACGCAGTGAGCACGAGGAGCGGGTCGAGCGTAAGTTGCTCGACCACAGCCTGCAGATCGATGTAGGCGAGCCTAAAGTGCTGGAGCTGCCGCAACGCCGGGTTCGCATTCACGAGCAGAAGACCTTCGAGGTCACCGAGTTCGAAGTCACCCGTCGTTACGACCGCTACACGCCCTACCAGCCCTGGCGCAAACTCTATGAGCTGCCCCTGGGTGCGGTGGCTTTGGTGGCGGGCGCGGGTGCCAACGTGGCGAATATCTTCGCCCTCGGCAACTTGCCGACCAGCATGACCCACGACTGGCTGAGCTACGGCGTGGACGGCCTCAACCCGTTCATGAACGTGCAATCCCACGGCCGCGCGCAACAGAACCTGGCGGGTATCGATGAAGTCCAGCGTGATAAACGTGTGGAGTATTCGAGCTTGCCTTGGAGCGAACGACCGGTACAGGTGACTGCCGGCAAAAAGATCCACGAGCTGACCACCGACCGCAACGGCGTGCTGCGCCTGAACCTGTTGGACAGCCCGTTTGCCGAGCAAGACCTGAACCGCGTCACGACCTTGAAGATCAGCGTGGAAGATGGCCAGGACGACGTGCATTCGGACTCGACCCTGGCCATCAGCAGCACCTTGCGTGGCAAGCTGCTGGAAGCCCACGGTCTGATCTACGACGACCTGGAAGATGACGAAGTCAGCCAGTGGGTGCACCGGGTCAAGCGCCTGTCGGAGCTGGGCCTGGAAGAAGAAGCCAGTGAACTGGAACAAAGCCTGATCGAACTGACCCGCAATGATCCAGAGTTGCAGCAGGAATTTCTGCAGGCGTTGACCAAGGATGCAGGGCGACTGGTGGCAGATCCCGGCGCACGCTAAGCCTTAGGCCATGTGAAGATCCAAATGTGGGAGCAGGCTTGCCCCCTCCCACATTTTGCTCACGGTTGCTACCAGGAGAACTCCAGCTGTTCATTGCCATTGCTCAAATCCAGCAACCGCACCCCAATTCCCAGCAACCGCACCGGTTTCCCTCCGCGATTAAACGCCTGGGTCATCAGCTGTTGATAACTCTCCAGATCCCGGCCCGCCCCGGCCTGCTCCAAGGTCGTTTGGGTAAAGTCATGAAACTTCACCTTAACGAATGGCTTGCCCGCACGGTAACTGCTGTCGATGCGCGCCATGCGCCCCGCCAGGGTTTCCATCAGCTCAGGGAGTTTTTCCAGGCAGCTTGAGAGATCCGGCAGGTCCACATCGTAGGTATTTTCCACACTGATCGATTGCCGACGGTTGTCGTTCTGCACAATGCGCTCGTCAATCCCACGGGCCAGGTTCCAAAGCCGCTCACCAAAACTGCCGAATTCGCGCACCAGCGCCAGCTTGTTCCACTCGCGCAGTTGCAGGCAGTCTTCAATACCCAAACGTGCCAGCTTGTCGGCCGTGACCTTGCCCACGCCGTGCAACTTGCTGACGCGCAACTGAGAGACAAAATCCTCGACCTGGTCCGGCGTAATCACGAACAGGCCGTTGGGCTTTTTCCAGTCGCTGGCGATCTTGGCCAGAAATTTGTTCGGCGCCACGCCTGCCGACACGGTGATATGCAACTGGTTGGACACGCGACGGCGAATATCCTGGGCGATGCGCGTGGCGCTGCCGCCAAAATGTGGGCTGTCGGACACGTCCAGATAGGCCTCATCCAAGGACAATGGCTCGATCAGGTCGGTGTAGTCGCGAAAGATCGTCTGGATTTCCTTCGACGCTTCCTTATAGGCATCCATACGCGGCTTGACGATGGTCAGGTCCGGGCAGAGCTTCAAGGCATGACGCGACGACATGGCCGAACGCACGCCATACGCCCGCGCCTCGTAATTGCACGTAGCGATCACGCCCCGTCGGTCCGCCGAGCCGCCCACCGCCAGAGGCTTTTGCGCCAGGCTCGGGTTATCGCGCATCTCGATGGCGGCGTAGAAGCAATCACAGTCGACGTGGATGATTTTGCGCTGCGTCATATATAGAAGGGGTGAAATCCAACGGGCGGGCAGTATCGCACTCACCCCTGTATATAGCACCAGTAGTTTGAATCTTCCGCCTGAGCGGTAGGAAATTTCACAGATGAATTTATTTTCTCAATCGAAATCAGCATCCCGATAGAGCCCAAACCCTTGGCCCGACTGGCCCGCGCAGCCCATATACGCCCATATGGAGAGCTAACCGATTGAACCGCAAGCGCTTTTCTTCGAATCGCGGGTTGACACACTCGCGATCCTCTGTAGAATGCCGACACACAGACGCGGGATGGAGCAGTCTGGTAGCTCGTCGGGCTCATAACCCGAAGGTCGTCGGTTCAAATCCGGCTCCCGCAACCAAACATCAAAAAAGGCTACTCGAAAGAGTGGCCTTTTTTGTGCGTGGCTGTTTTTCAATCGGGGATCGCGTGAACTTCACTATGGGCTGCTTCGCAGCCCGGCGCGGGGCAAGCCCGCTCACCACAGCAAGCCCGCTCACCACAGCAAGACCACTCACCACAGCAAGCCCGCCGACCAAAAAGCGTTTTCAATCGTGAACTTAGGTTGCCTGGGCAGTTAATTCACACTTATTTGACTCATCGGTTGATTAACGGTTGACACCTCGCCGCTTGGCTGTAGAATGCCGCCCACAGACGCGGGATGGAGCAGTCTGGTAGCTCGTCGGGCTCATAACCCGAAGGTCGTCGGTTCAAATCCGGCTCCCGCAACCAAACATCAAAAAAGGCTACTCGAAAGAGTGGCCTTTTTTGTATCTGACGAAAAAGTTCTTCTGAAACAATGGCATGGCATCTTTCATGAAACCGTACACGGTTTGTGGAGTCCATCTCATCACACGCTATGCTTACTCCTCTACGACCAATGGCCGCTGTCGCCGCACTCGGTGATCCGCGTTAATATTTGTGATTATTTTGTCCATAGGGATTGGTAACTTGGCTGGATACCCCCATCCTGTCGCGCACAATCCACGAGGTGATTGATGCGCGCCAACTCGTCTGAACCACAAGACACCGTCACAGCAGAACATCCGATCACTCCCACCCGTTTACGTTGGCTGGATCTGTTGAGCAAATACCGGCAACCCATCGGGCTGGCGGTCACTCTGTTGCTGTTCGGCATCGCCCTGATCGCCTGCCGCCACTTGCTGCTGGAACTGGATCTCTACGCCCTCCACGACTCGATCCTGGAAGTGCCCAAACCCGCCCTGCTCGGAGCCTTTGCCGCTGCCGTTGCAGGATTCATCATTCTGCTGGGTTATGAGTTTTCCGGGGCGCGCTACGCCGGAGTGAAGTTGCCTGCCAAGACCCTGGCCCATGGTGGCTTCACCGCCTTTGCCATTGGCAACGCGATTGGCCTGTCGATGCTCTCCGGCGGTTCGGTGCGTTACCGTTTATACGCACGCCATGGCATCGGGGCTTCGGAAGTCGCCCATATGACCGTGTTCGCCAGCCTGGCCCTGGGTTGTGCCCTGCCGCCACTGGCCGCACTCGCGACGCTGAGCAACCTGCCTGCGGCGTCGACCTACTTGCACCTGTCGCAAGGTTTGCTCGGCGCGATTGCCGGTGCCGTGCTGCTGTTGTCGACCGCGCTGTGCATCGGTATCTATCGCCGCCGCTTGCCGGAGCAACCTTACCCCGACAATCTGCTGGTCAAGGTCGGCCGTCGCACCCTGCGCCTGCCCGGCCGGCGCCTGACGTTCCTGCAACTGGTGATCACTGCGCTGGATGTCGCCGCTGCCGCCACCGTCCTTTATCTGCTGCTGCCGGAAGCGCCGCCCTTCGGCCCGTTCCTGCTGGTGTACCTGCTGGCGCTCGCCGCCGGCGTGCTCAGCCATGTGCCGGGCGGTGTCGGGGTGTTCGAAGCGATCCTGCTCGCCGCGTTTGCAGACAAGCTTGGCGCTGCGCCACTGGCCGCCGCGCTGCTGCTGTATCGCATGATCTACGTGGTGCTGCCACTGCTGATCGCGTGCGTGTTCCTGCTGATCAACGAAGCGCAGCGGCTGTTCCAGACCCAGCAGAGCCTGCGCGTCGCCTCAGGCCTGGCGGCACCGGTGTTGGCCGTACTGGTTTTTTTGTCCGGCGTGGTCCTGCTGTTTTCCGGCGCCACGCCAGAGATCGACTCACGCCTGGAAAACATCGGCTTCCTGATTCCCCACCGCCTGATTGACGCCTCGCACTTTGGTGCCAGTCTGATCGGCGTGCTGTGCCTGTTGCTCGCCCAGGGCCTGCGTCGACGTCTGTCGGCGGCCTGGATGCTGACCATGGTGCTGCTGCTGGTGGGCGCCCTGCTTTCGCTGCTCAAGGGTTTCGACTGGGAAGAAGCCAGCCTGATGACCATGACCGCGATACTGCTGGCGATCTTCCGCCGCTCGTTCTACCGCGCCAGCCGCCTGACCGAACTGCCGTTTTCGCCGCTGTACCTGGTGGCCAGCGTCTGCGTGCTGGGCGCCTCGATCTGGCTGCTGCTGTTTGCCTATCAAGATGTGCCGTACAGCCATCAACTGTGGTGGCAGTTCACCCTCGACGCCAACGCCCCACGCGGCCTGCGCTCATTGCTGGGGGCCGCCGTGCTGCTGGTGATCGTGTCGCTGACCTGGCTGCTGCGCACCGCACGCCCGGTGATTCACCTGCCGACCCCGGATGAGCTGGAGCGTGCTTCCAGGATCCTGATGGCCTCGTCCCAGCCCGACGGCGGCCTGGCGCTGACCGGTGACAAGGCGCTGCTGTTCCACCCCAACGACGAAGCCTTCCTGATGTATGCCCGTCGCGGCCGCAGCCTGGTGGCCTTGTACGACCCGATCGGGCCGACACAACAACGGGCCGAGATGATCTGGCAGTTCCGCGACCTGTGCGATATCCACCATGCGCGCCCAGTGTTCTATCAGGTGCGGGCAGAGAACCTGCCGTATTACATGGACATCGGCCTTACCGCCATCAAGCTGGGCGAAGAGGCCCGCGTCGACCTGAAACGCTTTGACCTGGAAGCCAAGGGCAAAGAGATGAAGGACCTGCGCTACACCTGGAACCGTGGCACCCGGGACGGCTTGTCCCTGGAGATCCATGAACCGGGTACGGCGCCGATGGATGAATTAAAAGTCATCTCGGACGCCTGGCTGACGGGTAAGAATGTGCGCGAAAAGGGCTTTTCCCTGGGACGCTTCAGTGATGACTACCTCAAGCACTTTCGCATTGCGATCATTCGCTTCGAAGGACGCCCGGTAGCCTTCGCCAACCTGCTTGAGACGTACAATCACGACCTGGCCAGCCTTGACCTGATGCGTGCCCATCCGGAAGCACCCAAGTTGACCATGGAATTCATGATGGTCGGCCTGATTCAACACTATAAGAGTCACGGCTATGCCCGTTTCAGCCTCGGCATGGTGCCGTTGTCGGGGCTGCAACCGCGACGTGGCGCGCCACTGACCCAGCGCCTGGGCTCGATGGTGTTCCGGCGCGGTGAGCAACTGTATAACTTTCAAGGTTTGCGCCGCTTCAAAGACAAGTTCCAGCCCGACTGGGAACCCCGTTACATGGCCGTGCCCGCAGGACTTGATCCGTTGGTGGCACTGGCCGATACCGCCGCCCTGATCGCGGGCGGCTTGACTGGATTGGTGAAACGCTGATGATTCGACGCTCCTGGCGGTATGTATTGGCCTTTGTAGTGCTGCTGGCCCTGGTCCTGGGTGGCAGCTTTTGGTACTTGAAACGCCCTGCCCCGCAGCCGACCCTGGAGCAACTGCCCCAGGCCGACGGCTCGGTGATGACCCGCGTCACCCCAGCCGGCTCGTCCAAAGCCCGCGTCGCCGTGGCGGTGATGGCCGACGAAACCCTGACCGACAGCCAGTTGATCACCCTGAGCCAGGGTGGCAAGGCGCAGATCGTCCAGGTGATCCTGCCAAAAGATGACTGCAAGCTGCAGGAACAAGCGCTGCAAAGCGCCCTGGGCCAGCTCAAAGGCCCGGCGACCCTGGTCAGCGGCATCGGCCCTGGCGCGGCGCTGGCCTGGCGCTGGCTGGCCGCACAGAACGACGACAACGCCAACGCCATCTCCGTCGGCTTCGCTCTGGTGCAGGAAGGCTGCAAGGACCCACTGCCGAAAACGGCCGCACACGGCAACTGGCTGGTCGCGTGGAACGATAACCCTGACGACGAAAGCGCCAGTTTCGTACGCGACACACCGCGCGCCACCACCAGCATCAGCGACTACGACATTCACTACCCGCAGGTGCTGAACAACGAATTGCGTAAGCAACTGGTGGGTTCGGACAACGGCGGCCTGGCGATTCCCGTAGTAGAAGTCCCGGCAGGCCAGGCCAAGGACACTGTGACCCTGTTCCTCTCCGGTGATGGCGGCTGGCGTGATCTGGACCGTGACGTCGCGGGCGAAATGGCCAAGATCGGCTACCCGGTGGTCGGCATCGACACCCTGCGCTACTACTGGCAGCACAAGACCCCGGAACAAAGCGCCAAAGACCTGACCGAGCTGATGCAGCACTACCGCCAGAAATGGGGCACCAAGCGCTTCGTGCTGACCGGTTATTCGTTCGGCGCCGACGTGCTGCCGGCGATCTACAACCGCATGCCGGAAAACGAGCAGCAGCGCGTCGACGCGATCATTCTCCTGGCCTTCGCCCGCACCGGCAGCTTTGAGATCGAAGTGGAAGGTTGGCTGGGCAACGCCGGCAAAGAAGCCGCGACCGGCCCGGAAATGGCCAAGCTGCCGCCGGAGAAAGTGGTGTGCATCTATGGCGCCGAAGAAGTCGACGAGAGTGGCTGCACCGACAAGACAGCCGTAGGTGAGGCGCTGAAGCTGCCCGGTGGGCATCACTTCGACGAGAACTACCCGGCGCTGGCCCAGCGGTTGGTGGATATCATCGTCAAGCACCAGGCCAAGGCCGAGTAATTAAACCAACTGTGGGAGGGGGCAAGCCCCCTCCCACATTTGTTTTGCATTGCCAGTGAGATTCAGCGCGGCTCGATATGCGCAATCATCAGTTGCACGGTTTCATTCCCACGAAACTCGTTCACATCCAGCTTGTAGGCCAGTTCCACCCAGCGTACGGTCGGGTTCGGCCAGACCTCACGGTCCACCCCAAAGGCAATGCCATCGAGCTTCACTGAGCCACATTCGCTCTTGAGCACCACCTTCAGGTGCCGCTCACCCACCACCCGCTGTTCTACCAGCTGGAACACACCGTGAAACAACGGCTCGGGAAAGTGTTGCCCCCACGGCCCGGCATGCCGCAGGGCGCGGGCCAGCTCCAGGTGGAACTCCTCGACCGCCAGGGTGCCGTCGGACAGCAGGCGTCCGGTGAGGTCTTCTTCACGCAATTGCCGACGTACTTCGGCATCAAAGGCTTCGGCAAACAGTGGGAAATTCGCCTCGGGCAACGTCAGACCCACCGCCATGGCGTGGCCGCCGTATTTGGCGATCAGGGTGGGATGCTGGCTGGCGACCACCGCCAGGGCATCACGGATGTGAAAACCCGGCACAGAGCGCCCAGAGCCCTTGAGCAGGCCATCACCGGCGTCGGCGAAGGCGATGGTCGGGCGGAAATAGCGCTCTTTCATGCGCGAAGCTAGGATGCCGATCACGCCCTGATGCCATTCGGGGTCGAACAGGCACAGACCGTAGGGCATCGATTCCACCGGCAGGTCCTTGAGCTGGGC
The DNA here is from genome assembly GCF_009764655.1 of Pseudomonas sp. PB105. Classification (NCBI taxonomy): domain Bacteria; kingdom Pseudomonadati; phylum Pseudomonadota; class Gammaproteobacteria; order Pseudomonadales; family Pseudomonadaceae; genus Pseudomonas; species Pseudomonas sp. PB105. Next base: position 34,377 of record NZ_RWIO01000028.1, read on the forward strand.
CAGGGCCTCGCGCTGCATGCCTTGCTCGATGGATTTACGGTCCTGGTTCATGCCGTCCAGTTGCGCTGCCATTTCCCGCGCCGCAGCGAAATCCGTGGTGAGCAGGCATTCGATGCCCAGGCTCATGTCGTCCAGGCGCCCGGCGGCATTGAGCCGTGGCCCCACGATAAAGCCCAGGTCGGTAGAGGTGATGCGCGCGGCGTCACGCTTGGCCACTTCCAGGATCGCCTTGATCCCCGGCCGAGCGCGACCAGCACGAATGCGCTCCAGGCCCTGATGCACCAGGATGCGGTTGTTGGCGTCCAGCGGCACCACGTCGGCGACGCTGCCCAGGGCGACCAGATCAAGCAGATCGCCGATGTTCGGTTGCGGCTTGTTCGCATACCAGCCCATATCGCGCAGGCGTGCGCGCAGGGCCATCAACACATAAAAGATCACGCCCACGCCAGCCAAGGCCTTGCTGGGAAACTCACAACCTGGCTGATTCGGGTTGACGATGGCATCGGCCGCCGGCAACTCATCACCCGGCAAGTGGTGGTCGGTGACCAACACCTGCAACCCCGCCGCCTTCGCCGCCGCCACGCCTTCGACGCTGGAGATGCCGTTGTCCACGGTGATCAGCAACTGCGGCTCGCGCTGCAATGCCACGGCGACAATCTCCGGGGTCAGGCCATAGCCGTATTCGAAGCGGTTGGGCACCAGGTAATCCACATGGGCCGCACCGAGCAAACGCAGGCCCAAAGTGCCCACGGTGCTGGCGGTGGCGCCATCGGCGTCGAAGTCGCCAACGATCAGGATGCGCTGGCGCTGCTCCAGGGCCGTCACCAGCAGATCAACCGCCGCGTCGATACCCTTGAGCTGCTGATAGGGAATCAACCGCGCGAGGCCTTTATCCAGCTCGGCCTCGGACTGCACACCGCGTGCGGCGTAGAGACGGGTCAACAGCGGCGGCAGATCGCCGAGGAATGGCAGGACAGCGGGCAACGGGCGAGGATCGATACGCATACGGGGGTGATGACTTCTCTGCGGATACAACGGTTAAACGACAATTCTTCATACAACACAAATCACTGTGGGAGGAGGCTTGCTCGCTCCCACATTTTTCAATTGCGTTCGCCAACCAGCCATTGCAGTTGCACTTCATGCTGGCCACGGTCATCGGTGACGAAGATCGTGCCTTCGCTGATCATCACGTCCCACTTGATCACGCGGGGCATGTCCTTGGCCAGGACCTCCAGAATCTCCTGAGGCACCGCGGCGATGTGCACGTTCTTCAGGTTTTTCGCCACCGGCACCACTTTGCCTTCCCACACACGCAGGCTGCCATACGCCAGCAGGCTGGTGCGTTCGGTGCGACGCGAACACCAGGTCAGGCGATCAGCATCGGGCTGGCCGACTTCAATCCAGTGCAGAACCCGATCATCCAGGCTTTTTTCCCACAGGGCTGGTTCGTCTACATCTGACAAGCCACGACCGAACGCCAATTGCTCGTTGTAAAACAGGGCATAGGCCAGCAGGCGCACGGTCATGCGCTCTTCGGTTTCCGAAGGGTGACGGGCGATGGTCTGTTTGACGCTCTCGTACACCGAACGATCAAGGTCGGTGAGGTTGAGTTCGAATTTGTAGGTCGTGGACGGCTGGGCCATGAACGGGCTTCTAGAGACAGGGAAAGGCGGCCAGTCTAACCGATGGCGGGGCCATTCAACGAATCCTGCGCTGCATCATGCTTATCCCTGGCCGCCCGCCTATGTTAAAAGGCTTCACACACCCGCTCTGCGTAGCCAAGGATCCTCATGTCGTTTAATGCCAAACCGCTTGCCGGCCTGAAAGTCATCGAACTCGGCACCCTGATCGCCGGCCCGTTCGCTTCGCGTATCTGCGCGGAATTCGGCGCCGAGGTGATCAAGGTCGAATCCCCGGATGGCGGCGACCCGCTGCGCAAATGGCGGAAGCTGTACGAGGGCACCTCGCTGTGGTGGTTCGTACAAGCGCGCAACAAGAAATCCCTGACGCTGAACCTCAAGCATCCGGACGGGCTGGCGATTCTCAAGCAACTGCTGGCGGACGCCGACATCCTCATCGAGAACTTTCGCCCCGGCGTGCTGGAAAAGCTCGGCCTGAGCTGGGAAACCCTGCACGCGCTGAACCCGAAACTGGTGGTGGTGCGGCTCTCGGGCTTTGGCCAGACCGGGCCGATGAAGGATCAGCCGGGCTTTGGCGCCGTGGGCGAATCCATGGGCGGGCTGCGTTACATCACCGGTTTCGAGGACCGCCCGCCGGTGCGCACCGGGATTTCCATTGGCGACTCTATCGCTGCTTTGTGGGCAGTGATCGGGGCGCTGATGGCGCTGCGTCATCGCGAAGTGAATGGCGGCGTGGGGCAAGTGGTGGATGTAGCACTGTATGAAGCCATCTTCGCCATGATGGAAAGCATGATCCCCGAGTTCGACGTGTTCGGCTTTATCCGCGAGCGCACCGGCAACATCATGCCCGGCATTACGCCGTCGTCGATCCATACCAGCGCGGACGGCAAGCATGTGCAGATCGGCGCCAATGGGGATGCGATCTTCAAACGGTTCATGAGCGCCATCGGCCGTGAAGACCTGGCGAACGACCCGCAGTTGGCGAGCAATGACGGCCGCGATGGCCGCCGTGATGAGCTGTATGGCGTGATTGATCGCTGGGTCAGCTCACTGTCACTGGAGCAGGTGGTGGAACGACTGAACAAGGCCGAGGTGCCCGCCAGTCGGATCTACAGTGCCGAGGACATGCTGGGTGACCCGCAATTCCTGGCGCGAGAGATGTTCCTCAAGGCCCGGTTGCCAGGCGGCAAGGACTTCAAAATGCCAGGCATCGTGCCCAAGCTGTCAGATACTCCCGGCAGTTGCGAGTGGGTCGGGCCGCAGTTGGGCGAACACAACAGTGTGTTGCTCAACGAACTGGGCTACGACGCCGCGGCCATTACCCGTTTACGTGAGCAAGGGGCGATCTGATGGCCAACTCAAGATAATGGCGCATCGTTGGCTGCTGGGCCTTTGTGCACCGTTGTTCGGACTTCTGCCATTGCCAGCCCAGGCGGCGGACACCTTGACCTGGCTGATCCGCGACTTGCCGCCGATGATCATCTTCGACGGCCCGCAAAAGGGTCAGGGCGCCATCGACGAATTGCTGCCGATGCTGATGGATCGCCTGCCCGAGTACCAGCACAAGATTCTGCACGTCAACCGCGCGCGCGGCCTGCAAATGCTGCAGACAACCGCCCTGACCTGCGACCCCACCATGCTGTGGACGCCGGAGCGGGCCAAGTGGGTGGTGTATTCGCGTCCGGCTTTTTCCATCGTCAGCAACGGCGTGGTGGTGCGCCAGGACCACCGTGAAGTGCTCGCGCCGTTTATCGCACAGCAGCGGGTCGACCTCTCGGCGCTCCTGCTGGATAAACACGCACGCCTGGGCGTGGTTGCCGAGCGCAGCTACGGGGCGTTCATCGACGACGTGCTGGAGCACACGGACGCACACAACCGCGTACTGCACTACGGAAACGACGCACTGGGCAGCCTGCTGCAAATGCAGCGCTTGGGGCGTCTGGAAGCGGTGCTGGGCTACTGGACTGAAATTCGCTATCACGCCCTGCGCCAGGGTATTGATCCGCTGACATTGGCGTTCTATCCCATTGCCGGCTCCATGCCCTACCAGCGTGTTCACATCGGTTGCTCCAATACGCCCCAGGGCCACCAGGCGATTGAACACATCAACCAAGTGTTGAGCGAACTGCCCCAAGCTCAACTGCTGCACTCCTACGCGGCCTGGCTCGACCCGACGCTACGCGCGCAATACCTGATCGACCACCCCCGGTTCTACCAGGACACGCCCATGCCCTGACAAATCGCGGGCAAAAAGAAACCCCGAAGCGTGGGGAGACACTTCGGGGTTAAACGTGGCCAACAAAGACCAGTACAGCAAGCCACAAACACCGGAGCACAATGTTTGCTCTTGCTGTTACAAAATCTGACCGGCCATGCTGTAGGAAGTTTCCATCAGTGAACAATTCTTCATGCGCGGGCAGCGCTGCGGGTCTGGGCAGCGTTGCGCAAGGCCGCGATGACCGAGGGCTCCACGCGCCCTTCCGCGATTTTGATATCGCGCAGCAAGCAGTCCACTACGTCCACCAGCACGCGCTTATCCATCAATTGGGCGCGGTCGACTTCACGCTCGACGACGATAGCGCCAGCAGGATTCTTCACCGTCACCAAGCACTCGTCCTGAACACCCGCGGTGGTCAGCGTAACCTGATAAGGGCTCAGTGCTTCTTCGAGCAATAGGCTGATACTTTCCATCTCGATCACCACTCAATAGTTCGGGAACAATCGTTTCAACGGGAGCTGCATCTATCCTAAGTGACTGGTTGTTACGTAGGAAAGTTCGCTTTTTCGTCTTTATAGGCCCGTCAGGGGATGACGAGAACCAGCATGCACTTGCAACATGACAACGAAAAAACGGCCGCACATAAGTGCTTACGCAATGAGTGGCTGTTTTGGGGTTTGCAGACGCCGGGGCGCAGAGCGAATCCTATACGCGTTGAGTGTTTTTCACTGCGCCGCGCAGGCGAGAGCGCATATCAAAAGGCCCTTATTGCGAAGGATGAACATGATGCTGGAACACAATGAACAACAAGCCTCGATCGAGAAAATTCACGCAGACATATCACGTATCTATGCTGAACAGCGCAAGTTCAACGCTGAAGTCCACAAGATAACCCGTGAAGTCTTCTGGTACCCCGTAGGCATCGCGATAGGCTTCTTCACAGCCGTAGGTACGGTAATGGCCCTGGCACATAAGCTGCTTACGTAGACCGTCGTTTAATCGGGCCTGCCAAAAACAAAAAACGCCGCTGCCCCAAGGAAGGGACAGCGGCGTTTTTGTGTACGCGGTTTGCCTTACAACGGCTTGCCCCGGTTGCCATGCTGGCTGACAAACGCCTGCACGGCTTTCAAGTCATTGGCCAACACCGTGCAACGCTCTTCACGTTCGAACAGGTCGGTCAGGTGCACCGGCAGCTCCAGCGCTTTGCCAACACCAGCCTTCTCCACCGCTTCGGGGAATTTGACCGGGTGGGCAGTGCCCAGGATCACCATCGGGATATCCAGGCTGCGACGACATTCGCGGGCGGCCTTCACACCGATGGCGGTGTGCGGGTCGAGCAGCTCGCCGGTCTGGGCATAGACTTCGGCAATGGTCTCGCAGGTCTGAGCATCGTCCACGGCCAGGGAGTCGAAGAGCTTGCGGGTTTCGGTCCAGCGCTCTTCATCCACGCTGAAACCGCCACCGCTCTTGAAGGTGTCCATCAAGCCGGCAATCGCCGAGCCGTTGCGACCGTGCATGTCGAACAACAGACGCTCGAAGTTCGACGAAACCATGATGTCCATGGACGGCGACAGGGTCGCGTGCAGGGTTTCCTTGACGTACTGATTGCCGCTCATGAAGCGGTGCAGGATGTCGTTGCGGTTGGTGGCGACGATCAACTGGTTGATCGGCAGGCCCATGTTGCGCGCCAGGTAGCCGGCGAAGATGTCGCCGAAGTTGCCGGTCGGCACCGAGAACGACACCGAGCGCGCCGGGCCGCCCAGCTGAAGGGAGGCGTGGAAGTAGTAGACGATCTGGGCCATGATCCGCGCCCAGTTGATCGAGTTCACCGCAACCAGGCGTGTGCCTTTCAGGAAGCTCTGGTCAGCGAAGCTGTTCTTGACCATTTCCTGGCAGTCGTCGAAGTTGCCTTCGATGGCGATGTTGTGGATGTTCTCACCAAAGATGGTGGTCATCTGGCGACGCTGCACTTCGGACACACGCTTATGCGGGTGCAGGATGAAGATGTCGACGTTTTCGCAGTGCTTGCAGCCTTCAATCGCCGCCGAGCCGGTATCACCGGAGGTCGCGCCGATGATCACCACGCGCTCGCCGCGCTTCTCCAGCACGTAGTCCAGCAAACGACCGAGCAGTTGCAGGGCGAAGTCCTTGAACGCCAGGGTCGGGCCGTGGAACAGCTCCAATACCCACTCGTTGCCGTTCAGTTGGCGCAACGGCGCGATGGCGCTGTGGGAAAACACACCGTAGGTTTCTTCCAGGATCCTCTTGAAATCCGCATCCGGAATGCTGCCGGTGACGAACGGGCGCATCACCCGGAACGCCAGCTCGTGGTACGGCAGGCCGGCCCAGGAGGCGATTTCTTCCTGGGTGAAGCGTGGCAGGTTTTCCGGCACATACAGGCCGCCGTCGGTGGCAAGGCCTGCCAGCAGGACGTCTTCGAAATTCAGGGCCGGTGCCTGGCCGCGGGTACTGATATAACGCATGACTGGCTCCTCTAAAACATTCTCGAACAGAGGCCGCCGAACGCGCGGGGCCCCTGGAACAATCGGTTAGTTCAGGTGTTCGACACGAATACGCACGACCGGGCCGACGACGCCTTGCAAGGCTTCCAACGCGGTGATGGCATCGTTGATGTGCTGCTCAAGCACGCGGTGGGTCAGCAGGATCATCGGCACCTGGCCGTTTTGCTCCTCGACTTCCTTCTGCATGATCGACTCGATGTTGATACCGCGCTCGGACAGGATGCTGGCGACCTGGGCCAACACGCCCGGATGATCCTTGGCCTGGATGCGCAGGTAGTAGGCGCTTTCGCACGCTTCGATCGGCAGGATCGGGTGGGCCGACAGCGAATCCGGCTGAAAGGCCAGGTGCGGTACGCGATTTTCCGGGTCGCTGGTCATGGCGCGAACCACGTCCACCAGGTCGGCGATCACCGAAGAAGCGGTCGGCTCCATGCCGGCGCCGGCGCCGTAGAACAACGTGGAACCGGCAGCATCACCATTGACCATCACCGCGTTCATCACGCCGTTGACGTTGGCGATCAGGCGATCAGCCGGGATCAGCGTCGGGTGCACACGCAGCTCGATACCGGCCGGGGTGCTGCGCGCTACACCGAGGTGCTTGATGCGATAGCCCAGGGCTTCGGCATAGTTCACGTCGGCGGTAGTCAGCTTGGTGATGCCTTCGGTGTAGGCCTTGTCGAACTGCAGCGGGATACCAAAGGCGATGGACGCCAGGATGGTCAGCTTGTGGGCGGCGTCGATACCTTCCACGTCGAATGTCGGGTCGGCTTCGGCGTAGCCCAGCGCCTGGGCTTCGGCGAGCACGTCTTCGAAGGTACGGCCCTTCTCGCGCATTTCGGTAAGGATGAAGTTACCGGTGCCGTTGATGATGCCGGCCACCCAGTTGATACGGTTGGCGGACAGGCCTTCACGGATCGCCTTGATTACCGGGATACCACCGGCCACGGCGGCTTCGAACGCCACGATCACGCCCTTCTCGCGGGCCTTGGCGAAGATCTCGTTGCCGTGCACTGCGATCAGCGCCTTGTTGGCGGTGACCACGTGCTTGCCGTTCTCGATGGCCTTGAGCACCAGCTCACGGGCTACGGTGTAGCCGCCCACCAGCTCAATGACGATATCGATCTCAGGGTTGGTGGCCACGGCGAAGACATCGTTGGTAATCGCAATACCGGTCGTTTCGAACTGAGGCTTTGGCGAACGCGTGGCAATTTGCGCCACTTCAATCCCACGCCCTGCACGGCGGGAAATTTCTTCAGCATTACGCTGAAGTACGTTGAAGGTGCCGCCACCGACGGTCCCTAACCCACAGATGCCTACTTTGACCGGTTTCACTGAAGAACTCCCCATGAAACGGCCGACGCAAGGTCGGCCGTGGAAAACAGCCGCACGACTGCGGCTTTCAATTGATGGCCCGTCGACTTATCAACGGGCCATGATCGTCAAAGGTTCGACGATGCTGGTTTATTTGGCACTCAGCGCCAGTTTGGCAACTTGTGGTGCCGGCTGGTAGCCCGGAATCACCTGGCCGTCAGCCAAAACGATGGCCGGCGTACCGTTCACACCGATGGACTGGCCCAGGGCGAATTGCTTGGAGACCGGATTGGCGCACTTGGCAGCCTTGATTTCCTTGCCGTCGACCATCTTGTCCATGGCCGCTTTCTTGTCGGCCGAGCACCATACGGCTTGCAACTGCTCGTCACCCGGCGAACCCAGGCCCTGGCGCGGGAACGCAACGTAGCGAACTTCCACACCGAGCTTGTTCAGCGCCGGCACTTCGGCGTGCAGCTTGTGGCAGTACGGGCAGGTGGTGTCGGTGAAGACCGTGATGTGGGTCTTGGTCTCGCCAATGGCCGGGTAAACCACGGTTTCAGCCACTGGGATACCGTTGATCAGCTTGGACACGCCCAGACGCTCGGCTTTCTCGGTCAGGTTGACCGGCTTGCCGTCCTTGAGCTGAAACAGGTAGCCCTGAACGATGTACTGGCCGTCCGCACTGGCGTACAGCACGCGGCTGCCCTTGAGCTTGACTTCATACAGGCCGGCCATCGGGCTGGCGCTGATGCTTTCGATCGGGGTGTCGAGTTGCAGGTTGGCCAGGCTCTTGCGGATGGTCTGCTCGGCAGCGTCATCAGCGACGGCAAAGGTGGAAACCAACGCAATGGCTGCGGCGGCAATAATCTGGGTCAAGCGCATGGGAACTCCTGAAGGCAGATGCAGGGACGGGAAGGAACACCGCTATCTCAGTAGACACGGGCCGGCACCGTCACCTTTGCTAACCGGCAAAGCCTACCACAGTTGGGCCGCAGGGCAGCCCGTGGCGGTATAAATTGGCGGTTTTCAGCCTCGTGGGTGGTGCTTGGCGTGCATATCCTGCAATCGCGCGCGCGCCACATGGGTGTAGATCTGGGTGGTGGATAAGTCGCTGTGCCCGAGCAGCATTTGCACCACGCGCAGATCCGCGCCGTGGTTGAGCAAATGGGTGGCAAATGCATGGCGTAACGTATGGGGCGACAGGCTCTTGCCAATCCCCGCGACCTTGGCCTGGTGCTTAATGCGATGCCAGAACGTCTGGCGGGTCATTTGCTCACCGCGCTGGCTGGGGAACAACACATCACTGGGACGGCCGCCGAGCAACTCGCCACGGGCATCGCGCATATAGCGCTCGACCCACACAATCGCCTCCTCCCCCATCGGCACCAGCCGCTCCTTGCTGCCCTTGCCCATCACCCGCAGTACGCCCTGACGCAGGTTGACCTGTTCCAGCGTCAGGCTGATCAACTCGGTGACCCGCAGGCCACAGGCATACAAGACTTCCAGCATGGCGCGGTCGCGCTGGCCGATAGCCTCGCTGAGGTCGGGCGCGGCAAGCAGAGCATCGACGTCGGCTTCCGACAAGGACTTGGGCAAAGGCCTACCGAGCTGCGGCATATCGACCTGCAGGGTCGGGTCCAGAGCGATGAGTTTTTCCCGCAGCAGATAGCGATAAAAGCCACGCACACCGGAGAGAAATCGCGCAGTGGAACGCGGCTTGTAATTCTGCTCCAGGCGCCAAGCCAAGTGATCGAGGATCAGCTCGCGGCCAGCATTGACCAATTCAAGGTTTTTATCCTGCAACCAGCCGTTGAACAGGGCAAGGTCGCTGCGGTAGGCCTGACGGGTGTTGTCCGACAGGCCCTTTTCCAGCCAGAGGGCATCAAGAAAGCGGTCGATCAGGGGGTGGTCAATGGCAGGCATGAGGGCTCGGGCGGATTACTGTAGTGTCTGTTAGATCCTATCGCAGGCAAGCCAGCTCCCACAGGGGTTTTGTGTCGGGTCACTGATTTGCACCCTCCACCGATCAAATGTGGGAGCTGGCTTGCCTGCGATGGCCGCGGCTCGGTCCAGGATCAGTCTACAAACCCAGGCAGCACAGGCACCGGACGCTTATCGGCATCAATCGCCACAAAACTGAACACACCTTGGATCGCCTTCTCGCGGCCATCGGCACTCATGCTCTCAACGAACACCTCAACCTCCACCTTGAGGCTGGTGTTCCCTACCTTGATAACCCGCCCGATGAGTTCAACGATAGAGCCCGCCGGGATGGCGTGATTGAAGTCGATGCGGTCAGTGGAGACCGTCACCAACGGCAAACGACAGAAACGCGTGGCGGTGATGAACGACACTTCATCCATCCAGGCCAACGCGGTGCCGCCGAACAGGGTGTTGTGGTGGTTGGTGGTGGGCGGGAATACGGCCTTGGTCACGTGGGTCACGGACAGATCGGTGCGACGCTGGATTTCTTCGGGGCGGGTGGTCATGGACAAATACCGGGGAATGGACAAATTTCAGGCACAAAAAAGCAGCCCGTAGGCTGCTTCTTTCTGCATCGGGAAGCTGGACTTAAGCCAGTTTTTCCTTGATGCGAGCTGCTTTACCGGACAGGTCACGCAGGTAGTACAGCTTGGCTTTACGTACGTCACCGCGACGCTTGACGGCCATGCTGTCGATTTGCGGGCTGTAGGTCTGGAAAGTACGCTCTACGCCAACACCGTTGGAGATTTTACGAACAGTGAAAGCACTGTTCACACCACGGTTACGCTTGGCAATTACCACGCCTTCGAACGCTTGCAGACGCGAACGGTCGCCTTCCTTCACTTTCACCTGAACGACAATAGTGTCGCCCGGGGCAAAGGTAGGGATCTCTTTGGTCATCTGCTCTGCTTCGAGTGCAAGGATGATTTTGTTAGTCATGCTGTGCTCCTAAGGTAAGTCAATGGACCTACCATCGATACGTTGTTAACTATCGTCCCGCGCGAGGATGTATTCCTCGAGCAGCTTCTTCTCTTCTCCAGAAAGCGAGCGGCTTTCCAGAAGATCGGCGCGTCGTTCATAGGTCCGACCAAGGGACTGCTGTAAACGCCAACGCCGGATGTGTGCGTGATTGCCACTTAGCAATACGTCGGGAACACGCTGATCCGCATACACCTCCGGTCGGGTGTAGTGCGGGCAATCCAGCAAACCGTCCGTGAAGGAATCTTCCTCCGCGGAGTCCGCATGCCCTAAAGCTCCAGGCAGCAGTCGTGTAACCGCATCTATCAGGACCATCGCCGGCAGCTCACCGCCAGACAGGACATAGTCCCCAATCGACCACTCTTCATCGACATGAGCTTCAATAAAACGCTCGTCAATGCCTTCATAGCGACCGGCAATCAGGATTAATGCTTCCTCATTCGCCAGTTCGCGCACCGCCGCCTGTTTCAGCTGACGGCCTTGAGGGGACAGGTAAATTACCTTCGCCTTCTCCCCGGCAGCTGCCTTGGCCTGAACCAACGCGTCTTCCAGGGGCTTGATCTTCATCACCATGCCCGGGCCACCGCCAAATGGGCGATCGTCCACAGTGTGATGTCGATCCGTCGTGTAGTCTCGCGGGTTCCAACAGGTGAGCTGCAAGAGCCCCTGTTTCACCGCCCGACTGGTGATGCCGTACTCGCTGATGGCGGAAAACATCTCGGGAAACAAACTGATCACTTCAATGCGCAAATTAGCCACGCTTAGAAGTCCGCGTCCCATTCCACCTTCATCTCGCCCGCTACCAGGTCGATAGCCAACACACACTGCTCCGTATAGGGCAGCAGGCGTTCGCGATCATCCAGGCTGCCAGCGCAAGGCTTGACCACCATTACATCATTGGCGCCGGTTTCCAGAAGATGATCGATTTTCCCGAACAATTGCCCGAGTTGATCAATAACCTTCAGACCTTCCAGCTGGTACCAGTAGTACTCGCCGTCGGTCAATTCAGGGAACAGGTTGCGCGGCACGCAGATCTCATAACCAGCCAGAAGACGAGCTTCTTCACGATCATCAAGACCCTTGAGCTTCGCGACCAGGAACTTATCGCTCCCGCGTCCGCTGACCAGCTCGACCTGTTTCACACTCCCTTCGCGCCTGAGCGTCCAGGTTTTGTACTGCAACAGGTTTTCAGTCGGATCAGTAAAGGAATACACCTTCACTTCGCCGCGAACGCCATGAACAGAATAAATCTTGCCGATAACGATCAAATCATCAGCAACAGCTGGCGTCGCGTTCATATTGCTCAGGCTGCGGCCTTAGCCGAGTCCTTCAACAACTTAGCAACACGCTCAGACGGTTGTGCACCAACGCTCAGCCAGTAGGCTACGCGCTCTTGGTTCACGGACAGACGGACTTCTTGACCACGAGCGATCGGGTTGAAGAAGCCTACTTGTTCCTTGTGAGAGCCGTCACGTGGGTTGCGGCTGTCAGTTACGGTCAAGTGGTAAAACGGGCGCTTTTTGGAGCCGCCAAGGGCAAGACGGATTGTTAGCATGTGAACATCGTTCCTGTAGTCGGTGCTGCAAATCTAAATGCACAGCGGGCATAGGTGCCCGAAAGGCCGCATATTCTAAGGAATATCCGGACTTTTGCAAATGTCTTTTTCTGGCGCCTATCAGCGTGCCATTCAGATCTGCTAGAGAGCCGTCGGTTAAAACGGCAGGTCAGCCCCCGCCAACGGCGGGTTTGCTGGAGATCCCACATCCCTGTGGGTCGGAGCGCAAGCGTACTTGCGCTCGAATTCTTTACATTTTCGGCATGCCGCCGCCGGGCAACATACCGCCCATGCCGCGCATCATCTTGGCCATTCCGCCTTTGGCGGAGAATTTCTTCATCATCTTCTGCATCTGCTTGTGCTGCTTGATCAAGCGACCGATGTCCTGCACCTGGGTGCCGGAGCCCATCGCGATCCGACGTTTGCGCGAACCGCTGATCAGTTCAGGGTCGCGGCGCTCGGCCGGGGTCATGGAGTTGATGATGGCTTCCATCTGCTTGAACTGCTTCTCTGCCGCGCCCTGGGCATTGCCCATTTGCGCCAGGTTCACACCGCCGATATTCGGCAGCTTGTCCATCAGGCCGCCGAGGCCGCCCATGTTCTTCATTTGTTGCAGCTGGTCACGGAAGTCTTCGAGATCGAAGCCCTTGCCCTTCTTCAGCTTCTTGGCCAGTTTATCGGCCTTGTCCTTGTCGAGGGTCGCTTCGGCCTGTTCGATCAGGCTGAGTACGTCGCCCATGCCAAGGATACGCGAGGCGATACGCTCAGGGTGGAACGGTTCGAGCGCTTCGCTCTTCTCGCCCATACCGATGAACTTGATCGGCTTGCCAGTGATGGCACGCACCGACAGCGCAGCACCGCCACGGGCGTCGCCGTCGACCTTGGTGAGGATCACGCCGGTCAGCGGCAGTGCATCACCGAAAGCCTTGGCGGTGTTGGCCGCATCCTGACCGGTCATGGCGTCGACCACGAACAGCGTCTCGACCGGGTTGATCGCGGCATGCAACGCCTTGATCTCGCCCATCATCTCTTCGTCGATGTGCAGGCGACCGGCGGTATCGACGATCACGACATCAATGAACTTGAGCTTGGCTTCTTTAATAGCCGCGTTGGCAATGTCGACCGGCTTCTGGCTCAGGTCGGACGGGAAGAAGGTCACGCCGACTTCGCCCGCCAGCATTTCCAACTGCTTGATGGCCGCCGGACGGTATACGTCGGCCGACACCACCATGACAGACTTCTTCTTGCGCTCTTTAAGGAAGCGCGCCAGCTTGCCGGCGGTGGTGGTTTTACCCGCCCCCTGCAGGCCCGCCATCAGCACGACGGCCGGTGGCACGGCGCTGAGGTTCAGGTCTTCGTTGGCAGCGCCCATCAGGCTTTCGAGTTCGGCCTGGACGATCTTCACAAAAGCCTGGCCCGGCGTCAGGCTGCGGGACACTTCGGTGCCCACTGCGCGCTCTTTGACCGAGTTGACGAAGTCCTTGACCACAGGCAAGGCCACGTCGGCTTCCAGCAACGCCATGCGTACTTCACGCAGGGTGTCTTTAATATTGTCCTCGGTCAGCTTGGCCTTGCCGGTTACGTGGCGCAGCGTCTGCGAGAGACGGTCAGTCAAGTTTTCAAACATGCGCGATCCTTTCAGGCCCCATTCATCGAAATGCATTGGTAGACCGAGGTAATGACGGCCCAGGCTGTGGTAAATCGCTATTAAAAACAGCGCTCGGCGAGCCTGCGGCGTGGGCAGGTCGCGGATTATAGCGAAGACTGCGCCCATGCACACCCGCTGTCTGGTCCTGGAGTCTTTCGTGGAACGCAGGTGTATGCCAAACTCAGCGCCTTTCGGGCTTGTCTATCAGGATTTATGGTCCCCTTGTCACCCAGTTTGCTACCCAGCCTCGCCGCCGCCATTTTGTATGCCGCTGCGACCCTCTATCAGGGCACTCGTCTTGCCCAAGGCACCAAGGCAGACAAACGCCTGCTGGTCGGCCTCGGCGTCCTCGCCCTGCTGGCCCATGCCGCGAGCCTGTTTACCCACCTGATGACGCCGGTTGGCCTGGGCCTGGACTTTTTCAGCGCCGCCAGCCTGATCGCTGCTGCGGTCATTGCCCTGACGCTGATGGCCTGTTATCGGATTCCCGTCGAGAACCTGTTGGTCCTGCTCTTCCCGTTGGGCGTGCTGACGGTGCTGCTGGCACAATTCGCCCCCACCGGCACCGTGCAGGTGATCGACGAAGAACCCGGCATCCTCGCGCATATCCTGTTATCGATCCTGGCCTACGGCATGTTCACCATCGCGGTGTTCCAGGCCCTGCTCCTGCTGTTGCAAGACCATCAGCTCAAGCACAAGCACCCTTCCGGCCTGATCAAGAATTTCCCGCCGCTGCAAACCATGGAAAGCCTGCTGTTCGGTTTTCTGTGGGCCGGCTGGACACTCCTCTCGCTGTCGCTGATTTCCGGCTGGCTGTTCGTGGAGAACCTGTTTGCCCAGCATCTGGTGCACAAAACCCTGCTGGCGTGCCTGGCCTGGGTGGTGTTCAGCGTGTTGCTGTGGGGCCGCAACCGCCTCGGCTGGCGTGGGCACAAGGCGATCCGCTGGACCCTGGCCGGTTTCTGCCTGCTGATGCTGGCCTATTTCGGCAGCAAGCTGGTTCGCGAATACATCCTGCATATCTGACGGGCAGCAATCATGGATAACCTGCCCTTAGGGCCGATGCTCGCAGTAATCGCCTTGCTGGTGTTATGGGCCGGGCTGTTTACCGCCATTGAAGCGGCACAACACCACTTGCTCGCCCTGCGCCCCGGTACACGCCAGGGTGATAAAGCGGCCGCCCGCCTGAACTTCCCGCGTAACAGCCTGATCCTGTGCAACAGCCTGTGTCGCGCCGCCGTGGTGATTCTCTGCACGCTGCTGGCGATCTATGCCTGGGCGCTGAATGGTCCTTGGCTCGGCTGGCTGATTTCCTGCGTACTCCTGCTGGTGCTGGCCGATTACCTGCCTCGCGCCCTGGCTATCCGCCATCCGCACGCGGTGCTGGGCTTTGGCAATACGTTGCTGGGCGTGCCGTTGAAAATCCTCTACCCCGCAGCCTGGCTGCTCAATGGCATCAGCCTGCTGTTGTTGCGCCCGTTTGCACGAAAATCCGGCGCGGTGAAAAAGAGCGACGAGCCTCTGCCCGGTCACGATCACGATCACGATGACGAACCCGAGCCCGACGCCGACCACACCCCTCGCATGCCCGGCATCCACGCCTTGGACAACATCACCGTCAATGACATCCTGGTGCCCCGCAGCGAAGTGGACGGCATCAACCTCGACGACTCGATCGAAGCCATCATCGAACAGCTGCGCATCTCGCCACGCACACGCCTGCCGGTGTTTCACAGTGATATCAACCAGGTCCAGGCCGTGCTCAATACCCGGCAGGTCAAGCATCTGCTGCCCGACGCCAGCCTGACCAAAGAGGCGCTGCTCGCCGCCTGCCACGAACCCTACTTCGTCCCGGAAAGCACGCCTCTGCAACTGCAACTGCTGAACTTCCACAAACAGCAGCGACGTCTGGGCATGGTGGTGGATGAGTATGGCGAAGTGCTGGGCATCGTGACCCTTGAGGACATCCTCGAAGAAATCGTCGGTGAATTCGAAAGTGAACAGGGCACGGACAACCCGCATATCGAAGCGCAACCCGATGGCCGCTACATCATTGATGGCGCCGCCTCGATCCGCGAACTGAACAAGAGCCTGGGCTGGCACCTGCCCAGCGACGGCCCCAAGACCCTCAACGGCCTGGTGACCGAAGCGCTGGAGACCATTCCGGATTGCGCGGTGTGCCTGAAAATCGGCCGCTACCGTCTGGAAATCCTTGAAACCGAGGACAACCGCGTGGCCAAGGTGCTGATCTGGCACACCAGCCGGATACCCGTCGCCGCGTAACTGCCTGACGGTAAACAGCCCCCTCCCACATTTTGATTTGCGGCGTGTCGGCTCTTGTTGTAATTCCAGACCCCTTCCTATAATCCCTGCGGCTTACCCAAGCTTCGCCCGACCGCGTACAACCCTGATCCACGGGTGTTCGACCAATAATAATCCGCGTCCAAACGCGCAATGACTGTCAGGGATAACCCAATGAGCACCACCTATAACGAGGCCGCGACCGCCGCCCCGACCAATTCGACTGCACGGGTCGCCACGGCGAGCATCGTCGGCACCGCCATCGAGTTCTACGACTTCTATATCTACGCCACCGCCGCAGCCCTGGTGATCGGCCCGGTGTTCTTCCCGCAGACCTCCGGCACCGCGCAGATGCTGGCGTCGTTCCTGACTTTCGGCATCGCCTTCATCGCCCGCCCACTGGGCTCGGCGCTGTTCGGCCACTTTGGTGACCGTATCGGCCGCAAGTCCACGTTGGTGGCCTCGCTGCTGCTGATGGGCGTGTGCACGACGCTGATCGGCTTGCTGCCGGGCTACGACACCATCGGGGCCTGGGCACCGATCCTGTTGTGCGTGCTGCGGTTCGGGCAAGGCCTTGGGCTGGGCGGGGAATGGGGTGGCGCGGCACTGCTGGCCACCGAGAACGCCCCGAAAGGCAAACGCGCCTGGTTCGGCATGTTCCCGCAGCTTGGCCCATCGATCGGGTTTCTGGCGGCCAACGGCCTGTTCCTGATCCTGGCCATGAGCCTTGACGACGAGCAATTCCGCAGTTGGGGTTGGCGCATCCCGTTCATCCTCAGCGCCGCGCTGGTGATGGTCGGCCTGTATGCACGGTTGAAGCTGCATGAAACCCCGGTGTTCGCCAACGCCGTGGCCAAGGAAAAACCGGTCAAGGTGCCGCTGGTGGAATTGTTCAGCCAGCATTGGCTGCCCGTACTGCTGGGCGCCGCGTCGATGGTGGTGTGCTATGCGCTGTTCTATATCACCACGGCGTTTTCCCTGAGCTACGGCGTGTCGACCTTGGGCTACAGCCGCGAAACCTTCCTTGGCCTGCTGTGCTTCGCGGTGCTGTTCATGGGGTTGGCCACACCGCTGGCAGCCTTGGCCAGTGATCGCTATGGACGCAGGCCGGTGCTGATCGTCGGCGCGATTCTCGCCATCCTGTCCGGCTTCACCATGGAACCCTTGCTGACCCACGGTTCGACCTGGGCCGTGGCGCTGTTCCTGGCGCTGGAGCTGTTCCTGATGGGTGTGACCTTCGCGCCGATGGGCGCGATGCTGCCGGAACTGTTCCCGACACGCGTGCGTTATACCGGGGCTTCGGCGGCGTATAACCTGGGTGGGATTGTGGGCGCTTCGGCGGCACCGTTTTTCGCGACCAAACTGGTGGCGATGGGCGGGCTGAGTTATGTCGGCGGGTATGTGTCGGCGGCAGCGTTGCTCAGCTTGATTGCTGTGCTGTGCCTGAAAGAGACGCGGGATAATGATTTGAACAAGGTGGCCTGATAGACCGCTATCGGGGGCAAGTCGAATCGTCGCACCGCCCCCGATGCTTTTAGAGCTCTACCACAACAGCCTGGGAAGCCCGGGTGGCCTTGGCCCGAGCCGCTTCAATCGACTCATCCCGCGCCAACGCCACGCCCATGCGGCGCTGGCCATTCACTTCTGGCTTACCAAACAGACGCAACGCCGTGTCCGGCTCGCTCAGTGCCGCGCCGAGGTTGGCAAAGGCGGTCTGGGTCGATTGCCCTTCCACCAGAATCACCGCTGACGCCGAAGGCCCGAACTGACGGATCAGCGGGATTGGCAGGCCCAGGATGGCGCGTGCGTGCAGGGCAAACTGCGACAGATCCTGAGAAATCAAGGTCACCAGACCGGTGTCGTGCGGGCGCGGCGACACTTCGCTGAACCACACCTGATCACCCTTGATGAACAATTCCACACCAAACAGACCGCGACCACCCAAGGCCTCGGTCACGGCTTTGGCAACCCGCTCGGACTCAGCCAAGGCAACCGGGCTCATGGCCTGAGGCTGCCAGGACTCTTGATAATCGCCCTTCTCCTGACGGTGACCGACCGGCGCGCAGAAGGTGGTGCCGCCGACGTGACGCACGGTCAGCAGAGTGATTTCGTAGTCGAAGTCGATAAACCCTTCGATGATCACCCGACCCTTGCCGGCACGCCCGCCTTCCTGGGCGTAATCCCAGGCTTTCTGCACGTCGTCAGCGCTGCGCAGCAGGCTCTGGCCCTTGCCCGACGAACTCATCACCGGCTTGACCACGCAGGGGAAGCCCAGGTCCTGGACAGCCTTGCTGTAGTCTTCGAAGGTGTCGGCGAAGTGGTACGGCGAGGTCGGCAGATCCAGCTCTTCAGCAGCCAGGCGACGAATGCCCTCACGGTTCATGGTCAGCAGCGCTGCACGGGCGGTAGGGATCACGGTGAAACCTTCGGCTTCCAGTTCCACCAGCGTACCGGTGGCGATGGCTTCGATTTCCGGCACGATGAAGTGCGGCTTCTCGGCTTCGATCACTGCACGCAGGGCAGCGCCGTCGAGCATGTTGATCACATGGCTGCGATGCGCCACTTGCATGGCCGGCGCGTTGGCGTAGCGATCCACGGCAATCACTTCAACGCCCAGGCGTTGCAGCTCGATTACCACTTCCTTGCCCAGCTCACCGCAGCCACACATCAATACGCGGGTCGCGGTTGGCGACAATGGAGTTCCGATTCGGGTCATCTCAGGTCCTCAGGGGAGCGGATCATGGGGAGAAAGGCCGGCATTTTACATGAACTGTAAAAATTGGCCTCAGTTGGCGACGGCGCGCTTGCGAATGCGCCAGGCCATGATCAACCAGACCGCCGTCACACCGGCGAATTTCGAGGCCAGGGCGGTGCCCACCACTGCGGGCGTCAGGGCACCGATCAGGCCGAAGAAGATAAACGTATCGAGGGGAATGCTCAGCGCCGAACTTATCCACAGGCGATCGTGGAGTGGGCGCTTGGTGATGCTGAACACCAGCCAGTCGATGCATTCGGACACCGCGAAAGCCGTGGCACTGGCCAGGGCGATGGCCGGGTCGGAAGTGACATAGGACAGCACAAGCGCCGCCAGCATGGCGACGATCGCACCATGGCCGAAGCGGGTTTGCACCATATCGCGCAGGATGAAGACCAGCCCACCCCAGGCGGACCAGATTACGTCCAGGTGCGGGGCGGTGGAGAAGGCGAAGTTGATCAGCACGACGCTGCTGATGTAGGCGATCAGGAAGAGCATGGGGCGAGGGACCTGTGAACAAGGGGCACAGGGTACTTCACATTTGGAAACATGTCGTCTGGGAGGGCCTCATCGGGGGCAAGCCCCCTCCCACATTTTGATCTGTGAATACATTCAATTGTGGGAGGGGGCTTGCCCCCGATGGCGATCTATCAGGCGCCGGATTTACCAGAAACCATAAACACCAATCCACCCGCCACCGCCCGCTCATGGCACAACCCCAGCACCACCCGGCGCTCGGTGTTGTCCATGCGACTCCAACGCGTAATCTCATCCACCGTCCGCTGGCAGCCAGTGCAGATATCATCATCGTCCAGCGCGCAAATGCTCACGCACGGCGAGGCGACGGGGCGTTCAGTCGGGTTCATTCTGACTGCTCGGCCAGGTCACGGGCGTACCGCTGCGAGTTATGCACATAGTGCGCGGCGCTGGCTTCGAGCATGCGCTTCTGCGCGTCCGTCAACTCGCGCACCACTTTGCCCGGCGAGCCCATTACCAGCGAACCGTCGGGAATTTCCTTGCCTTCGCCGATCAGCGAATTGGCGCCGATGATGCAGTGTTTGCCGATTTTCGCGCCGTTGAGGATCACCGCATTGATGCCGATCAGGCTGTAATCGTCCACGGTGCAGCCGTGCAGCATCGCGTTATGGCCAATGGTCACGCCGGTGCCCAAGGTCAGCGGGAAGCCCATGTCCGTGTGCATCACGCTGCCGTCCTGCACGTTGCTGTTCTTGCCGATCAGGATCAGTTCGTTGTCGCCACGCAATACCGCGTTGAACCAGACGTTGGCGCCCTCCTCCAGCTTGACCTTGCCCACCAGCGTGGCATTGGGTGCCACCCAACTGTTGGGGTGCGTCTCGACGCGGGCGTCGCCCAGGCGGTATTTCATGGTGTGTCCTCACGGCTCGCCATTCAAACGATGGCTTTAGATATTGATGAAGCTTTTAGGCGGCTGGTGCAGGCTGATCTGGGCGTCGTCATAGAGCAGGTTGATCAGCTCGACGATCATGATCGCCGTCAGCCCCCAGATCTTGTACTCGCCAAACCGATAGCTGGGCACGTACCAACTGCGCCCCTGGTAATCGATTCTGTGGGTATGTTCACGCGGATCCTGTCGGAAAAAATCCAGGGGCACGCTGAACACGGCGGCGATTTCGGCATCGTTGGCCAGGTACTCGACGTAATCGGGGATCACACCGACATAAGGCGTGACGCGAATACCGTGCAGGGAAATCAGGGGGCTCAACGGGCCAATCACTTCGACCAGGCCGGGCGGCAGGCCGATTTCCTCTTCGGCCTCACGCAGGGCGGTGAAAATCAGGTCCGGGTCTTCGGGGTCGCGGCGACCGCCGGGAAACGCCACTTCGCCACCGTGGGTCGACAGGCCGCTGGCGCGCAGGGTCAGGATCAGCTCAGGTTCGTCACTGCGGGTAATCGGCACCAGCACCGCGGCCTCGGGGAAACGCCCGTCGGTTTCCAGCGTGTGGGGGGTGTGGTTGCTTACCCGGCGAAGTAGCTCGTCCAGCATGAGTCATCTCGGTCTGTTGGCTACTAAGCATCATGCACCAAAGCGGGCGGGCGCCCAACCCCAAAACCCGGCGGGTGTCGCTAAACGACAACTTGCAGGCCCCCGTCCGCCACGCCAAGATAGGCGCACTTTCCAGGAACCCCAGCATGAAATTCTGCAGCCAGTGCGGCAAACCGGTGTCCCAACGCATTCCCGAAGGCGACGGGCGCCTGCGTTTTGTGTGTGATCACTGCTCGACCATTCACTACCAGAATCCCAATATCGTCGCCGGGACCGTACCGGTGTGGGGCGACAAGGTGCTGTTGTGCCGCCGCGCCATCGAGCCGCGCCTGGGTTACTGGACCTTGCCCGCAGGCTTTATGGAAAACGGCGAGACCGTCGAACAGGCCGCCACCCGCGAAACCCTGGAAGAAGCCTGCGCCCGCGTGCGCAACCTGGCGATCTACACCCTGATCGACGTGCCGCACATCAACCAGGTGCATATCTTCTACCGCGCCGAGCTGGTCGACCTGGACTACGCTGCAGGTCCCGAAAGCCTTGAAGTGCAGCTGTTCGACGAAGCCGACATCCCTTGGTCCGAGCTGGCTTTCCGCACGGTGACACGTACCTTAGAATGCTTTTTCGCTGACCGCCGCGAACAGTCCTACCCGGTGCGCAGCGAGGCTGTGCCGCCGATGGGCAAGCCCGCCCAATAATAATCCGGCATCAAGGGAAATCGTTTCAATGCGTTGGTTGCTTGCTCTGCTCTGCCTGTCGTTCGCCACGCTGTCGCCGGCTTCCACCGTGGAGACCCTGGGCGGCAAAACCGTCGAAAAAGTCCTGGTGCTCAAGTCCGCCCATCAGTTGCAACTGATCAACGACGGCAAACCCTTCAAGACCTACCGCATTTCCCTGGGCAAAAACCCCAAGGGCCACAAGCTGATCGAGGGCGACCGCCGCACTCCGGAAGGCCTGTACTGGATCGACTGGCGCAAGACCAGCGAGCGCTTCAACCTGGCCATGCACATCTCCTACCCCAATATCAGCGACGCCGCCCGCGCACGCCGCGAAGGGGTGAAGCCCGGCAGCATGATCATGATCCACGGCACCCCCGACACCGAAGACTACCCGGAACAGTGGTTCCACACCCTGGACTGGACCGACGGCTGCATCGGCATGCGCAACGTGGACATGCGTGAAGTCTGGACCCTGGTCAAAGACGGCACCCTGATCGAGATCCGGCCGTAATCAGCGACCGCTCGTAAAATAATTCAAAAAAAATCCCCGCCTCTCACAACGCCTGCCGGTGAATACCAGTTCACCGCGCGGGCTGCGCTTTTCTGCGCGCCATAAAGACCTCTCTAATACCACTTGAGACCAAGCCCCGTTATAGGGCCAAGAAAGCCGTATCTGCACCGTTTTGGCAGGATTGACATGGTATTTAAGTGGTATTAATTTTCGGCCAATGCCGGGCGACAACACTCCAATAACGCATCGGAAACCTGACAGATGAATCCCATCCTGGCCCTACGCCCAGACGACAAGCAATCCACGCCGCTGTACCTGCAATTGGCCCGCAAGCTCGAAGCCGCCATTCATGCCGGCGAGTGGAAGTCCGAACAGGCACTGCCGTCGGAACGCGTCCTCAGCGAGCAGTTGAGCATCTCGCGGGTCACCGCCCGCAAGGCGCTGGAAGTGTTGTTTGCCCAAGGCCTGATCCGCCGCAGCCAGGGCTCCGGCACCTTTATCACCCCACGCCTGGAGCAGCCGCTGTCGCGCCTGTCGGGCTTCAGCGAGATGTTGCGCCTCAAGGGCTTTGTGCCCAGCTCACAATGGCTGGAACGCGACATCACCCCGCCGACCCACGAAGAACTGATCCGCCTGGCCCTGTCGCCCACCGACAAAGTGGCGCGCCTCAAGCGTTTGCGTAAAGCCGACGACACCGTCATGGCCATTGAGATGACCACCCTGCCCGCCTCGGTGCTGCCGCAACCGCAAGCCATCGGCAGCTCGCTGTACGAGTACCTGGAAAGTATCGGCAAGCCCATCGTGCGTGCCCTGCAGCATATCCAGGCGGTCAACGCCTCGGACGAGTTCGCCGCCCTGGTGGGCATCGCCCCCGGCACCGCCATGCTGCTGATGACCCGCGTGGGCTACACCGCCGACAACACGCCGATCGAGATCACCGACACCTACTGCCGCAACGATTACTACGACTTTGTCGCAGAGCTGCGTCGATACGACTTTGCCGCCGAGTTGCGGCCTTAGAGAACTGCCCATGTCCGAAGACAATATCCTCACGCCCCACGGCTGGATTCGCGGCCGCCTGGTGCACCACGAAGGCAAGGTCAGCGCCATTGAAGGCGTGCCTTGCGATCCGGCCGACAACGACCTGCCCTACTTGCTGCCGGGTTTTATCGACCTGCATGTGCACGGTGGCGGCGGCAAGGACATCATGGAAGGCATCGACGCCTTCGAGACCATCACCCGCACCCATGTGCGCTTCGGCACCACCTCGCTGCTGGCCACCACCATGACTGCCCCGGTCGAGGAAATCTCCCGGGTGCTCGGTGAACTCGGCCAGTTCTGCGAATACCGCCCGGCCGGCAGCGCCCGTGTGCTGGGCGTACACCTGGAAGGTCCCTACATCAATCCCGGCAAACTTGGCGCGCAACCCAACTTCGCCCACACCGCATTGATGGCCGAGGTCGAGGAATATTTGCGCCTGGCACCGATCCGGGTGATCACCATAGCCCCGGAAATCGCCGGCCATGACGGCCTGATCCGCGCCCTCAGCCAACGCGGCGTGCGCATGCAAATCGGCCACACCCTGGGCAGCTATGAAGAAGGCGTCGCCGCCCTGGCTGCCGGCGCGACCAGTTTCACCCATTTGTACAACGCCATGAGCCCGCTGCATCACCGCGAGCCGGGCATCGTCGGCGCGGCATTGGCTCATGCGACCTACGCAGAACTGATCCCGGACCTGCTGCACGTGCACCCCGGCGCCATGCGCGTGGCCCTGCGCTCGATCCCGTGCCTGTACTGCGTCACCGACTCCACCGCCGCCGCCGGCATGCCCGACGGTGAGTACAAGCTGGGCAGCCACACCGTGACCAAATGCCTGGGCGGCGTACGCCTGGCCGACGGCACCCTGGCCGGCAGCACCCTGACCATGGATCAGGCGCTGCGCAACCTGGTGAAGATCGGCCTGCCGGTCAACGAAGCCTCACAGCGCCTGTCGCAATTTCCGGCGGACTATCTGGGCCTGGAACAACGCGGCCGCCTGCAACCCGGCAGCTTTGCCGACTGCGTACGCCTGGACCGCTCCCTGCACCTCACCGACGTAATGGTCGAAGGAGAAACCATTGACTTCAAAAATGCTTGAAGAGGCCCTGGCCTCCTGTGAGGCCGTCGCGGCGCAACTGCATGGCCTGAACCCGATACTCGAAGAGATCGCCGGACGCCTGCGCCGCCAGCCGCCGCAAGTGGCGATGACCATCGCCCGTGGCAGCTCGGACCACGCCGCCAGCTACTTCGCCTACCTGGCCATGCAGCACGTGGGCGTTCCGGTGGCGTCGTTGCCGATGTCCGTGGTGACGCTGTCCCAGGCGCCGCTGAAGGTCAGCGGTCAGGTGGCTTTCGGGTTCTCCCAGTCGGGTCAGAGCCCGGACCTGGTCAACAGCCTGCGCCTGCTGCGCAAGCGCGGGGCCTTGAGTGTGTCGATGGTCAATGCCGAAGACTCGCCCCTGGAAGCCGCCTGCGAATTCCATGTGCCACTGTGCGCAGGTCCCGAGCGCAGCGTGGCCGCGACCAAGAGCTTTATCGCCACCTTGAGCGCCAGCGCCCAGTTGGTCGGCCATTGGAATCAAGAAGCCGACTTGCTGCAAGCCTGTCAGGCCTTGCCCGAGGGCCTGCGTGACGCCGCCAGACAGGATTGGCGCCTGGCCGTCGACGCCCTCAAAGGCAGCCAGCGCCTGATGGTCATCGGCCGTGGCGCCGGGTTTGCCATCGCCCAGGAAGCCGCGCTCAAACTCAAGGAAACCTCGGCGATCCAGGCCGAAGCCTTCAGCAGCGCCGAAGTGCGCCACGGCCCGATGGCGTTGATTGATGACAACTACCCGCTGCTGGTATTCGCCCCACGCGGCGCCGAACAGCCGGGCCTGCTGACCCTGGCCGCGGAAATGCGCCAACGTGGGGCCCGAGTACTGCTGGCCGCGCCCGACGATATCGACGAACGCGACCTGACCTTGAGCCGTGCCGAACACCCGGCCCTGGACCCGATCCTGGCGATCCAGAGCTTCTATGTGATGGCTGCAGGTTTGGCCCAGGCCCGGGGCATGGACCCGGACCAGCCCCGTCACCTGAGCAAAGTCACTCGCACCCATTGAGTTGATTTCCGTCGTTTCCTGATGAGTACCGTGCCCATGCCCGACAATAATAATGACCTCACCCTCAGCGCCCCTCTTAGCGGACCGGTGCTGACCCTGGGCAACGTTCCAGATGAAGTGTTCGCCAGTGGTGCCATGGGCGACGGGATTGCCATTGACCCCCTCAACGACTGCCTGCATGCGCCGTGCGCTGGCGTGGTGATCCATGTTGCCCGTACCGGCCACGCCCTGACCATCCGCGCCGACAATGGCGCCGAAGTCCTGCTGCACGTGGGCATCGACACCGTCGAACTGCAAGGCGAAGGCTTCGCCTTACTGGTCAAGGAAGGTACGCGGGTCAGCAACGGGCAAGCCCTGGTGCGCTTTGACCTGGACCGCATCGCCCGCCAGTGCAAAAGCCTGGTCAGCCTGATCATTCTCACCAATGGCGAACAGTTCGAAGTGCGCCCGGTGGCGTTGAATACTGTGAAGGTCGGCGAGGCATTGCTGCGCATCGTCGCGCGTCAGGCTGGCGCCGTGCAGGCTGCGGTGGCCGACAACTCCCAGGCACATGCCAGCGCCAGCGTGCGCATCACCCATCGCGGCGGCCTGCATGCGCGCCCCGCCGCCCTGATCCGCAAGACCGCCCAAGGCTTCAGCAGCCAGTCGCAGCTGCATTTCGCCGGTAAATCGGCGTCGTGCGCCAGCCTGATGGGGTTGATGGGGTTGGGCATCGGTGAGCAGGACGAGATACAGGTCACCTGCCAGGGCAAGGATTGTGATGCGGCGTTGCAGGCACTGGTCGCAGCGTTATCCGTTGCCACCCACGAAGAAGTGCACGCCCCGGTGATCGTCGCGGCGCGCCCGCTCAATACCGAAGCGGGCGTATTGCAGGGTGTCTGCGCAGCCCCCGGCCTGGTCTGCGGGCCGCTGTTCCGGCTCAACACCATCGAGCTGCCGCAGGACCCGGGTAACCATGCGCGTGATGAACAACTGCAACACCTGAACAGCGCCCTGGAACGGGTACGCGGCGAAATCCGCAATACCCTGGAGCACGCCCGCCAGCGCAAGGCCGTCGAGGAAGAAGAGATCTTCGCCGCCCATCTGGCCCTGCTGGAAGACCCGACACTACTGGACGCCGCCACTGGCGCCATCGAACAAGGTAGCGCCGCTACCCATGCCTGGCGCAATGCAATCCAGGCCCAATGCGCGGTGTTGCTGGGTTTGGGTAAACCCTTGTTTGCCGAGCGCGCCAACGATCTGCGGGATTTGCAGCAACGAGTATTGCGCGCACTGCTGGGCGAGGCCTGGCAATTTGAGTTGCCCGCTGGCGCCATTGTCGTCGCCCATGAGCTGACTCCCTCGGACCTGCTGCAACTGAGCGCGCAAAACGCGGCCGGCATCTGCATGGCCGAAGGCGGCGCCACCTCCCACGTGGCGATCCTGGCCCGGGGCAAAGGTTTGCCGTGCGTAGTGGCATTGGGCGGCGAAGTGCTGGATGTACCGCAAGGCCAACGGGTGGTGCTGGACGCTGCCCATGGCCGCCTTGAACTGCACCCCGACGAGGCACGACACGCCGAAGTCCATCAGATCCGCGATGCGCAAAAGCTCAAGCGCCAGCAGCAACAGACCCTCGCCCGGACGCCGGCCCAGACCCTCGACGGCGTGGGTGTCGAAGTCGCCGCCAATGTGGCCTCCAGCAGCGAAGCACAGCTTGCCTTCGCAAACGGCGCCGACGGCGTTGGCCTGCTGCGTACCGAATTCCTGTTCGTTGACCGCCACACCGCGCCCGATGAACAGGAACAGCGCCTGGCCTATCAGGCCGTGCTGGATGCCATGGGCGACAAGTCGGTGATCATCCGCACCATCGACGTCGGCGGCGACAAGCAACTCGATTATCTGCCGTTGCCCGCCGAGGCCAATCCGGTGCTGGGCCTGCGCGGTATCCGCATGGCCCAGGTGCGCCCGGAACTGCTCGACCAGCAACTGCGCGCCCTCCTGCAAGTCAGCCCGCTGGCCCGCTGCCGGATCCTGTTGCCGATGGTCAGCGAAGTCGACGAGTTGCTGCACATCCGCCAGCGCCTGGATGAGCTATGTGCCGAACTGGAACTGACCCAACGCCCGGAACTGGGGGTGATGATCGAAGTACCGGCCGCCGCGCTGATGGCCGAACAACTGGCCGAACATGCGGACTTTCTGTCCATCGGCACCAATGACCTGTCGCAATACACCCTGGCCATGGACCGTGACCACGCCGGCCTGGCCGCCCGGGTCGATGCGCTGCACCCGGCGCTGTTGCGCCTGATTGCCCAGACCTGCGCAGGCGCGGCGAAGCATAGCCGGTGGGTCGGTGTGTGTGGCGCCCTGGCCTCCGACCCGCTGGCCACTCCCGTGCTGGTTGGCCTCGGGGTGCGCGAGCTGTCCGTGAGCCCGCCACAAATTGGCGAAATCAAGGATCGCGTGCGCCATCTGGACGCCGCGCAATGCCGGCAACGGAGCCAGGAATTGCTCAACCTGAGCAGCGCCAAGGCCGTTCGCCAAGCCTGTCACCGCCACTGGCCATTGAGCTGACAACAACAAGAAAAAGGAGACTCGCCATGTACCAACTGTTTATTGAAGGCCTGCAACGCCTGGGCCGTGCGCTGATGCTACCCATCGCGATCCTGCCGATTGCCGGCCTGCTGCTGCGCCTGGGTGACACCGACCTGCTGAACATCGCGGTGATGCACGATGCCGGGCAGGCGATCTTCGCCAACCTGGCGCTGATCTTCGCCATCGGTATCGCCGTGGGTTTTGCCCGCGACAATAACGGCACGGCCGGGCTGGCCGGGGCGATCGGTTACCTGGTGATGATCTCGACGCTCAAGGTGATGGATACCACCATCAACATGGGCATGCTCGCAGGTATCGTCAGCGGCTTGATGGCCGGCGCGCTGTACAACCGCTTCAAGGACATCAAGCTCCCGGAATACCTGGCATTTTTTGGCGGGCGACGGTTTGTGCCGATTGTCACGGGGTTCAGTGCGGTCGGGCTGGGGGTAATCTTTGGGCTGATCTGGCCGCCGATCCAACACGGCATCAATAGCTTCGGCGTGTTGCTGATGGAAAGCGGCAGCCTCGGTGCGTTTATTTTTGGTGTGTTCAACCGCTTGCTGATCGTCACCGGCCTGCACCATATCCTCAACAACATGGCCTGGTTTGTGTTCGGCAGTTTCACTGACCCGGCGACAGGCGCGGTGGTGACCGGCGACCTGACCCGCTATTTTGCCGGCGACCCGAACGGTGGCCAGTTCATGACCGGCATGTTCCCAGTGATGCTGTTCGGCCTGCCCGCCGCGTGCCTGGCGATGTACCGCCACGCGTTGCCGGAGCGCCGTAAAATCATGGGCGGGATTTTCCTGTCGATGGCCCTGACATCGTTCCTCACGGGGGTGACCGAACCCATCGAATTTGCGTTCATGTTCCTCGCGCCGTTCCTGTTCCTGCTGCACGCGCTGTTGACCGGCCTGTCGATGGCCGTCACCAACCTGCTGGACATTCACCTGGGCTTCACCTTCTCCGGCGGCTTCATCGACATGGTGCTGGGCTGGGGCAAATCCACCAACGGCTGGCGGGTGGTGCCGGTCGGCGTGGCGTATGCACTGATCTACTACAGCGTGTTCAGCTACTGCATCCGCCGCTTCAACCTCAAGACGCCAGGACGCGAAGACATCGTCGTCGCACAGGCGCAAACCATGACCGACAACCAGCGCGCCAGCGCGTATATCAGTGCGTTGGGCGGTGCAGAAAATTTATTGAGCGTCGGTGCTTGCACGACACGGTTGCGTTTGGACCTGGTTGATCGCAACAAAGCGGCAGACACGCAACTGAAAGCGCTGGGCGCCATGGCAGTGGTACGGCCAGGCAACGGTGGCAGTTTGCAAGTGGTGGTCGGGCCAATGGCGGACAGCATTGCGGATGAGATCCGACTGGCCATGCCGTCGTTTGCCGCGACTGCGCCCGTGGCGGTTGCGCCTGTGGATAAGCCGGTCGAGGTGAATGTGCGGGAAGCCGAAAAATGGCTGGATGCCTTGGGTGGCCGGGCGAATGTGCGCCAGTTGGGAGTGGTGGCGATGACGCGCTTGCGGGTGGAGTTGGCAGATGACTCAGGCTTGTCTGAAGCTGATCTCACTGCGCGGGGCTGCCTGGGTGTACGCCAGCTAGAAAGCGGTGTCTGGCACCTGTTGATGGGTGACAAGGCACCCGGATTGGGTCAAGCGCTGGAACGATTGGTCAAGTGCCAGGCCTGAAGCGGTAGTGGCTGCAGGCTAGCGCCCAGGCCTGGCCCACCTATATACCGCCCACCGCCAACCCAGCTTTTCCATGCTGACGACTCTACTCCTCAGCATGGAAAACGGGCCTATGAGCACCGCTGACGTTACACCCCCTTCCTACGACGCGATCAAAGGTGATATTGCCAACATCGCCCGTCATTTACTGAAGGTCGAGCTGCCGCGAATCGGGCAAAAATCCTCGGCCTCGCTGGCCTTCCTCGAACAACTGAACACCACACTCATATCCGCCAACCGGGTGTTTTTCAAAAACAGTCGCGCCGCCTTTGAGGCGCTCGCCTCGGCCGACCTGCACACCGATGACGGCCGGCGAGTGCTGGACGCGCTCAAGCGTGAGCTGGCGCAGAGGCTGTCGGACCTGGAGGCGCGTGACCTGATCTCGAATCAGTCGCGCAAGACATTCATGACCTATACCGCCGGTTTCACTGCCCTTGAACATCAGGCCAAACTGGGCGTCGAGGATCGCCTGTTGCACCGGGATGACTTCAAGGACGTGCAGAGGCTGAGCCTCGGCCCGCAGTTGCGTCCCGCGGCGTGGGCCCTGACGTTCCAGTACCAGGAGCACACCGTAGAACTGGCTGGTGCGTTTATCATCAGCTTACCGTTCGTGGCGCCGGTCAATGACCTGGCAACCTCAGCCTTGCCCGGCAGGGTCTTGTTGTTCACTCCCGTTCGCGGCCTGGAAGCCTTTGACTCATTGGGTGAACTCAACGCCCACTTGCTGCACGTCAACGAATTCAGCCAACTGCTCCCGGCGCGTTACCAGCATTTGCCAACGGTCGCGATCTGGCCGCTGGCCCTCTCGCCCATCAGCGACAAGCCGCTGTTCGAACACAGTTACGACAGCCTGCTGGAGAAACGCCGCCAGGACATCGAATGGGCATTGAACACCGCCGACAACCCAGCCAACAGCGCAACGCAGTTGATGCAGCGCCTTGAACGTGCGCTCCAGCAGACGCTGCCCGACCTGACGGCCTACCTGGAGCTGCGCGCCCAGGCATTATTGGAGCGACACTTGCGCCTGAGCGCTCCGGATTGGTATCGCAGCGCCAGCGTTACCCGGCGCCAGCTGCTCGCCGAGCACCTGGCCAGCTACAACGAGGCACGCCAGAACCTGCTGGACCTGTTCGGCCCCGCCGCCACCCCGCACGCCCTGGCGCGTTACCAGTTGCTCGAACGCCTGAGTGATGACCTGGACATTCACGATCTCGATCCCCAGCAACTGCACATCAGCACGCGTCGCCACGTGGTCGACGTCGGCGAATACGACGATCACAAAAATCTTGTCGAACTGGCCCTGCGAGGTCTGCACACCCATGATGAAGAACCGGGTAGCGCGTTTCTCACAAACACCCGGCTCACCTATGCCGGTGAGCCGCTTGAGGATGATTATGGATCGCTGACACCCGCGTATCTGGTTGAAGTGCTGACGCAACTGCAACCCCGCCTGGACTTTGCCAACGTTCAAAAATCCATCCAGCAACAGCCGCCGCTGAAAACCGCTATCGAGCGAATGCTCGACCAACGCATCCAGGCACTCGCGTATCTGGCCACGTTGCAGGGGCATATCAACGATGACGATTACCGCCTCGTACAACGCCTGCGTGAAGGCAACGATGCGCAGCTGGAGGCGTCGAGTGTGTCGTTTCACGGCGCGCAACTGCGCGACCTGTGGGTGTTGCGCCAGCGCGATGCCGACGGAGCGATCCAGCGTCTGTTGCTGTGCACGCCCGATGCGCCGAGCGGCATGCAATGGCAGAGGTTCAACAAAGAAGTCGACCTGCAGGCGCATATCCTCGGCTGGTGCCTGCACAACGGCACACCCGGCATGAGCGAATACGTATTGCAGCAGGTGCCTTTGCGTTTTCAACCCAAGCTGAAACAGCTGCTGACCGGCCTCAGCTTCAAGCCAGCGGCAAAGGAGCATGAAGAAATCACCTTCAATGCGCCGTGCAATCACGTCCAATGCCTGACGATCATGGCGGGGCATCTGCTGAGCCGGCGAATCGATGATTACGATTACGCCACACCGGCCTGGTATCGCTCGACGACGGCCGATCTGCGTAAAAAACTGGCGACCCAGGCCGACGACGCCGTCGGCGCCCAAGCCCTCTATCAGGCAGATACTCGATCCGAGGCGCACGTCCCGGCCTTTGAAACTTACGTGCACCAACAGGCCAAGGCACAACTAAACCGCCTGCTGGGCCGCGCGCAAAACGATATCGATCCGGATACCGTCTGGGCCTACGCCCCGCCTGAATTATTCGTAAAGCCCTCGGCGCCCATCAGCTATACGCAGTTGTTTCGTGACGGGTACGCCGACGGGATAGGCTTTATCAACGAGCAGTTTTCCCGGTCGGCCCGCTTCCAAGGCCCTCCAGGGCTTGATCTGAGCGCCTTGAGCCCGGAACAGGTGGCCCGTTCTGTCACGGGAGTCTGGATTGGCGAGCGCTATATCAACCTCGTCAAGTCGAAACTGCTCGACGAAACCCAGGCCGACTATCACTACCGACGCAACGCCACCTTGGCAATCACCCAGTTGCAATTGCGCAACGCCGCGCTGGAGTCGCGCTTGCTCGGCGACATTGCCGGGGTGGATCTGGACTGGCTGGAACGCAGCATCGATGCCATGGGCGACACCTCGGCCTCGGCACGCAGCACCTATCCGATCCATCGCCTGATGATCGATGGCGATTGGGTGATCGGCTGCTACCTGTTCAGCCACGCCGACAACCCGGTCTTGCTGTACACCCCGCAAGCCCCCGACGGCATCAGCTTTCGCGAAGCCCGGCAATTCAACTATCTGCTGAAAAAAACCAAAGGCATGCCCGGCTATCTGATGGAGCGCGTCGGCCTGCAGTCGCAGATGCGTGGCCGCACTTTTTTGCAGCGGGCTGCGGACAACCTCCCCGAACACATCGACAGCACCAGCCGCAGCACAGCGTTCTACGACTCGATCCACACACTCCCCGGTGTGCCCGATCTGCGCAGACTGCTGTACAACATGAACATCCAGCGCAAAATCGACAACGTCAACGCGACAACCGTCAGCCGCACGCAGATGATCAGCGGCATTCTGTGGACCTGCGTCGAGTTGCTGGCAGCTATTGCCACCGCGCCCTTTCCCGTTGTCAGCCTGAGCGTGGGCGCATTGCTGGCGTTCAAGGACGGCATGCTTGCCCTGCACGCCTACAACCAGGGTGACCCAGGTGCGGCGCTCGGGCATTACATCGGGTTTGTGCTCAATACCGCTGGCGCGCTGGCCACCGACTTGCGTCCGGCGCTGGGCCTCCTTGCCAAAGCGAGTCGGCCGCTACGCCAGGTCGCACGGACCGCCGAACAACGCCAGGCCATGCAGTTGATCGAACAGCTGGACCCGCCGCCGCTCACCCCGGCCACAATGCAGCCGGTCATCCATGAAGGCCAGTTGCTCTGGGCACCGAAAACACCTGACCCGATCGGACGCTACCTGCTCTACCGCGCAGATCCCACCAGCGGCAGACTGGTGTCCACCAGCCGCCTGGCAGCGCCGGATGCCGACGGACGCTGGGTACGTACCGGCGTGAAGGGCGGTGCTCCAGGACCTAAATATGAAAAGGTCCCCGAACCACTGCAACCCTTGGATCCGTACGAAATTCCCAAAAAGCACCTGCCCGAATTTGAGTTGATCCTCAACCCCGAATCGGTCAAACGGTTTCTGCGCCAACAAGCCGATTACGCTGAGCGGACCCGATTCTCCCTGGCCCTGCTCAACCAGCCCGCCTATGAGGCGTATCAAAAACAGGTCGCGAACCTGGCCAACGATGCGAAAAATTTCTTCACCTACCTGGACATCCCGCCGCCACGCGCCGACGTGTTGGCGCTGGAGGCCAGCACGCCTCACCGCACGCTGATCAAACAGCTGGTGGGCGAAAACAAAGGCCTGGTCATCGGCGAAATTCCCAGCTCCATTGCCAGCAAAAAATTCCTGATCGACAACCTCGACGCGTTCGTCGGGCAGAACATAAAACGCCTCTACCTGGAATACATACCGAGCGATGTGTTCGCGCCGAAGCTGGCAAAGCTCACGCCTGGCCGGTCGTCAATGCACCTTGATCGCCACCTCAACACCCTCGACGAGACTTTTGGCTTCAACAGGCATTCCTATTATTCGTACGCCATGCTCATTAAAACCGCGCGTAAAAAAGGCATCGCCATCAAGGCGCTGGATGCCACCACCTCGTACAAGCTCGACGATGCGCTGATGTTCGGTGACACGCCGCCCACTACGCCCCGGACCAACGACCTCAGAAACTTCTACTCGCATAAAGTCATTGAAGCCGACATCGCCGCTCACCCGGATGACGGCTGGATTGCACTGGTTCATCAAACCCGCATGAGCACTTTCAATCAGATTCCGGGCATGGCCGACCTGCAAAAAACCATCGCCCTGCGCATAGAAGATGTGGGGCCGAACCAGCCGGTGGGGATCTGGGCAGATACCGCTGGCGGCATACCGGAAGACGCACTTGCCAAAGCCGACTACCGACTGACGATGCGCACTTCCTACAAAGGCATCACCACTGCCGGGCCTTCAACAAGTCCGGTATCGCCTTCGACAAGCGTGCTTGCCAAGTTCGACCTGCCTCCCGAGTTTCACGACCGCGTGCTGCAAATGATCCGGCACCCAGATGGGCTGGACACCCGCTATGTTCCCTCTGACGCTGAAGGTCGCCGCGCAATCAGTGCCTTTAAAGAAACCCGCCTTCGGCTGCAGGATCACGCGCAGACATACTTTAAGAACCGGACGGCGACTGCCAGGTCCGCCTTGCCTGAAATAAAACCCGATACCTCGGCCGACACGTTCATCCGTCAGATTTTCAAACGTGACGCCGCAGGATTGGTGATCGGCGAAGTTCACAGTGACCAGTCGAGCAAGGCGTTCCTGATCAAGCACATGAGTACGTTTGAGCAACTGGGGGTCAAGACGCTCTATTTCGAACACCTGCCAAGCGACCTGTTCCAGCGGGATCTGGATACGTTTTTCAAGACCGCCCTGTTGACCAGAAAACTGGAACAGTACCTGGCAGCGCTGAACAGGGGACACATGCTCGGGTACGAGGGCGGTAGTCACTTCACCGCTGTCATCGAGAAAGCAAACAAACACGGGATTCGCATCAAGGCGCTGGACTGCACCGCCAGTTACTACCTCAAAGGTCTTGTGGACAGTGAAGGCCTGAACCGCAACAGCCTCTTCAGCTTTTATGCATCACAGGTGATCGAGGCCGACCAGGCCGCACAAGGCGCTCACAAATGGGTGGCCTTTGTCGGCAATGCCCACACCAATACGAACAAGGGTGTACCCGGGCTGGTGGAGTTGCACGATGCGGTCAGTCTCTACGTACGGGACGTTGCGCCGTCACCGTCACCGCCCACCGGTATCCACGCCGATACCTGGGAGATCAACACGGGCCTGAAACCCGGTGCCGCCCGAAGCGATTTCACCTTGAAAGTCGGTGTAGAAGGCCGGCGGTCATCGCCGTTCTTCACCACAGCCGACAGGTCGCGATTAAGCCGCCCTGGGTACTTTATGATCGAAAACCCTTCAAGCACTGAAATGAACCTGCTGCATCATTCCAGCAGCGGTGAAATTGTATCGACCCCTATCCAGATCGACGATAACGGGTTGTTTTTCATTGATCGTTGGCACTTGAAGGACAAGCGCTTCATCTCGCCAAAAACCCTGGAGAGCGCCCTCAGGTTTGAAGTCAACTTGACACCCGCCCCGTAAAACTGCGACTACGGTCAACAAGCCAATAAAAAACCCGCCGGCCCAAAGGGCTCGACGGGTTTTGTGTTGCTGCAGTACCCGGATCAGAAATCCGCCAACTGCCACACCTCATAGGCCGGTGTCTCGTAGGGATGGCTGAGCTTCAACGCGGCCACAACGGACTTGATCAACGCATCCGCCACCACCAGCTCAACCTTCCATTCCTCGACTGCTTCAACTTGCCCGACCTGGCCAATAAACGGCTGGCTGCCGTCCAACGCCCGGAACTGGCCCTGGCCCAGCACTTGCCAGGCACAGCTGTCGTAGTCGCCGATGCGCCCGCCGCCAGCAGCGAAGACGGCGTTTTTCACCGCCTCTACATGGCTGTCGGGCACAAAGAAGGCGAGCTTGTACACCGTCTTAGTTCACCCAGACGCGCGCGTTGCGGAACATACGCAGCCAGGCGCCGTCTTCGTTCCACTCTTCCGGGCGCCACGAGTTCTGCACGGCGCGGAACACACGCTCCGGGTGCGGCATCATGATGGTCACTCGACCGTCGCGACTGGTGAGGCCGGTGATCCCGCGCGGCGAGCCGTTCGGGTTGGCCGGGTAGCTTTCGGTGACCTTGCCGTGGTTGTCGACGAAACGCAGAGCCACGGTGCCGGACAGATCGGCTTCGAGCAGTGCTTCTTCGCTTTCGAACTCGGCATGGCCTTCACCGTGGGCGATGGCGATCGGCATGCGCGAACCGGCCATGCCTTGCAGGAAGATCGAGTTGGATTCCTGCACCTGCACCATGGCTACACGGGCTTCGAACTGCTCGGAACGGTTGCGCACAAAGTGCGGCCAGAACTCGCTGCCCGGGATCAGTTCGCTGAGGTTGGACATCATCTGGCAACCGTTGCACACACCCAGGGTGAAGCTGTCGTTACGTTCGAAGAAACCCTGGAACGCATCGCGGGCACGGCTGTTGAACAAGGCCGACTTGGCCCAGCCTTCACCGGCACCCAGCACGTCGCCGTAGGAGAAACCACCGCAGGCCACCAGGCCTTTGAACTCGTTGAGGTCAACGCGACCGGCGAGGATATCGCTCATGTGCACGTCGATCGCATTGAAGCCGGCGCGGTCGAATGCAGCCGCCATTTCCACCTGGCCGTTGACGCCCTGCTCACGCAGTACGGCAACCTGTGGGCGAATGCCTTTCTTGATGTAAGGCGCGGCGATGTCCTGGTTGACGTCGAAGCTGAGCTTGGTGCTCAGGCCCGGATTGTCTTCTTCCAGGATCACGTCGAATTCCTGCTCGGCGCAGTCGGCGTTGTCACGCAGGCGTTGGATCTGGTAGCTGGTCTCGGCCCACTGGCGTTGCAGCAGGCGGCGCTGGCCGGCAAACACGGTATCGCCATTGAACGAGATATTGATTTCGCCGTTGTTGATCGGCTGGCCGATCACCGCCACGCAATCGTCCAGGCCAGCGGCGCTGAATTGTGCGAGTACATCCGGGGTGGCGTCCTGGCGCACCTGGATCACGGCGCCCAACTCTTCGTTGAACAGGATGCCGTTGATTTCGGCAGCATCCTCGGCAACGCTGTCGAGCACGATGTTCAGGCCGCAGTGACCGGCGAACGCCATCTCTACAACGCTGGTCAGCAAACCGCCGTCGGAACGGTCGTGGTAAGCCAGCAGGTGGCCGTCGGCGTTAAGGCCCTGGATCACGGCGAAGAAGGCTTTGAGGTCTTCCGCATCATCGACGTCCGGCGCGTGTTTGCCGAGCTTGCCGTGGGTTTGCGCGAGGATCGAGGCACCCATGCGGTTCTGGCCACGGCCCAGGTCGATCAGGATCAGATCGGTGGTGCCCTTGTCCATGCGCAGCTGCGGGGTCAGGGTCTGGCGGATGTCGGTGACCGGCGCGAAACCGGTAACGATCAGCGACAGCGGCGAGGTGACGCTCTTGTCCACGCCTTCATCGTTCCAACGGGTGGCCATGGACATGGAGTCCTTGCCTACCGGAATGGTAATGCCCAACTCCGGGCACAGCTCCATGCCGACGGCT
Organism: Pseudomonas sp. PB105; assembly: GCF_009764655.1. Classification (NCBI taxonomy): domain Bacteria; kingdom Pseudomonadati; phylum Pseudomonadota; class Gammaproteobacteria; order Pseudomonadales; family Pseudomonadaceae; genus Pseudomonas; species Pseudomonas sp. PB105. The sequence goes on from NZ_RWIO01000028.1 coordinate 71,793, forward strand.
TTTACGGTGTCGTACAGGCGTGCATCTTCACCCGGGTGACCGGCCGCGGACATCCAGTTGGCCGACAGCTTGATGTCGGACAGCTTGCCGATACGCGAAGCAGCGATGTTGGTGAGGGTTTCACCAATGGCCATGCGGCCCGACGCCGGGGCGTCCAGCAAGGCCAGCGGGGTACGCTCGCCCATGGCCATGGCTTCACCGGTGTAGACGTCAAAGCTGGTGGCGGTCACGGCAACGTCAGCCACCGGCACCTGCCATGGGCCGACCATTTGGTCACGGGCCACCAGGCCGGTGATGCTGCGGTCGCCGATGGTGATCAGGAAGCTTTTGCTCGCCACGGCCGGGTGATGCAGCACACGTTCGATGCTGTCGGCCAGTTCCAGGGCGCTTGGGTCGAAATCATCGCCCAGCTCGGCTTCACGTACCGCCGAACGGTGCATGCGCGGGGCTTTGCCCAGCAGCACTTCGAGCGGCATGTCCACCGGGCTGTTGCCGAAGTGGCTGTCTGTAACCGTCAGTTGCGGCTCGGCTGTGGCTTCGCCGACCACGGCAAACGGGCAACGCTCGCGTTCGCAGATGGCCTGGAAGCGCGCGAAGTCTTCAGGGCCGACGGCCAGCACATAACGCTCTTGGGATTCGTTGCTCCAGATTTCGTGCGGGGCCATGCCCGGCTCGTCGTTTGGAATGTTGCGCAGTTCGAAACGACCACCACGGTCGCCGTCGTTGACCAGTTCCGGGAAGGCGTTGGACAAACCGCCAGCACCGACGTCGTGGATAAAGCTGATTGGGTTCTTGTCACCCAACTGCCAGCAACGGTCGATGACTTCCTGGCAGCGACGCTCCATCTCTGGGTTTTCGCGCTGTACGGAAGCAAAGTCCAGGTCCGCCGAGCTGGTGCCGGTGGCCATGGAAGAAGCCGCGCCGCCGCCCAGGCCGATCAACATCGCCGGGCCGCCGAGCACGATCAGCTTGGAACCGACCAGGATCTCGCCTTTCTTGACGTGTTCTTCACGGATGTTGCCCATGCCGCCGGCCAACATGATTGGCTTGTGGTAGCCGCGCACTTCATCACCGTGAGGCGTGGTGATGGACTGTTCGAAGGTACGGAAGTAACCGGTCAGTGCCGGGCGCCCGAATTCGTTGTTGAACGCGGCGCCGCCCAGCGGGCCTTCGATCATGATGTCGAGGGCGGTGACGATGCGCTCAGGCTTGCCGTACGGCACTTCCCACGGCTGTTCAAAGCCAGGGATCTGCAGGTTGGACACGGTGAAACCGGTAAGGCCCGCCTTGGGCTTGGCGCCACGGCCGGTTGCGCCCTCGTCACGGATTTCGCCGCCCGAACCGGTGGCTGCGCCTGGGAACGGAGCAATCGCGGTCGGGTGGTTGTGGGTTTCGACCTTCATCAGGATGTGCACCGGCTCCTGTACCGCGCCGTACTGGCGGGTCTCCGGGTCCGGGAAGAAGCGGCCGGCGACGGAGCCGACGATGACCGAGGCGTTGTCCTTATAAGCCGACAGAACGCCTTCGCTGTGCATCACGTAGGTGTTCTTGATCATGCCGAACAGGCTTTTTTCCTGGCTCTGGCCGTCGATGTCCCAACTGGCGTTGAAGATCTTGTGACGGCAGTGCTCGGAGTTGGCCTGGGCGAACATCATCAGTTCGATGTCGTGGGGGTTGCGCTGCAAACCGTTGAAGGCGTTGACCAGGTAGTCGATCTCGTCTTCGGCCAGGGCCAGGCCCAGTTCGGTGTTGGCCTTCTCCAGGGCGGCGCGGCCGCCGCCGAGCACATCAATCGCGGTCAGCGGCTTGGGCTCGGCGTGGCTGAACAGACCGGCGGCCTGTTCGAGCTGGCTGACGATGATCTGGGTCATGCGGTCGTGCAGGCTGCTGGCGATCAGCTCGGCCTCGGCATCGCTGAACTGGCCGGCGACGTAGAAGGCGATACCGCGCTCCAGGCGCTGGATTTTGTCCAGGCCGCAGTTGCGGGCAATGTCGCTGGCCTTGCTCGACCAGGGCGAGATGGTGCCGAACCGCGGCAGAACCAGGAACAAGCGGCCGGTAGGCTCTTGAACGGGAACGCTTGGGCCGTACTTCAGAAGGCGTGCCAGCACTTGCTGTTCGTCGGCGGTCAATACGCCGGTAACGTCGGCGAAGTGAGCAAATTCAGCATACAGGCCTGTAACCGCTGGAACCTTCTGGCTCAGTTGTTCAAGGAGTTTGCTGTGGCGAAAGGCAGAAAGGGCAGGAGCGCCGCGCAGGATCAACATCTTCGGGACAGCCTCGGGAAGGGGTGTGCTTTGAGGCCGTGCATTCTAGCGTAAACCATCGCTAACGGCACCCGAAACGGCATCGCCGGCTGCTGCCGAACGTCAGTTGGCAGGGTTTGCATGCAATCGGGGCATTATCCAAGGCATTCGGCGCAGTTATTTTAACCGTCACAATTACCCGCCAAGCCACGTTTCTGCGGGCTGCAGCACAGTTTTGGCGGCGCTAGCAGACAAGACCGCCGCTGTCGAGATATGGCGCCGTGGGCCGTTTGCGTATACTGCGCAGATGTTCTCCCCAACTGCTTTGCGCCCGCGATGCGCCAAATGGCTCATCGCCACCGGACTCTTCCTGATGCTCAGCGCCTGTGTTGATAAACCCAGCACGCTTGAGCGAATCAAGGAGGATGGCGTATTGCGGGTGATTACCCGGAACAGCCCGGCCACGTATTTCCAGGACCGCAACGGTGAAACCGGTTTCGAATACGAACTGGTCAAGCGCTTTGCCGACGACCTGGGCGTGAAGCTGGAAATCGAGACCGCCGACAACCTCGACGACCTGTTCGGCCAACTGGGCAAAGCCAATGGCCCGGTGCTTGCCGCCGCCGGCCTGGTCAGCAGCGAGCAGCGCCAGCAACAGGTGCGTTTCTCCCATCCTTACCTGGAAGTCACCCCGCAGATCATCTACCGCAACGGCCAGTCACGCCCGACCAACGCGGCGGACCTGGTGGGCAAGAAGATCATGGTGCTCAAGGGCAGCACCCACGCCGAACAATTGGCGGCGCTTAAAAAGCAGAATCCTGCGATTGAATACGAAGAATCCGACGCCGTTGAGGTAGTCGACCTGCTGCGCATGGTGGACGAGGGGCAGATCGACCTGACCCTGGTGGACTCCAACGAAGTGGCGATGAACCAGGTGTACTTCCCCAACGTGCGCGTGGCCTTCGACCTGGGCAACGCCAGCAACCAGAGCTGGGCCGTGGCCGCAGGCGAAGACAACAGCCTGCTCAACGAGATCAACAGCTACCTGGACAAGGTGGAAAAGAACGGCACCCTGCAACGCCTCAAAGACCGCTATTACGGGCACGTCGATGTACTCGGTTATGTCGGCGCCTATACGTTCGCCCAGCATTTGCAGCAGCGCCTGCCCAAATACGAGAAGCACTTCCGGGCCTATGCCAAGGAAGAAAAGGTCGACTGGCGCCTGCTGGCGGCCATCGGCTACCAGGAATCACTGTGGCAACCGGCGGTCACCTCCAAGACCGGCGTGCGCGGCCTGATGATGCTGACCCAGAACACCGCCCAGGCCATGGGCGTGTCCAACCGCCTGGATCCCAAGCAAAGCATCATGGGCGGCGCCAAGTACCTGGCCAAAATCAAGGATGAGCTGGACGACAGCATCGCCGAGCCGGACCGCACCTGGTTTGCCCTCGCCGCCTATAACGTCGGCACCGGCCATCTGGACGACGCGCGCACCCTGGCGAAGAAAGAAGGCCTGAACCCGAACAAGTGGCTGGACGTGAAGAAAATGCTGCCGCGCCTGTCGCAGAAGCAGTGGTACAGCAAGACCCGCTACGGCTATGCGCGTGGCGGTGAGCCGGTACACTTTGTGGCGAACATCCGGCGCTACTACGACATTCTGACCTGGGTGACGCAGCCGCAGCTGGAAGGCAACCAGGTGGTCGAAGGCAACCTGCACGTGCCGGGTGTGGACAAGACCAAGCCGCCGGAAGACAACCCGAAGCTCTAGGTACCCGAGTGGGACAGGCCTTTGTGGCAAGCGGGCCTCTCTGGTGAAGGTGCCTTTGTGGTGCCTTTGTGGTGAGGGAGGCTTTTGTGGTGAGCGGGCTTGCCCCGCGCTGGGCTGCGAAGCAGCCCCCATAGGCCCGCCGCGATTTTTCAGGAAAACCGTAGCGCCTGGTTTTGGGGCGGCTTCGCCACCCAGCGCGGGGCAAGCCCGCTCACCACAAAAAGCCTGCTCACCACAAAAAGCCCGATCACCAGAGAGGCTCGATCACCACAAAGGCCCCTTCACCACACACCAACTGCACCTCATTCAAATGGCTCAACCTTGATCGACGTCGTCTTATAATCCAGTCAGCAGGTGGACTACGCCGTCCGATAACACCATCACTCCCGCTACACCCGTCACCTTCAACGCCGCCTCATCCAATCGCCCCGCCTCCTGCAACTGCACCCTTACCCGCGTCAGCGCCACATGCTGTTGTGACTTGACGTTAGCCACGCCACCCAATGCACTCAGCACGTCGGCCGACAACAGACTTTGCGTCGGTGCCTCGACCGTCTCGGCAATCAAGTCCGGGGTCAGGGCTTTCCAGAACGCCTGTTTCAATTTATCCAACATGCTCAGTTCTCCAGCACAACGGTAGCTGTTTGAAAGTCACGCAAGGCTTCGCGTACCTGGGCGGCCTCTTCCAGGCTCAGCACCTGGCGGGCGATGCTCTGGCAGTCGGCAAGGTCGAGCTCGCGCACGGTGGCCTTGATGGTCGGGATCAACGGCACACTGACCGACAACTCATCCACCCCCAGCCCGATCAACAGCGGAACCGCCAGCGCTTCGGACGCCAACGCGCCGCATACGCCGACCCATTTACCGTGGGCATGAGCGGCCTTGACCGTGGTGGCGATCAAGCGCAATACCGCCGGGTGAAAGCTGTCGGCCTGGCTGGCCAGCCGTGGATGGTCGCGGTCCATGGCCAGGGTGTATTGGGTCAGGTCGTTGGTGCCGATGGAGAAGAAATCCACATGGGGCGCAAACACGTCGGCCATCAACGCCGCCGAGGGCACTTCGATCATGATCCCCAGCTTCGGCAGTTCGCTCAGCCCCAATGCCAGCGCTTCCTCTTCGAGAATCCTGCGAGCCAGGTGCAGTTCCGACAGCAGGCTGACCATCGGCAACATGATATGCAGCCGCGCCAGCCCGGCGCTGGCGAGGATCGCACGCAGCTGTTCGCGCAACAGCGCCGGCCGCTCCAGGCACAGGCGAATACCGCGCAAGCCCAGGAACGGGTTGGTTTCGGCCTCCATCGGCACGTAGGCCAGCGGTTTGTCGCCGCCCACGTCCAGGGTGCGCACCACCAGATTGCGCTCAGTACCCAGGGCGCGGGCGATGGCCGTGTAGGTGCTGGCCTGCTCCTCCGGGCTCGGCGCACGGTTGCGGTCGAGGTAGAGGAATTCCGAACGCAGCAGGCCGACGCCTTCACCGCCGAGGGTCAGAGATTGCTCCACCTCCTGCAACGAAGCGACGTTGGCCGTGACCTCAACGTGATGACCGTCGCGGGTGATGGCGGGCAACGCAGCCTGCGCCACATCGCGCTGATGCCGCAGCCCCTGTTGTTGACGAGCCAGGTCCAACCGTTCGATCTCGGCCAGATTCGGCGCCAGGTGCAGCTCGCCTTTATCCGCATCCAGCAGGACCTGCTTGCCGTTCGCCAGCGCCAGCACCTGCTCCGGCACACCGCAGATCGCCGGCAGGCCCAGGGCACGGGCGAGAATTGCCACATGGCTGGTCGCACCGCCGCCGACCGTGACAAACCCCAGCACCTTCTGGCTGTCGAGGCTGGCGGTTTGCGACGGGGTCAGCTGCTCGGCGATCAGAATGGCGCGCTCGGGCAGGTCCCAGGCGCGGTCCTCAATGCCCAGGATCAGTTTGAGTACACGCTGGCCAACATCGGCCAGGTCCGTTGCCCGCTCGGCGATCAGCGTATTGCCCAATCCCTGGAACAACTTGACCGTGGCAGCAGTGGCGCCATGCCAGGCAAACGCCGCGCTCTTACCCTCGGCGAGCAAGCCATGGGCGTGTTCCAACAAGGTCGGGTCTTCGAGCAGTTCCTGATGAGCGCGGAAAATCTCCGCCTGGGCACTGCCGACAGCCTTGGCCTGCAAGGTTTGCAGCGCTTCGGTGGCAGCCCGCAGCGCGTGCGCCAACGTGGCACGTTCGGCCTCTTCGCCCGCGCCCTTTTCAGGGATATCCAGATCAGGCTCCACCACCTGCACCACCTGACCAAACGCCGAACCCGGCGATGCGCAAACACCCCGCAGCACCGACGCCGACACCACAGGTTCAACCACCACAGCCGGTACCGCGACCGTCTCGCCACAGCCTTGCGTCAACAATTCCACCAAGGCCTTGATCGCCACCTCGGCATCATCACCCGCCGCGCTCACTTGCAAGGTATCGCCCTGCACAGTTTGCAGCGCCATGATTGCCACCAGGGATTTTGCGTTGGCGCTCTGGGTTTGCTTGTGCAGGTAAATGCTCGCGTTAAAGCCCTTCGCCGCCTGGGCAAACACCGCCGCCGGGCGTGCATGCAGGCCATTGGCGTTGGGCAGGCTCAGCGGTTTGGAGAACAGCGCATCGCCCTCCTCCTCGTTTGCCACGTCAAGCGCCTGCGCTGGGGATAACGCCAGCAGCGGCTGGCCGCTTTCGACCACGCCACTGGCCAGCAGGGTGAACGGTTCGCCGCTGACCACCAGCATGAGGGTCAACAAGCTACGGGCATTGAGCGCCACGTAGTCGGCGTCAAATTCGATCAGCGCCTCGCCGGCCTCGACCCGCTGGCCTTCCTCGACCAATCGGGTGAAGCCCTTGCCCGCCAAGTTCACGGTGTCCAGGCCGATATGCATCAACACCTGCACGCCGTTGTCGTCGGTGATGCTGACCGCATGCCCGGTGTCCTGAATATTGCTGACCACCCCGCCCAATGGTGCGCACAGGGTCTGCGACGTGGGATCGATGCACAGGCCGTCGCCGATCATGCGGCTGGCGAACACCGGGTCCGGCACTTGATCCAGCGCCAGCAGCACCCCGGACAGGGGCGCCAGCAGTTCCAAGGGTTTCGATGGGATCATGACGTCACCTGCTGTTTTGTTCGGTAAAAATCATTGAGCAGAAGAAGGATTACTTCCACCAGTACTCGACCTGCACACCAAAATTCGACCCATGCCGTGCGGTGCCGTACGACCCGGTGTCGGACAATGCCGACCCCGCCGCCAGTTCATTCGCTGCGCGCTTGGCCGCTTCGTTCCAGGTGGCGTAGGTGTAGTACAAGCGCACTTCCGGCCGTGCCCAGAAATCCGGGCCTTTGGGCGACCACGTCGGGGCGAAGGTGAATTTGCTCAGCTTGCGCGTGCCGCCGCTGGCGTCGACTTGATCGTGGCCCAGTTCGGTGACGAGTTTGAATTGTTCGCTGATGGCATACGCCGGGCGCACGCCGAGGGACATCCAGGTCTGGTCCTGGCCGCCGGGGCGGATATCTTTCTGGTACACCGCCTCGACCTGCCCGCCGAAACGCGGCGTGACCTGCCAATCGAAAAACTCCACCGCGCGATAACTTTTGCTGCTGTTATCCAGGAAGGTATTACCGGTGTAACCCAGGCCGGTGCCAGGACCTTCGCCGTACTGCAACGCGAACGTGTTCTTGCCCCCCAGGAAAGGCTTTTGCACATGCTGCGCCGTCAACGCCCAACCGCTGTTGGTATCGCGGCCACCGGCCTTCTCGATATAGCTCAAGCCCAGTTCCAGCTCACCGCCAGGATTGGTCTTGAAGCCCGCGACGTTGAAGTCGTGACGGGTGGCGTATTCCTTTTGGTAGAGGTTGTCCTTGCGCGAAATGGCGTAGCTGTACTTGAGGTCGCCGATCAGCACGTCCTCGATACCGCCGCCGGTGGCGCTCTGGTTCCAGTAGTAGAAATCGGAGATATGGATGTCGTTACGTTTGTAGTAACGCCGACCGGCCCACAGCGAACCGCCGTTGAGGGCGGGCACGTTCGACCAATGCGCATACATCTGTGGCATGCGCGCCGAGCCGTTGTTCTCGCCCTGGAATTTCAGCTCGCGGTCGTACTTGTTGTACAGCGAGGCCATCGCATCGACGCTGAACACCGAACCATCATCGAGGGTCAGCAAGTCCTGGCGCAGTTCCAGTTCGGCGTATTGCTCGCATTCGTTCCCCAGACGGTATTTGGATTGCGCCCCTGGCAGTTGGAAACATTGCTGCGGACCACTGCCGGTCGACGCGCCTGCGCCGCTGCGCAAGTAACCGGCAAATTCCAGGGCCTGAGCGCCGAGAGGCAGGCTCAGGCAGGATGCAACGAGGCCCAGCTTTATTGTTGTTTTCATGAAGCACTCCGATATTTTTATTATGTTTTTTGAAGCACCCTGCGCCCCCACGGGAGTTCCGGGTTTAGTCCTTAAGATGCAGCACGAACGATTCGTAGGGACGCAGGACGACCGAGGCCGTTCGCAGCGGGCAATCGGGGTAGTTGCTGATCAGCAGGCGTTGCTCACTTGCCGCGCCGATCACGTCGTCAGGCAGCTGAATGGCGCAGGGCTTGCCATAGAAATTGTTCAGCACCAGCAGCCGCTCGCCCTGGCCCTCGCGCAGGTACGCCCACACCTGGGGATGGTCCTGCAGCAGTTCGCGGTAGACGCCTTCCTGGATCAGCGGTTCGTGACGACGCAAGGTGATCAGCGCGCGGTAGTGATGCAGCACGGAATCGGGATCATCGAGCTGGTGCTCAACGTTGATCTGCGCGGCATTCGCCGGGAGACCGATCCATGGCTCGCCCGTGCTGAAACCGGCATTGGCGCGTGCATTCCACTGCATCGGCGTGCGCCCGTTATCGCGGGACTTCTGCATGATCGCCGCCATGCTCGACGCCTGGGATTCACCGGCATCGCGCTTGAGGCGATAGATGTTGAGGGTCTCCACATCGCGGTACTGCTCGATCTGCTCGAAGCCCGGATTGGTCATGCCCAACTCTTCGCCCTGGTACACAAACGGTGTGCCCTGGAGAAAATGCAGCGCCGTAGCGAGCATCTTGGCCGAGACCACGCGGTGTTCGCCGTCGTCGCCAAAACGCGAAACCACACGCGGCTGGTCGTGGTTACACCAGAACAACGCATTCCAGCCGCCACCGGCCTGCATGCCCAGTTGCCAGTCAGAGAAAATCCGCTTGAGTTGCAGGAAGTCGAAGTCGGCCTTTATCCACTTTTGCAGATTCGGGTAATCCACTTTCAGGTGATGAAAATTGAAGGTCATCGACAGTTCTTTCGACGCAGGATTTGAATAACGAATGCAGTGTTCCAGGCTGGTGGACGACATCTCGCCGACGTTGATCAGGTCATGGCCTTCGAAGACTTCGCGGTGCATCTCTTGCAGGTATTCATGCACGTGGGGACCGTCGGTGTAGAAGCGGCGGCCGTCGCTGGTGTCTTCGGGAAAATCGGCAGGCTTGGAGATCAGGTTGATCACGTCCAGGCGAAAGCCGCCCACGCCCTTGTCACGCCAGAAGCGCATCAACTTGAACACCTCGGCACGGACCTTGGGGTTGTCCCAGTTGAGGTCGGCCTGGGTATGGTCGAACAGGTGCAGGAAATACTGGCCGGTTTGCGCCTCGTATTCCCAGGCCGAACCGCCGAACTTGGATTCCCAGTTGTTCGGCTGGTCACGCCAGATGTAGAAGTCGCGGTACGGGTTGTCGAGGCTGCTGCGCGCTTGCTGGAACCACTCGTGCTCAATGGAGGTGTGGTTGACCACGATATCGAGCATCAACTTGATACCGCGCCTGGCCGCCTCGTGGATCAGCAAGTCGCAGTCGGCCATGGTCCCGTAGCTGGGGTCGATGGCGTAGTAGTCGCTGATGTCGTAGCCGTTGTCCCGTTGCGGCGAGCGCAGGAACGGGGTGATCCACAGGCAATCCACGCCCAGCCATTGGAGGTAGTCGAGTTTGTCCACGATGCCCAGCAGGTCACCGGTGGCGTTACCCGCGTGGCTGTGGAAGCTTTTGGGGTAGATCTGGTAGATCACCGATTGGTGCATGGGGGGTCCTTCAGTTGGTTGGGTGTTGGTAGTGCATTCCAACCTGTGGGAGGGGGCTCGCCCCCGATAGCAATCGATCAGGCAACCCGATAACCAGGCCGAACAATCTTCATGCTCAACGCACAGGTCAGAACAAACGGCACGACCATCGCGATGACCATCCCGATCACAAACATCGCGATGGATTGCGGCACGATCGAGATAAATCCAGGCAAGCCACCCACGCCGATGGCCGACGCCTGGACCTTGTTCAGCGACAGGAAAATACTGCCCAGCGCCGAGCCCACCAGGGCCGCATAAAACGGAAACTTGAAGCGCAGGTTCACCCCGAACATCGCCGGCTCCGTGATGCCGAAGTACGCGGAAATCGCCGAGGTCGAGGCCATGCTTTTGTCCCGCGCGTTGCGGGTCATATAGAACACCGCAAGCGCAGCGCTGCCCTGGGCCAGGTTGGACATCACGATCATCGGCCAGATAAAGGTGCCGCCCTGGGTCGAGATCAGTTGCAGGTCCACGGCTAGGAACATGTGGTGCATGCCGGTGATCACCAGCGGTGCATACAACAGCCCGAAAATCGCCCCGCCGAGCATCGGCGCCAGATCAAACAGGGTGACCACGCCTTCGGTGATCAGGATGCCGAGGTGACGGGTCACCGGGCCGATGATCGCCAGCGCCAGCACGCCGGTGACGACGATGGTGGTGATCGGCACCACCAACAATTGAATGGCATTCGGCACACGGGCGCGCAGCCATTTCTCGATCACGCTCATCACATAGGCGGCCATCAGGATCGGCAGGATCTGCCCCTGGTAGCCGACCTTTTCAATTTTGAACCAGCCGAAAATATCGAAGTACGGCAGGCTTTGACCGTCGAGCCCCGCCACGGCCTTGCCGTAGTTCCAGGCATTGAGCAGGTCCGGGTGTACCAGCATCAGGCCGAGCACGATGCCGAGGATTTCACTGCCGCCAAACCGCTTGGCCGCCGACCAGCCCACCAGCGCCGGCAGGAACACGAACGAGGTGTTGGCCATCAGGTTGATCAGGCTCCACAGGCCATCCAGGTTCGGATAGGCCTCCAGCAGCGTCTTGCCCTCGATGAACATGCCCTTGGCGCCCATCAGGTTGTTGATGCCCATCAACAGGCCGGCAATGATCAGCGCGGGCAGGATCGGCATGAACACATCGGAGAACACCCGCACCAGACGCTGCATGGGGTTGGTCTTGTCGCCGCCGGCTTTCTTCACGTCGGCAATGGTCGAGGCGGCGAGGCCGGTCTGTTCGCGCAGGGCGGCGTAGACTTTTTCCACCTCACCGGGGCCGATCACTACCTGGAACAGACCACCGGTGAAAAACGAGCCTTTGACCAGATCGACCTGGTTCAACGCGCTGTTATTGACCAGGCTGGGATCCTTGAGCGCCAGGCGCAGGCGGGTGACGCAGTGGGCGGCTTGCTCAAGGTTGTCGCGCCCGCCGAGGTTCTCAAGAATCTCGCGGGCGATAGTCGAATAGTCGTGGCTCATGCTTGGTTTCCACTTTGATTTTTTTATTTGAGGGCAGTCATTGGCAGCACGCCGACGCCAAACGTACTCGTCTGTACGAGTTAAAGCAACAACTCGTCTGTACGAGTTTGGAAAATATCGTTTTTGGGTTTACCAAGGGTCAATGGACAAACCCCACCGCTGCCACTAAGGTTCCTGCCTTGAACGCACAGTTCACTTACAAACAGTCGGGCACAGAGCCATCCCCATGAGCAAATACAACCAGATCTACACGGATCTGCTTGCCAGCATCACCACCGAACGCCTGCAACGCGGTACGCGCCTTCCTTCCGAAACCGAATTGATGGACAGCTACCAGGCCAGCCGTGGCACCGTGCGTCGCGCCATCGAGCAGTTGCAGGAACGCGGTTTTGCGCAAAAAATCCACGGCAAGGGCACGTTCGTGCTGTCCCCCAACCCGATTGAGTTTCAACTGGGCGGCATCGTCAGCTTCCACGAAACCCACGCCGACCTGGGCGATGACGTACACACCGACGTAGTCGAATTTACCCAGTTCCCGCTGGAAGGCCCCCTGCAGCAACACATCGAAGCCGAACCCGGCAGCCTGATCACGCGGATCAAACGGGTACGGCGCATTGGCGGCAAACGGGTGATTCTCGACATCAACCACTTTGTCGCCGACCTGATCCCCGGTCTCGACCAAGCGATTGCCGAGCAGTCGATCTACGCCTTCATTGAACAGACCCTTCAGTTACAAATCAGCTACGCGCAACGCACCATCGAAGCCTTGCCGCGCAGCAAGGACGACCAGGCACACCTCGACCTCGACGGCCAAAGCCATGTGATCGTGGTGAGCAACCAGACGTTTTTGCAGGATGGGCGGCAGTTCGAGTACACCGAGTCGCGGCATACGTTGGATAAGTTTTATTTTTCGGATATTGCGCGGCGGTGAGTGCGAGCTTCCGGCATTGGAATTACGGCAGACATGGAGGATATCGTTGCCAGGGCTCCGTGGATAACTCCCTTGTTTCATGGCCCGAAAATTTATTCACTTCGGCATCTACCGCTCCTTATTTTCCTGGAGAAGCAGCTTGTTACCTTTGAGATCCGAAGCGAGCTGACAAACAGATTCGACCCAACCTAGAATGCCCATGTGGCTATGGAACACCTTCCTTCTAACCTCCTATGACCTAGGGGTTCCGCTCTCCACACCGCGCCTGCTTCTTGCAGGCGTTTTTACATCAGCAGAACAATGCTGCATCTCGTCCACGACGGCGGCCAGGGAGAAAATCAAGCATGAATCAGGATCTGTTCCTGCGTCGCCGTAGCAAAGTTCACGTCCCGACGGGCACTGGCGGTGCCACGCGCGCCCAGGTCGCGTCGGCTGTCCGGGAGGTCGCGGCGTTCCGATGCGTGTTATCAGAGCCTCTGATTGAGCAAATCGGCACGTTGTCAGCGACAGAACTCAAGCACTGGCTGGTCGACATTATTGGAGTTCTCCGGCGCAGAACGGGCGCTCATGTACACCATCAGCCGTTTTATCCTGACTTTCCAGAGCAGGTTCTGAAGGCCTCAGAGGCAGAGTTGTACCTTAACGCTGTCATGCACTACCTGACGCTTTGGCGTTTACCACCTGCTGAACACTCTCGACCTGCATTGCTGGAAGGCAACTTCATATCCCGCGTTATCGAACCGGGGAGCGTCTCTGAGTTCGAGTCACTGCTCGCGCCGCTGGTTTCAGCGCGCACCTCGCTCTCCGAAGACGACGCTGCGGATGTCGCCTGGTTTATCCGCGAGTACAAAAGCGATGTGTTCCGTCTGCTGCCTGAGGTCGTCCCGTTCCGCGAGATCCGTGCACAGATTGGCGGCGCACTGGTCCTGCATGTCGCCGGCGATGCACGGGTGGACGCGTTCCTTGAGCGAAACGTCAAAACGGCGACTGACGTGCTACGACTCGCTGTCGCACTGAGTGGCGCAGACGTGTCACTGGCGAACGCTTCGACCCGTTTCACCGCGATGAAGCGATCAATACGCCGCCTGCTGTTGCGCCTGCTCGACCAAATACCCAATGCTGTAGAAGATGTGATGCGCCATGCCGAGCGATGGAAACGCCTGGCGGAGGTACTGCACCCGGGCGAGTACTCCGATAAATACCCACAAGCGCTAGCGGCCATCACAGCAGCACGTCGCAACGAAGCGCCAGCTTCATTTGGGTCACGTGTCGAGACACTGTTTGCCCAGCGGCACATAGCCGCGCTTACGCCCATACTGCAGAGCCGTCCTGGCGAATTCGCACGGCGGCTGGATGCGACCCTGCGACGTGCGGCGGAACCCGAGTCGGTTCTCGACGCGTTCGAGGCGGTTGCGGCCCAAGTGTCTTCAGCTGTCCTGCTGCAGTTGCTGGCCCTACTGCGTGCGCCGCGCCCCCTGCCCCTGCGGGCCTTCATCCCGAAAGGCGCACTTGCCAAAATCTATGGCATCAAGGATCGACGCGAACCGCTCGCTTGCGATGTAGTGGCGCGTGCAGCCAGAATCTGCGAGGACGCTCTCGTCACGCGCTTTGCGTCGCTACCGCCACTGGGCCGCTGCTTCATTGATCCAGCACTACGCGAATACAAGGTGCCGCTCGCGCAACGTGCCTCATCGAAGTCACTACGTACGCTGGTGCGGGGCAGTCGGTTGCCTATGCCAGAGACACGCTTCATCCGCCTGTTCCTGTGGTGGAAAAACGGTGGCGGACGCACAGACATCGACTTGTCCGCAGCGTTTTTCGACGCCAACTTCGTGTTCAAAGAAACGGTCGCTTACTACAACCTTAAGGGTTATGGCGGCTACCACAGCGGCGACATCGTCGACGCTCCCAAAGGGGCTTCGGAGTTCATCGACCTTGACCTTGATGTGCTCGTCAAGAAAGGTATCCGCTATGTCGTCACGTCTATCAACTCATACACCGAACAACCGTACTGCGATCTTCCAGAATGCTTCGCGGGCTGGATGGCCCGCGCCGATGTGGCGTCAGGTGAAGTATTCGAGCCGCGCTCCGTAGTCGACCGTATCGATATCACATCCGACACAGCGATCTGTCTGCCATTCGTGATGGATGTGCAGGAACGACGCATGATCTGGGCCGATTTGGGGCTCACTTCATCGGCGCGGTGGAACAACGTCCAGAACAACCTGAGTGGGGTATCGTTGATGCTGCGGGCTTTGGTACATACTCCTAGGCCAGATTTGGAGACCCTGTTCGATTTACATGCTCGCGCACGGGGAGAACGCGTGACTTCACCGCAGCAGGCACAGGCGGTGTTTGCGCCTGATCAAGGGGTAACACCGTTCGATACGGATTTGATTCGATCAGGGTTTCTTTGATATCAGCCTTCGGCGCTCATTGAACATGGCAGTTCTTTCTTCCTTCAATGGCGATGCCTCCATTGCCTAGGTCGCATATGACGAGCAGATACTTTCCCCGTTGCCGGACACTGACCGGCTTCTATAAAGCCTCGATAGTGATGGTCAGCGCGCTTCTAATCGCCTGCCAGTCGCCGCGCGAGGCACTGCAACAACTGGCTGACGAACACGGCCGGCAATTGGAGGTCCTGCCGGGGCATGCCTTCCCCCTACTCATACTTGCGCCACGCATTGCAGAAAGGACGACGCGTCTGCGTGTCTACCTGGAGGGCGATGGCCATGCGTGGGCGACGGCCACTCAACCCAGCCTGGATCCGAGCCCGCACCATCTGTTAGTACCCCGGCTGGCGGTCAGTGATCCAACACCGAATGCCTACCTGGCACGCCCCTGCCAGTTCCTGATGACCGCAGCCTGCCAACCAGCACTCTGGACCCATCGACGATTTTCCCAGGAAGTGGTCACCCGCCTCAGCCAGGGGCTGGACGAATTGAAACGGCGATACGGCAATTGCGAATTCGAATTGGTGGGGTATTCAGGTGGCGCCGCTCTCGCCTTATTGTTAGCGGCGCAGCGCAGTGATGTTACCCAGGTGCAAACCCTTGCCGGCAATCTCAGTCCTCGCCTGTGGGCGACGATGAAAGGGCTGTCGCCACTCGACGGTTCACTGGACCCGCTGGACTATCGTGATCGACTCGTCTTAATACCCCAGCGTCATCTGATCGGGGAAGAAGACCAGATTATTCCAGCTGGCTTAGCTGCCAGCTACCAACAGGCGCTGGGCTCGCCCCTCTCCCAAAGCGTGCATGTAGCCGGAGCAAGCCATGACAGGGGGTGGGAAGCGGCATGGAGCCGGTGGGTTAAAACGCCGCTGGCGCATAGGCCTCCTGAAATCAACGGCGCGCCGGTCCGTTCAAAAACACCCGGATGCCCTCCCTCCTAGAAAAAAGAGGTATTCCACACAACTTTTTTCGATGGCTTGCGAACATCTGTGGTGAGCGGGCTTGTCCCGCGCTGGGCGTGAAGCGACCCCAAACCAAGCGACCTGGATTTATCTGATACTCGGCGGAGCCCCTAAATGGGGGCGGCTTCACCAAGCGAGACCGCAACACCACCCCTAAGTTCCGATTATTGCCGGGTAATCCAATAAGGACTCAAAAAATAGCTGGAGCTTCGCATTTTTTGGTTTCTTTTTCGTCATTGGTCATTTTTATGATGAATTCTCCTACAAGCATCGTGTAAATTTCGGCGCGCTTGAATCAGCATTTCACTGACAAGCTGGCAGGGAAGCCAAAAAAAGACGCTGACGCGTAGGTAGTTCCCTGTCAGCTTTCTACCTTGTAAGGATACTGCCTTGAACATTTCACACCTGCGCCGCTCGTTGTTGGCCCTGTCCGTCGCAACTGCCACTACCGCCGTACATGCCGCCCCCGCACCCGACTTCAATTACGACCTGAGCACAGGGGCATACAGCAGCTCCGGAGATGTTTTCAATAACGCCACCTTCACCGGGACGTCGCAAAACGCAGGTGTCATGCTGACCAACGTGAACCTGGCGGGCAACCTGGTCAACCAAGGCAAAATCAATGTGACGGCCGCGACCCCCACCGAATTCCCGTCCGGTATCGCCATGACCCTCAATTCCAACGTCGCTGGCGACCTGGTAAATAATGGTGACATTACGGTGAGCGGCAATGCCGTCGTCGGGCTGGATGTATATCTGGCGACCATCGCGGGTGAAATAAACAACAACGGCAACATCACTGTGACCGGCGAACAAGCCGAAGGCATGCTGATCACCTCGACCCAAGCGCGCATCAATAACTCGGGCACTATCACCGCGCGCGGCATCGACTCTATGGGTATCGACATCGAGAAAGCCCGCTTTACCGGTCAGATCGCAGGCGCTCCCGCCAAGAGCGATATCAACAACAGCGGGACTATCTCCGCCGAAGGCATCGGTATCCGCTTTCGCAGTCTCGACACATCCGGCGGTTCCAACAGCCTCTCCATCATGCAAACAGGCGGCCTGATCGAAGGCGGCACGGCAGCCATTTCAGTGGACGACGACAATGCCTCATCTTCGTATTTCTACTGGGAAGGTGGTCAGGTCAAAGGTGACGTGCTGGGCTTGAGCGGCGTACTGGTGCGTGGAGACGCGATGTTCGATGGCTCGACCATCCGCGCGGGGTACGTCGATATCGGCGATGGCCGCCTGACGCTGCTCCGCCCGCAGACGACGATTGCGGGCGACCTCGACCTGGACAGCGCCACTGCGCGCCTGCGCCTGTTGCTGGACAACAACACACTGCCCAATGCGCCGATCCTGAAAGTCACCGGCAATACCTACTTCTCTGCAGGCAGCCAAATCGAACTGCAGGCTCGCTCCGACGACTTCCGCACGCCGGCCCAGGGCACCCGCTACACCCTTATCAACTCCGGCACTTGGGAAGAGCCGCAGAACCTGTCCGTGGTGTCCTCCTCGGCGCTGCTTGAGGTGAGGAACTTCGGCATTGACGGTCAGGACGTCAAAGCACTGGTTGCCACCCGCAGTGATGAGGTGATCACGCAAGACCTGCTGGGTGCCCGTGGTTCGCGCAACGCGGTGAACGCCATCAAGCCGTTCAAAAACACGGTCCTGGGCCAGATGGACGAAAGCGACCCGGTGTTCCAGCGTTTCGCCAACGCCGCCACCAGCGAAGAGCTGGCCAAACTGGCCGAAACCCTGACTCCAGATGTCAGCCGTGGGGCGATCAACGCCGCCACCAATAGCCAGAACCTGGTTGCAGGCGCCATCAACCGCCGGGCCAGTAAAGCGCGTAGCGGTCTGTCATCCGGTGATGTCCTGGCAGAACAAGGCGTATGGCTGCAAGCGCTGTCCAGTGATGCCAACCAAGACAGCCGCCACGGCATCGACGGCTATGATGCCAACACCAACGGCATCGCCGTGGGTGCCGATGGCAAACTCAACACCGAGACAACCGTGGGCCTGGCCTACAGCTACCTGACCAGCGACGTCAAATCCGACCTGGGCAGCAAGACCGACGTCAGCGGCCATGCACTGACCTTGTACGGCAACTGGGCCCGCGACAATTTCTTTGTCGACACCTCGCTGATGTACGGCTGGAACGACAACGAGTCCAAACGCTACATCGCCGGTACTCGCGCCAAGGCCAACTACGACAGTGAGATCTTCGGCATCAACGCACTGGCAGGCTACACGTTCCAGCTCGACAAGCAGTGGCTGCTGGAACCACAGATCGGTGCGCGCTATGCCAACGTATCGATTGATTCGTACCGTGAAAAAGGCAGCTCGGCGGCCCTCAACGTCGGCAAGCAGCGCTATGAAACCGGCGAAATGGGCCTGGGCGCCCGTCTGGCGGCCGCTTTTGACGTAGGCGCGGGCAGCCTGGAACCCGAAGCCAAGTTGATGGCCTGGCACGATTTCATCGGTGACAAGGCCAGCACTACCTCCACCTTCGTACTCGGCGGTACACCGTTTACCACCACAGGCGCGACACCCGCGCGCGACAGTTACGAGCTGGGATTGGGCGCAAACTACCGCGTGGGCGCGTGGACCGTGGGCGGGATGTACAACTACCTGACCAGCAGTGGTTTCGACGCGGACACCTTTACTGCGAATGTGCGTTACGATTTCTGATACGTCTTCGCCAAAAACAACAAAACCCGCCAAGGCGGGTTTTGTTGTTTGAGGCTGATGGTAAAGCGATCTCTTACCTATAAAACAGGTTGTTGAAGATCATTCCCACTCTATTATCGATGACATATATATTTCGTTTTAAATCAATAACTTAGAGTTTAACAAAGAACAAATACCATTATTTATACCAAGCTAGCAACCTCTTCACCTAAGATTTGGCGCGATGCTGGCAGCTATCTACCCCGCGCCCTCGCAAGAATCTGAGATAGCATATCGGGCACTAATCCCTCGGATCTAAGTGTTGCAGTTCGATACCCGAGCTGATTTTTTGCCAGATTTATTCCTGTCTCAGCCGCAATGCTCTCGCAAGCTACCCCCCACTCGCCCCAGTTCAGCGAGAGAAA
The DNA here is from genome assembly GCF_009764655.1 of Pseudomonas sp. PB105. Lineage (NCBI taxonomy): Bacteria > Pseudomonadati > Pseudomonadota > Gammaproteobacteria > Pseudomonadales > Pseudomonadaceae > Pseudomonas > Pseudomonas sp. PB105. Next base: position 90,871 of record NZ_RWIO01000028.1, read on the forward strand.
TGATTCGAGGTGGTCATCGAAAATAGCCACTGCGTCCGAAATCGTCGCAGGAGGGAAATCCTCTTCAGCCAAGCCGAAATATCTCATTAGCATCCTGTTTTCCGCTACGTGATTTTGGCGTTCTTGATCTATGGCGTTCTGTTGTTTATTTTTCGCCCTCGCTCGCGCCTCAAATCCACCGTCCGCATCAAACAGTGCATAGACTGGCACTCCAATAGATTTCAAAATCGCATGTGCGAGGGGTATTGACGTCTTGCTACCCACAGAAATGATTGAAAGCCCTGCGGCTTCAAGGTCACCGGGAAACGTTCTATCCCCAATCCCATAGAACACAGCAGATTCTGTTGTGCCTTCCACAAGAAATGCACGATTCGCAAAAAGTGCGATAGCAAGCTGGTCGGCAACATTATGGTCGAGCCTACGATCAACTACATCGCCGGCTACTGTTCCATGAAGTCTCACCTTCACATCTTCAACTGTAGCAAAATGAACTGTCACTACCGGAAATTTGTCAGTAGACCTTGTAAGCCGTCTTACCTGATGGAAATTCCGCGACTCCAAAAAGTAGGGACTATGAGTGGCATAGGTCACTTGGATACGCTTTTCAGTATCTTCGGCAAGTGATCTGAGTACCTTTGCGAAGGTCTGCGCTTGGATCGGGTGCTGGAAAAGCTCTGGTTCCTCGATCGCCAAGCATATGACACCTTCCGCTGACGCTGCGCCCGACTGAGCCAAGAGTTGTAATGCGGAGATCAGCAGAGTGCGCTGAAAGCCGTGACCTTGTCTCTCTACTGGAGTTTTAGTGGTACCGTCAAGTACTGCAACGTCGAACGTTGTGCGAGGCGCTTTAAGCTCCACTTCAGCCGGAGAAACTGTAATTCCTCGGCCTGGAGCATAGGTTGCTACTACCTCATTGAGCTGGGTCGTGATGGTCTCGAGCTGCTTCGTAAACTTCTCTTCATAAACCTTTTGTTGCTTTGCTCTTGAATCTGCAACGATTTCCGCAATTGCCTCATCGGCAGCAGCTCGATCAATAGAGCGCTCAAGAATTCGTCCAATGATACTTGTCTTACCGTCGATAGACTCCTCACTTGCGCGAAGGTCGGCCGTAACCAAAACAAAGTCGAAAAGCCCGCTCATTACACCGCCGCTATTGAAACCAAAAAAATTGGTTTGCAAAGCCTCAGGGGCATCGAGAAGTTGACCAGTGTGAGCTGCCTCCCATGCTGTCATCGCTTGTTCGACGGCGGGGCCTGTATTTGCCGCAGGAAGATTAAGTTCAGGTCGTTCTCGCCGCAGAGTGGCATAAAGCTCTTTCTTCGCAGCGGCGCTTACTGCAGCCTTGATAGCATTAAACTCTGGGAATCCTTTTGCATTTGCCGAGAGCACATCGAGACCGTCAGGGGATCGAAGTCTCCATGCGGTAAATGTATTGACTCCTTCAGGCGCATACTTACCAAGCGCCTCTCTATCCTTTTTTGTGAGCTCCCCGAAAGTAACTTGAACCTCAATGTGTTCATCAGTCGCACCAAATGAGCAATCCTTCTCAGTCAATGAGCCGGACTTGCCATTGAAGAACCAGTCGAGTGCACGGAGAACAGTTGACTTTCCGGCCCCGTTCGGACCAATGAAAGTCGTAACGGAATCGAATGGAATTGTTACGTCTTTCAAAGTACGGAAGTTTTGAATACGGATGGACTGGATCTTCATTTCAACCTTCTCTCCTTTTTGATGTAATCCCTCACCATGAAGGTGAAAGAACCTTCCCTTTACTGCCTCAGTCAAAAAATCGTCGACCGAACTTACAACAGCACACTGAATCATCCCGGGTTACGTCGCAAAGCTCCCTTCAATCAAGCAACGATGAAGCCCGATTTTTACCATAGTCGCTTTCACCATAACCTGCCAGATGAAGAATACAAAAAACCGTAATCACGCGGGCGTCAGGTATTTGTTGCTAGCCGTTATCAGTCAACATCGGACGCTCATCATCCATTCCGTCACCGACAATAAAAGCCGCCTATTTGAAATGACCTGTACTGTGAACATCGCGAGCACTGTGAAGCATCACACTCAATGCTTTACACTCATTATTCAGATATCTTACCAGCGGGCCGCTCAACATTCGGATTATATGCTAGATATAGTTGCCGCTGCAGGATATCTAATTCAGCCGGATCACCATTCAGCTGTGCAGTGGCAAAGAGCTCGATAGCATAGAGTGGATTCAAACGGAAGTATTCGACCATATACTCATCGTGCGATCTATCTTTCATACAGCCTCTCAACTTGAAAATTAATAAATAAATCTCCAAAGCTGTGACAATCTTAGCGTGCTTAACCATCTCTTGAGGGTAAACTATATCACTCCTAAAGCACCTCGACTACGACGCTCGACCAGATGGTTGAGTACAGCCATTCTACGGACCTTGATAGCGTGATAGAGGCGCTATGTTTGGCATCTCTATCACTCGCGCTATGTTACGCCTTCGTCAATAAGGCTTATGACTAGGATTAAATCAAGGATTTCTGCTCCGGTCTGGATGCTCGCATCCACTCACACAGGCTCACCAAGTCTTCTAGATCCACATCACTACCCAGCGAGCCGTCTTCCTTAACCCATTTAAGGCGACTCTGATCCTTGGTTAAAAATAAAACCTTACCGTAAAAGGCAGGCACATGTTTTGCTTTGCGCGCCGCGTCTTTGCTGTCATGTTTAGTTTCTACTAATCGAAGGATTGGTGTATCGCCTGGATAATGCGACAAGCATACAACAAAATCCGGGTAGAAATTGTTTTTGTGCTCTCCCCGAACAAGCCTTACCGAGTAAGATTTCCTGTCTGGATTACGATGCCACCAACAAACAAAGTCACTCTTATCAAGGGCGCGCGCAAAACTCATTTCTTCTTTGTTTAACGCAGCTGTAGTATCGTACTGCCCAATCTTGAAATCCCCGCTCTCAAAAGACCATAGTCTGTCTTTAAGCAAATAGCGATCATCTGCAAAGATGTGTTGAGCAAGCTGCGGCACTTCATCCTTTGCCGGTGGAAATACCCCGTATATATTTCGAATCGATTTACTCAAAGGTATCGCAGTGGCAAATGCCATCGCGTCCGGGAGAGGATCTGCGATGAAGGATTCTGCTTGTAATGCGATTTCCGAATAAAGCTCCTCTTCGAGCTTATCTGCTTGCTGCTTCGCCACCCAATTGGCGGCATCACGTGCCATTCGTTGCAAGATTTTTTCATCGGGCATTTTGTCAGGATCAAAATCTTCAAATTTTACTCGCAGAACCGGCAAAAGCCTTGCAGCCAAAACAGTCAAGATTTCACGGATATCTTCCTCTTCTACTTGAGGGAGTTTAGATAGCACCGCACGGGCTTCTTTAGCCAAAGCATTCCGATCCGTGACAATAAGAACCTTCTCGTCTTCGAAATCACCTGATGTTAGCTCGGTACGTCTCTCTGTATCCTTCAACTGATTCCGAGCAACTCTGATTGCATTATCAGCAAGCAATGTAGGTATCTCAAGTCTTGCGGCAATACTCCGAGACAATAACGACATATTATTGAATTGAGGCTTTCGCTCTGCTGGTAATGCCATAGGCAAGGTAGCAAGATCAGAACGGCGTGGATAGATGCGAATTTCACCCTGTGCCAAGCGTTTCATCAATTCAGCTTGTGTTTGGGGCTGGGACTTCGGAATCAATAGCGCAGAGGTGCCAGTGATTGCAGGCTCAACTTGCCACTCATCCAGATTATTCGCATCCATGGCTCCGAACATTTCAGCCTGTGGACCAGTAGTAACTGGAACACCGAGAGATTGTATTTCTTCGGGTTTTACAAACTCTGACTGAAGTGAGTTTTGAGCATTGTAGGTGAGTGGAAATTGAGAGGTTTGCTTATTTGTGAGCACGATTGCACCGCTTGAGGTACGCCGTTGCTGCAACTTTTCAGTTTGTCCTTGCAACTGGCTTTGCACTAAGCTCGAAACATATACCGCCTTTTCAAAGCCCTTCTGCGCAGTAGCGTCCGCCAGGTACACATATGCAGTGTCGAAAGCTCCAGGCATCGGTATTGCTTTGTCGGGATACGCATTGCGCATAGCCAACGATACGCGCATAACGCGACCAATGAATTGCATAGCGAAATCAGGATCATTGACCGGCTTTGTCGATGCAAGGATGAAGGCTCGAGGAGCGTCAAAACCAGTGCCGGCCGACTGCTTGAAAATAAGGACCTCTTTGGAACTATCGTTGGCAATCGCAGCCATCAAAACTGGATCAGGGTCATCGGATGAATGCTTTCCGATTGCTCCAGGTGGAACTTTGCATAGGTGTATTAGATCCTGCTCAGCTTCTTCCACGGTCTTGTTACCGTTGGCAACCTGCACAAGCAGTAAAGGCGTTAGTGGAATTCCAGCATCAGCTAGGCGCTGCTTGAGGTCTTGATTTCGCTTCCAAGCTTGGCGCAACACCGTACGTTTTAGATCAGCAACACTTTGTACACTCTGAGCAAGATCGTAGATGATGGCTTCAATATATCGCTTGTTTAGTCGTGCATCTACAACGTCATCACGGCTGACGGCAAACGACTCGAAATCTGATTTGCCAGCGCTATCTAGAAAATCCAGTATGCGTTGATCTTTCGGCGTAGCAGTTGCCATCAGCAAAAAATCTGGATTCAGCCACTGGGCAAATTTGCCAAATTCCGTAGCTTTGTCCAACGCGATATGGGCTTCATCCACCACCATTCCAATCGCGTAGCCTCGTTCTCGAGCCAATGCTACCCATTCAGCTATCGTTCGGGTGTCATCATCACCGTCCGCATCATAGCCTTTAACTCGCCACTGCGATTTCGCTACAGCCTGCGTAGTAGCGATCATAACAAGCCCCTCATCAGGTTGCTGATTACGTCCTATAGCTAACGTCGTAGGCGTCAGGTCGCTTGCGTTACTTTTCAGCGCGTCGAGGGTTTGAGCCACCAATGTCACGAAGGGGACGAACCAAAACCAGACCGTAGGCGTAGCGGCACTCACGTCTGCCAGGACCCGTGCCAACATGAATGTCTTGCCCGAGCCTGTAGGCGCCCGAAGCAGGCAAGGAGCTCTACTGCTGTGAAGTAGCGTCTTCGTCATATTATCGATCAAGGTGCTTTGGAACGGTTCAGGCTCCAGCAGCGGACCTTGCGCGGTTGTAATTAACGCTTGCATGGAAATTGTCGTTTCGGCCATGTCATGAAACTCGTTGGGTTGTCTGTCCGCGGAATAGCGCGTCCAGCAAACTGTAGCTATTGGCTGATTTTCCGTGTCTAGCTAAGTGATCAGTTACGCTTTCAGGACGGCTTGAGTACACAGCAAGACGGCGAGCAGGCCATTTAGCCAACCTTTGTAAGGTTTCATCGTCAACCTGCGCAACCAGCAATACTGCGAGCTCTCCATCAAATGCTAATTGCAGGATCGAATCATCAAGGGTGCCAGTGGATGCTTTTTGGCAATAACGTAAGGAAAGGAGCTGAGCAGCATGCATGGGCGTGCCTTCGAAAGGCACATCTGCGCTATCCATTTTGTCCAATTGAAGATACGCAAATCCTCCTGGCAGAGCCCGCTGTTTCCCAAAGCCAGTGATCACTCGCCGTAAACGTTTTGCACAAACGTCCAGGCACAGATTTTTATCCGGTTCCTTTGAAGTGGCCTCGGTGCTTGAACACAAGATGAAACGGCGCGCGCCCCCGTCTTCGGCGTTGAGCGCCAAAACAGCTTGCGCCGTGGTGCCAGAGCCGGCAAAGAAATCGAGAACTATGTCACCGGGCCTAGTGGCTTGCGAAAGCAGATTTTTGATCAGTTCAACAGGTTTCGGGTGCTGAAACACCTTCGCCCCTAACCAAGTTTTGATCTCGTCGGTAGCTATGCCCCCCTTTGGACTACGCAGAGCTAACGGCTCCATCAGATCATCATCGTCTAGGAGCGGGTCGAGGGTTTCTTTGACCCCCCCAATCCAACTGCTCAAGGGCGCAATGCGGTCTTCCTCTGGTTTTGCATCCCAGAATTCTTTACGCGAAGGTCGTCCAGGCGCAATAGGCTTTCCAATCCAAAACTCTAAATCAGGAAGATCATCTCGCAAAAGCGGAGTTTTCTTCTTCGGAAGAATCGGCCCTTTGTCTTCACGGATGGCTCTTACAAGAGCGTCTCTATCTCTGTAAAACATCACATCTTTTTCAGCGCATGGCGGAAAATAAACATGACGTTTCGCGATTAGAGTTTCGATAGTGTCACTGCGAAGCGAATCAAGTGCTGACTGAACGGCGGATTCGTCATCTGGGTGCCGTTTTCGAATTTCGTTCTCGGACGCGAATCGCCAAACGCTATTGGGGTCACAAGGATACCAGTAACCGGTGTCTGGATTCTGAATCGGATAATAAGTATTCGCACGCTCGTGAAGACTTTTGTTAGATGTCATCGGTTGAGGCGACCAATCTCCCCGGACATCGCTATCGGGATTCCGGAATTTCGAACGGTCGGTTTTTCGACCGTTAAATTTAAATCCCGAATTTGCATACACCAAAACGTGTTCATGGACGTGGCTGAACCGTTGAGATAGGTCGTTGCCAGTATCTTTGGTACGCCACACCAAACTACCAAGCCTACGCCTTGGAAAAACTTGCTCCATTAGTAACTCGAGGCGTGAGCGGTTTTCATCATTAATGGATACTAAAATCACCCCATCAGGAGTCAGCAAATCGCGTGCGAGCGTTAATCTTCGGTAAAGGAATTCTAGCCATTGAGAATGACGATACCGGTCATTAGCACCAACGAAGTGGTCATTGTATACCCAATCTTTATTACCGGTATTGTAAGGCGGGTCGATATAGATAACCCGTATTTTGCCCCTATGAGTAGCGCGAAGAAGACGCAAGGAGTCAAAATTATCACCTTCAATAATGAGATTGCCTTCAGCGTTAGGACTACCCAGCGAATGGGAGTTTTCTAAAACCAATCGCGGCAGCACGATGTCCGCATTCAGAGCCTCGTCACGCTCAATTGCGTTGGACTCCCAATTCAAGCCCAACTTCTTTTGGGTAAGCTGCTCCACTAGCAACCTTCGGAGCTGGGAAGGTGTCATGTTATCCAGCTGGGCTAGCAGACTGTCCGTTTTTGTACTCATAAAGGCTGTCACATCTCAGAAGCGTTCCGTGGCGACGATTATCCGGGGTTAGCCTCGGCACGTCACCTCATGAGACTAGATAATTGGCCTCCTAGCCTTTGAAGCTATCCGCCAAGGATTTTTAGCCTTCTATCATCGTCAGTCCTGGCAGTGTGTCCGGCTTCCCGCGAGGTTCGGCTTTGAACCGATCGTATTGACGCACCACATGGCTGAAAAATGCAACCAGCTGGACTGTCGTAAGATCCTCGGGCCGCTCACAGCTTCGCCCATGCTCCCCAACAGATCTCATTTTTCCATACACAGTTGTACTCATCTTCCCCGGACAGGCGTTAACCCGTCCCCTCTGTTCTCCACAAGCCATCACTTCAGCAACCCGCAACGCCCCTAGGTCGCCGCTGATCCTTACCAGATCTGCCACGGCGGCACGATCAACGAACGACCGGATTGACGTGTTCAAGCCAAGAGCGCAGAAGCATACCGACCGGGACATGCCAGCCTCGCCAACCTTCTTTGTGATGGCCTATTTTTCCTCGTTAGTAACCCAAACCTCGATTGGCTTGCCGCGTCGGCGAGCCGTTGTTTTTTCTTTGGTGCCACCTGTCATGGGTGCTCCTGCCGTTGCTGTGTTTTTGCTCTTAAACGCGGCAGCGGCTGCATGCCTCGCAGAGCAAGATACGTTGAGCCGAAGGCGAGTAAGGGTAGGTGGTGGAGGCCCTAGCTGCGAAGCAGCGTAGGCCTACAACACACATCTTGCCGTCTGATCTTCTGCAATTCTAGGCAACTTGACCACCTTAGGTTCGCCTTACTGCCATATCCGGCTATTTCTGACCTATAATTTCCCAAAATTTCTCTGAGTTGCGTTAAATTGCGCTGCCAATATAAGAATTTCCTTTAATTTTCTAAAATTTCCTTGAGTTGCCTATAGCAGGTGCTGACCACTAGCGCGATCACATAAACAGGAGACGCCAAATGACAGACGGGCCGAAAAAGGTGTATCGCGGCGCAGGGCGAGTTGCCTTCCTGGCCAGGCTTGATGACTTTCGTAAGCTGATAGATGCAGGGCACCCGCTACGTGCGATCTATGACGATTACGCCGAACAGCTTGGCATTGGCTACCCGCAGTTCACCAAATATGTCGGCAGGTATGTACGAGAGGAAAGAGACGATGGGCACCAAAGGAACGGCGGCGAGCAAATCGCCCAACCAAGCCCCTCCCCTGCCTCTACAGGAGGCCCAGGAGGACAAACCAAGGCCACCCCAGCCTCGGCCCAAAAACCCGGCGCAAAACGCCCCGGATTCGAGCACAACCCAAATAGCGGAAACCGCGACGACCTAATCTGACGCCCCACGAAACAGCGAGGTTGTTTAGTCCCTTTAATTTGGGCGAGAAAATGAGGTAGAACTTTTCAGTCTGTCTAATTTTCCTCATTAAAAAAACGGAGAACCCATGGCTCGAAAAACTCTCGCAGAACGCCGTTCTGACGCCCTTTCAGAGCTGGAAACAGCTAAAGCAAGATTGGCGAAATTGGATAATGAGGCGGCTGAAAGAATTGGGAGAATTGCAATCAAATCAGGATTGGTTAATCTTGAAATTACAGATGATCGGATTCGGGAAGAATTCGACAATATTGTGGAAAGGATCAGAAAGGGGAATTGATCATGAAAACCGCTCACCGCATCAGCGCATTGGCCAACCAACTCAACGAACTGCAAGCCTACCTCGGTCAAGCCAGCGGGCGACCTAGTAAAGCCGTTAGAGAAGCCCAACGCATTGCGGCAGAGTTGGCTTCCTCGCTCGAAAACTGGCACCTAGAAACACTACACATCCCTGAAACGGAGCGTGGTCACTATCGGACTCAGAACCCCTATTACTCAGCCCACTAAGACGCTACGCCATTTCATTAAAAGCCCACTTCGGTGGGCTTTTTTTTGGCCGTAAAAACACATCACGCCGGAAAGACAGGCAGGTCCATGCACGAAGAAAATACCAGTAAAATCAGGTTGGTGCGTATCAATCTCACTCAGGCAACGCCCGCAAGCCATTGATTTCTATGCGGATAGATACTTATCCGCATATTCCAAACCACACCATATCAGTCAATAATAAAACCTCGAACCATGACAAAACGAGGTGTTCGGCATGAATACGGAATTGCTGAAATCGCCGATTTCATCGGCTCGAAAATCGAGAATACGTACTGCCCTTGTTTTAGCAATTAAAAGCACAAGCCTTAGTGTGGGTCTCTACCTGGCACCACCCCCCGCATATGCCATCTACTGCTCAAACTGCTCGACGTTCTATCAACAGATGTTTGAGTACGCCGAGGCAGTCAACACGGCGCTGAACACTGCAGAGCAGCTTCAGACGCAGATTCAGCAGTATCAGAATATGGTCACCCAAGGCACGGGCTTGCCAAGCACCATGTTTGGCAGCATCGCGGCCGATCTTAAAAACGTGGCCAACCTTTACACCCGTTCGCAGTCCCTAGGCCGCCAGATCCAGAATATGGACTCTCAGTTCAACACCGCTTTCCCCGGCTTTCAGTCCTACCTAAATCAAGCCGCGAACTCAGCAGAAGTACCAGCTCATGAGCGCTATCAGAATTGGTCGGAACAAGGCAGCAACAACGTAAAGACGGCACTCGAGGCGGCAAACCTCAATACCAGCAAGTTCGAGTCTGAAGACATCCAGCTTGATCGCATGGTGGCCCGTTCGCAGTCAGCCGTAGGCCGCATGCAAGCTATACAGGCGGGCAACGAAATCGCCTCCCAGAATGTGCAGCAACTCCAAAAACTGCGCGATCTGATAGCCACCCAAATCAACATGCAGGGCAACTACATGGCTCAGCAAGGCGACCGGAAGGCCGCTAGCGAAGCCGCTGAACAGCAGTTTGAAGCGCGCAAAAACACACGCGGCGGCGTGAAGGAGTACTGAGAATGACTATTTCGAGATGGCTCATCGCGTTGATGTGCGCCGGGTCCGTACTGGCCGGTTCCATGGTCACCGTGATGGTTCAAAGCAATAGCGAATGTAATGCCGTGGCTGAGCAACAACGGCAACAGCGTGACGCTGATCTCTCATTTGAGGCGCGCCCGAATACTCGCGGCGGCGTGAAGGGGTACTAGCTATGGATCCTCGTCTATTGTTGTTCCTCACCTTGGCTGGTGTGTTCGTGGGCGGAGATGCTGTGGCGGCGACCGACCTCTCCCATGCCGATACATCGATTCAGGGTCTACTCGACCTCGTTTTGCAACAGTCGCACCAGTGGTCAGGGAAGCTGTATGACTATGCGATCAGACTGTTTTGGCTGCTGGCCTCGATCCAGTTCATCTGGACGTTCATGCCTCTGGTCATGAAGCAAGCCGATTTCGGCGAGATTGTCGGCGAGCTGCTGCGCTTCATTCTGGTGATCGGTTTCTTCCTTGCAGTCATGAAGTACTCGGTGGAATGGTCGACGGCCATTGTCGATAGCTTCCGTGATGCGGCGGCATCGGCGAGCGGCCTCGGGCGTGCATTAGAACCCGGCGATATGCTGGCAGTTGCGCTGGATTTTGGCCGCACCATGGTGGAGGGCATTTCAGTGTTTTCTCCAGCCAAGGGACTTCTGATCGCTGTATGCGCAATCCTTGTGTTGGCATGTTTCGCCTTCATCGCTGCATTCATGTTTGTCACGCTCGTAGAGTCTTACGTCATCATCAATGCTTCCGTGCTGTTCATCGGCTTTGGCGGTTCGCAATGGACGCGGGATTTTGCAATTGCGCCGATGCGCTTCACCGTTGCGATTGGCGCCAAGCTATTTGTACTAACCCTGATTGTCGGCCTGATCATACAGTCGGCAAAGCAGTGGTTGGCCGCCTACACCAATGACGAAGCGTCATTGATGACGATGGTCGGTTTGGCCTTGGTGTGCTGTTACCTCACGAAAACAATTCCTGACCTGATCGGTGCCATGATTAGTGGCACGTCAATGGGCGGCGGCTCGGCCATTGGCGGGATGGCAGTAGCCGGTGCTGCCGGGGCGGCGGCTGCGGCGGCCACCATTGCCACAGCCGGGGCCGCGGCTCCTGCTGCCGCCCTCGGAGCTGCCGGTACTGGTAGCGCTGCCGGGGCTGGGGCGGCGGGTGTCGGTGGACTGGCGGGGGCGATTAACTCCAGCTTTGCCGGTGCCAGCTCCGCAGGTGGTGCCGCGTCGTCTATGGGTGCAGCGGCGTCCTCCGGCGTGGGTGCCAGCACCGGCGGCGCAGCGGCCCAGGGTGCCAGTTCCGCAGGCGCAAAGGTCGGCGGCAGCTCAGCCAATCCTGCCGGGCAGGCGTCGGCCGCTCCGTCCTCGCCAAGCAGCGGCGTACAACAGGCCGCCAAGCAGGCCGGAAAGGCCGCGCAGGGGAACGGCGACAAAGACCAGCAGACGACACCAAAAGGGGGAGTTGTCAGCTCCGGCAGCGCGCTTTCCCAAGCGGCCGACGGTGGCGCAAAGATGCTCGGCGTGATGGCCTCGATAGCAGTGCCAGGTATGGAAAATGCGCACGCCTTGTCTCTTGGCGCAGCATCTCCGCCACCAGCCCCCGACGATACCAACTCGACCACTCCAGCCAATGGAGCAGAATTGGCCACGGAAGCTTCACAAGCTGAGCCTAACGTCATCCGTCCGGCCTCGGACACTGACTCTGCTACCGGCCGCCTCGCCTCGCTCAAGGTGCCGGGAATGACCTCGAACGACCAACCGGAGAAATAACCATGATGGGCTTTCTGATGTTCGCTGGATTCGTAGTATTCGCCTTTACGTTCGCCATCGGCATGTGGGCACTCGGCCGGTGGCTACGAAGCAAAGGTTACGGGCCGCAGCTAGATAAGCTGGATCGGCAGTATACGGCGTTGCAGCTTCGAGTAAGCCCGCTTGCCTTGTCGGCTTCCTACCGTATGTTTTCGGGGGTGCAGACCATGAATCGTTTTCCTCTGCTGGGCAGTAAGAGTAACGCCGCTCTAAACCAGCAAGTGTTGGTGACAATCCAAGCCGCGCAGGAAGCTCAGAAACGAAAGAGTCGCGGCAATTGCTGAGTGGTGAGTTGCCAATAGCAACCCCGCGCGCGGGGTTTTATTTTCCAAACCTTACCCTCTTTTCTCATGCTCAATTCTGAACGGATCGTTTACCACCTCCACCATCAATGCGGACGAGGGGCAACAACGGTGCGGAAGGCTTCGCCATCAGTAATACGCACGGACCTGTCTCAGCCATGCAACCGGCAGAAATCGACACAACGCAGGCCCTTTTATCTGGCAAAGCTCAGCCAGAAGCGGTTGCGATTCTTACCTATTTATCTCGCCCAGTTATAAGATTTTGTAGTGCCTAAGGTGAAGTCTCAACCTTTATTTCAGTCGCTACCAAAGACGCCAAGCTCCCGCTCTCCATGATCGTCATAAACTTAACTAGATTCACACAGCTAAATTCCGATATCCTATCTTCGACGGGCGATGGAGCAAGAATCACCATTACTTTATAAACTTTCTGAATATTTTGAGCCAAAATCCCCTGCTTCTCTAGTTCATCAGTTACAGTCAGCAAATTCTGCATAACCCACTGGCACTTTGACGAAAACTTACCGGCATAGGATTTTTTTCCAGTGATGAATTTGCTAAGGTCGTCACGGAAGAGCTTTGGTTCGGTGTTAAATCGAACGTTTTTAGCCTCGATAACGAACAGCGCATTCTGCTCTTCTAGGTAACCGATGAAATCGATCTCGCCCACATCATCTGGCGGGGTGATAATTTTCCCCTTTGAACGGTAACGTTCTACCGAAGAAATCGCATGGATACCAACTTCGGCAAGATTATAAGATACCACATGCTCAAACCACTTCCCCGCCTTGTTAGAGAGTGTAGTAAGATAAGATTCTATAGTAGGATTTTTCCATTCTTCTGGTAGTTTTTGGTAGCATGTATTATTAATCAGTATGTCAAGGGATTCAATCGCCATAGCTCTTGAGAAAAAAAGAACTGCGATATCATTCTGTATAAACTCAAAAAACCCACGATGATATGCCCGGTGTTCTTGTTTAGGGCTAAATAGAGTTCTATTCTCTAAATTGACTGCCCGTATAGTGAAACCATTAATCGCCTGAGTAGCTTGCTCAATGCTTGTGTTGAACTTTTCCTTCAAGCCCATGATAACTTTAGCTTTAGGTATTACTCCAACTGGATTGGCCTCAGAATGTATGTATGCGCGCAAGAACTCTATTAGTTGCGTGTAATTTAAGCCCAAGTGCTTGGTAAATGGTGGGTCAAGAACGCGACCATGATCTTCAATATCAATACTGTATGGGCAGCCTTTTATTCTTGACCTGATTTCTTTTCTTTCAGTTCTAATATCTAGGTTATTACGAGAATCTGAGTCTTGAGGCACATTAAAGTAAGTGTATTCCTTCTGATTTAATATCAGTTCAACTTCATCATAAAGAAATCTGTAACCATCGATCCGAATATAGGTCAAACACATTTCTTCGATGGAGATAAAAATCCTAGACAATGACGCGATCTTCTCAGGCTCAGTTAGCTCATCATCTTTTGTACCAAGCAAAACATTACTATGCCGACAAAGATGCTCCATTAGATACTTTATTCCTCGCCTGGCATGCATGGCATAACTTTTCCAACTTTCATCCTCTGCGGCAGACAAGATGAATTGATGATGTGCTAGGCTTTTCTTTTCGTACGCCTCATACTGATTGAGTATAAATATCACTAATGACAGCGCATCAAGAGATTTAATATTTTCCTCTAGAACTAGCTCGTGCTCGCTGTACACGACCATGCAAACCGAAATAATTTCTTCTCTTTCTGTCATTCGGCCAGAGTCGAATATAGAAAACACCTTGCTCTTGATTCGCTCGTACTGCTCGTTTTCATACTCTTGCGTAGGGCGGAACAAATATTCGGTCACAGTCATGTCCTTATCGTTGTGGTTTTCGGCTATATATTTATCGGACAATGTCGTCAAAGCTTTATGGGCAGCAGTTCCAACAGCCTGCTTTTGGACGGTTCCTGTCGGTCGACTCCATCCAGCTTGCCGGTCGAATTCGATGCAAGCGACAGAACAGTAGCAATGCGTAAAGATAGTCAGGTAGGGAGCAATGACCCAACCCCCTTTGAGCCAGCTAAAAACAGGCTGCCATCCAATTGCCCGGAGGCTTCGCCATTAGTAATACGCACGGACTTGGTACACTGATTTATGGGGCGTTTATGTACCTAGACACAGCCATAACTGATACCCCCATACGCTTTGCTATGGCTCGCACGCTTAAACCTTCCGCCCGAAGCGCTTGAGCCTTTGCTAGCTTGCCGTTAGCCGTTTCGAGGTAAGTTTCCCGGTCCACGGCACCAGCAGCGCGTCTACGACCTTCCTCGCGCCTCCTGTGGCGCCCTGCTGCCTCGGCGTGGCTGACAATAGTCTTGAGCTGCTGCTGTTCTGCGGGGGTGATCCTGAACAGGTTGATAAGGGTATCGTTCCTAGGCGTGTAAAGCGGCGGATGTTCCTTGCCGCCAAAGGTGACTTTCTCCCCGGCCTCGTAGGCTTTTGCCTTGCTGAACAGCGTCATCAGCTCTTTGGAGCGGCTATTCCACTGCGGATCTAACTCGCGGGCAAGTGCAGCCGCTTCGTGGTACATCTGCTTGCTATTGGTTGCCCCGGAAAGCAGCAGGAAGTTCAACCGCCAAAACAGATGTTGCATCCGCTGGCCTTCCACGACACCGCCGCGCAGCTCGGCAAGCCTGCGTAGGTCTTCGAGGCGATCCCAAGCAAGCTGGCGACCTGAGAAACCGCGCAAATTGTCGGCTTTGCCGCAGGGCATTAAAAGGAAAAGCTTTTTCGTGGCGCGCCGCTGGCTCTGTTCCTGCCGCTGCTGCTCGATAGTCCAGCGGGCAGTCGGTAGCAGGGCCTCGGCCATATGCTCGAAGTTGTACCGGATCGGCTGGCCGTTTGTGTCGCTCTGGACATGCACCACGCGGCAGACTTCGCCGCTCTTGCTATTGACCGTCTCCACGGTACGTAAGACCCGGCTTGCGTCCTTGGCCATCGGATCGGCACCGATGTGCGCGAGGCGATCCACTAAGTAACGCTGGCACGCATTCCAGCGGGGCAGCGCTTGGCGCGGAATCGTGCCCTCTAGCAGCCACTTGGCCTGTATGCCTCGACCGCTGTAGATCAGCAGGGACGGCGCAGGCACCCCCGCCTCGTTGCAGAAATACAACACAGACGCGGCCAATTTTTCAGGGTCGCGGCCAGCTAATGCGGGGATACGGTAGGTGTCGAGGTCTGCGAACAACAGACCAAGCCGGGACAGGTTTACGACGCGCCGGTTGGGTCGGATGAACTCGGCCTGAGATATCCAAGTGTCGCGAGTTTTGTCCACCAGATTGAGTATGGTGGGCATATCCGCTAGCCGGTGGGACGACTGACGCTTTTCGCCACGAACATCAACCAGTAGCGAGAAGAACCCGCTCCTGTTGCTGTCGTGGTACATCTGCGCCTCGTCCTGAGAACTGAACAGCGCAAGCTGTGAACTTTGAAGTTGAGCGCGGGCGGTTCGCACAAGCGGCTGCGGCATGGGCCCTGAGTCGGGCCCGACCCACACTATTCAGGCTCCAATTCCGGGTCTGGGAGCTGGGCCAGAAGCCTTGCACGCATCAATCCATTCTTCGACTTCAGCCAAATCCCAAGCGACATTTCGGCTGGTTAACGCAATACGGCGCGGGAACTCGCCCCGCTGCTCCATGTTGTAGATCGTGCGCTCTGCTAGCGGGATCATCGCATGCAATTTCTTACGGTTGATGAGTGTCTTGCTCTTTGGTTTGGTCTCCATCGGGTCGCTTTCCTTCGAAGTTGTCAGATGCTTGACAATGCCTTCGAGCGCCAGACCCAGGGCGCAAAAAAGTTAGAATTTGGTTGTCAATCAGAGCTATCATCTAAGGATGGGAAAACACTTAAAAACGTCGAGCACTTACGACCCGCTTTTGCAAATGCTGGTTAGAGAAAGCGACACATCGTCGGATCGCATCCGTGCCAAGTTGAGTAACCAATACGAGTGGTGCTTCTGCGAGCTATGTTGGCGCTCCACCGAATATGTGATCAGCATCGCGGCGCCGAAAGTCTTCAAGCGCCTAAAGCGAGGGAATGTCAAAGCAGTCCCATTAACGGAGTCTGTTCGCACCGAAGCTCAGAAAAAAGCCGATGCCTTGGTGGATCGATACGAACGGGCATTGAATGGGGAGTTCGGCAGGTATGAGCCCCCTCGAATGTTGTCGAAGTACTGTGACATTCAGGAACTGCGCGGGGACTTTTCGGTAGCAGCATTTCGTGAGCACGTGGAGCGCCGAATGCTCGTTTCTACTTGGGCGCAACACGGTGAATTACTAAGGCCTGCGGCCCTACCTGGCCAGCCAGAGGGTTCGGCTAAACCGAGCAAACTCTATTGTGAGGCCCACAATCCGCGACGTAGCGATGAGGCACGCCGCGCTTACCAACGCGATAGGAGGTTCGTGCTGGATTATGAGGATTTGATTGCAAAAATCTGGTCTCAAGAAGCTGCTTTCCTCCCAAGCTGGGATATCGAGGCCCATGCCGAGGTCAGAAAAGAGGCATACCGCCTTCTCCAAGCACTGAAGTCACCAACTAGCACGATAGATGATCTGTTGATGCGAGGAATTACAAGTCATGCTGAAATCGCCCGGCAGCTTGGCGTATCACGCCAAGCTGTTTCTGCGGCCATCAAGCGACGGTCTGGAAAGCAGGCATCATCATGAAAGATCAAAACTCTAATTTCATTTTTTTCCTCCATTGCTTGGACGTGGTCGTTTAAGCGTCCACTCGTCAATCATATCCGCCCAATCCTGCAACATCGCCCGACGCTGATCACGGTATTCAGCCTTGTTGTAAACCGCCCGTACACCCTTCTGCTCGTGCGCAAGACACTTCTCAATCCAGTCTGAGTTGTAACCCGCCTCATGCAGCAGCGTGCTCGCTGTGCGCCTCAAATCATGCGGTCCGAACTTGCTCAACGGCTGCCCTTCTTTCTGCGCAAGCCGGTAGGTTAGCGTCAGCACCTGATTGATCGTCGCGGTGCTCATTGGCAAATCGGAATCGTACCGAGAGGGAAAGACGTAATCCGAACCACCGGCAAACGTCTTAAGAGCAATGAAGAAATCCAGCGCCTGCTGAGATAAGAAAACCAAATGGGCATTGCGCCGCTTCATCCGCTCTTTCGGAATGGTCCACAGGGCTTCACTGAAATTGATTTCGTTCCAGGTAGCGTTGGTCAATTCACTTTTACGAACCATGGTCAGCAACAGCAGCTTAGCGGCGACTCTCACGGATGAGGCGGTGCCGATGCGGTCCAGGTACTGATACATCAACGCGATTTCGTCAGGCCCTAAAGCGCGGTCACGTGGCTCAAATTTAGCGATGCTTGCAGGACGTACTAAATCAGCCGGGTTCTCGACCTTCTGGCCACGCTCAATAGCCCATCGGAACACCTGCATCACAATCTCGCGGGAGTGCACGGCCGTGGCTGGAGCTCCACGCTCCACAATGGCATCTGTCAGGGTACGCAGATCCTCATGATTGATTTCCACCAGTTTCTGATTACCGAAGTGCGGCTTTAGCTCGCGCTCGTAAACCGATCGGCGCATGTCACGCGTCGAGTCAGCCATCTGATACCCACGCAGCCATTTCTCCGCCCACGCATCAAACGTCTCTGCCCCTTTGGTGCGTGCCTTGGCTCGGGCTTTCTCTTTGGCAGGTGACTTACCCGCCGAAACCATCTTTTTAGCCTCGCCCAAGCGCTCTCTGGCTTCCGCAAGTGTGATGCCACCCACGCCATAACGACCGAACGTGATGGTCTCCTGACGGCCATTGATTGAGTAGTTGTAACGAAAGGAGATGGAACCGGCAGCAGTGACGGCCACGTACAGCCCGTCACGGTCGTTCACCTTGTAGAGTTTTTCTTGCGGTTTTAGGTTACGCAGCTTGGTATCGGTCAGCATGGCAGTTACGGATTCCATTGAAAAAATACCATGCTCAGAAAAGCACTCATGCACCACGATAAAACCCAATGAAACCGGGCTGATGATGAGATTTGATACCATGCACTGCCCTACTAGGGCGACATGGTATCGAGCACCGAACATGGCATTTGGCTCAGTCAATGCCCCGTACCATGCCATACAAACACGGTGCTTGGCGATGCACAAAGCTGCCAGAATTTGCCAGACCCAAAAAGCCAAAAGCCCGCAATTACGCGGGCTCCAGAGCATTTCTTGCTAGTGGGTGCCGGACAATGCCGGACGTCCAATCATTCCCACTCAATCGTCGCCGGCGGCTTGCTCGACACGTCATAAGTAACGCGCGAGATGCCTTCGATCTCATTGATGATGCGACCGGAAACGGTCTCAAGCAGTTCGTACGGCAGATGCGCCCAGCGCGCCGTCATGAAGTCGATAGTCTCTACGGCACGCAGGGCCACGACCCAGGCGTAACGACGGCCATCGCCTACAACGCCGACGGATTTCACCGGCTGGAACACCACGAAGGCCTGGCTGACTTTGTGGTACCAGTCGGCCTTGCGCAGTTCTTCGATGAAGATGTGGTCGGCGCGACGCAGCAGGTCGGCGTATTCCTTCTTCACTTCACCGAGGATGCGCACGCCCAGGCCCGGGCCTGGGAATGGGTGACGGTAGACCATGTCATACGGCAGGCCGAGTTCCAGGCCCAGGCGGCGGACTTCGTCCTTGAACAGTTCGCGCAGCGGTTCTACCAGCTTGAGGTTCATTTCCTCAGGCAGGCCACCTACGTTGTGGTGGGACTTGATCACGTGTGCCTTGCCGCTCTTGGCACCGGCCGACTCGATCACGTCGGGGTAGATGGTGCCCTGGGCCAGGTACTTGATGTTGTCCAGGTGTTTGGCCTGGGCATCGAAGACGTCGATGAAGGTACGACCGATGATCTTGCGCTTCTTCTCTGGGTCGGACTCGCCGGCCAGGTTGTTGAGGAACTGGTCCTCGGCGTTGGCGCGGATCACCTTGACGCCCATGTTCTCGGCGAACATGGCCATCACTTGCTCACCTTCGTGCAGGCGCAGCAGGCCGTTGTCGACGAAGACGCAGGTCAGTTGGTCGCCGATGGCTTTGTGCAGCAGCGCGGCAACCACGGAGGAGTCAACGCCGCCGGACAGGCCGAGCAGCACGTTGTCGGTGCCGACCTGGGCACGCACGTTGGCGATGGCGTCTTCAGCGATTTTCGACGGGGTCCACAGGGCTTCACACTCGCAGATGTCGAGGATGAAGCGCGACAGGATGCGGCCGCCTTGCTTGGTGTGGGTCACTTCCGGGTGGAACTGCACGCCGTAGTAGCGACGCTCGTCGCTGAACATGCCAGCAATCGGGCAGCTCGGGGTGCTGGCCAGGATGTGGAAGTCTTCCGGCATCTTGGTGACTTTGTCACCGTGGCTCATCCATACGTCGAGGCCGAACAGGCCGTCGGCGTCGACGTGGTCTTCGATGCCGTCCAGCAGGCGGCTCTTGCCGACCACGTCTACACGGGCATAACCGAATTCACGCAGTTCGGAACCTTCAACCTTGCCGCCCAGCTGCTCGGCCATGGTCTGCATGCCGTAGCAGATACCGAAGACGGGCACGCCCAGGTCGAATACGGCTTGCGGGCAGCGCGGGCTGTTGGCTTCATGCACGGACTCGGGGCCACCGGCGAGGATGACGCCTTTCGGTGCGAATTCGCGAATCGCTTCGTCGTCCATGTCGAACGGATGCAGTTCGCAATACACGCCGATTTCACGCACGCGGCGGGCGATCAGTTGGGTGTACTGGGAACCGAAATCGAGGATCAGGATGCGGTGGGCGTGAATGTCGAGGGCCATGAGATCAGTCTCGTCTAATGAATCAGAAACAACTCGGGGCTGAAAAAGACAGCCCCGGTTACTTAACTATTTGCAGGAAGCATCAACCTACGCGGTAGTTTGGCGCTTCTTTGGTGATCTGTACGTCGTGGACGTGGGACTCGGCCATACCGGCACCGGTGATCCGCACGAACTCAGGCTTGGTACGCATTTCTTCGATGTCGGCACTGCCGGTGTAGCCCATCGAGGAACGCAGGCCGCCCATCAGTTGATGGATGATGGCGCTCAGTGTGCCTTTGTACGGCACACGGCCTTCGATACCTTCCGGTACGAGCTTCTCGGCGCCTGCCGAGGAGTCCTGGAAGTAACGGTCGGACGAGCCTTGAGCCTGGGACATGGCGCCCAGCGAACCCATGCCACGGTAAGCCTTGTACGAACGCCCCTGGAACAGTTCGATCTCGCCTGGCGCCTCTTCGGTACCGGCGAACATCGAGCCCATCATCACGCAGGAAGCACCGGCTACGATGGCCTTGGACAGGTCACCGGAGAAACGGATGCCGCCGTCGGCGATCAACGGTACGCCGGTGCCTTCAAGGGCAGCGGCGACGTTGGCGATGGCGCTGATTTGCGGCACGCCTACACCGGCGACGATACGCGTGGTGCAGATCGAGCCAGGGCCGATACCGACCTTGACGGCATCCGCGCCGGCTTCGGCCAGGGCCTTGGCCGCTGCGCCGGTGGCGATGTTGCCGCCGATCACCTGGACTTCAGGGAAGTTCTGCTTGACCCAACGTACGCGATCGATCACGCCTTTGGAGTGACCGTGGGCGGTGTCGACCACCACCACGTCCACACCGGCAGCAACCAGGGCGGCAACGCGATCGCCGGTGTCTTTACCGGTACCGACCGCAGCACCTACGCGCAGACGACCTTGGTCATCCTTGCTGGCCAGCGGGTAAGCCTTGGCTTTTTCGATGTCGTTGACGGTCATCATGCCTTTGAGGGCGAATTTGTCGTCGACGATCAGCACGCGCTCGATGCGGTGCTTGTGCAGCAGTTCGCGTACGTCGTTCTTGTCGGCGCCTTCCTTGACAGTGACGAGGCGCTCTTTAGGCGTCATCACTTCGCGGACGGTGACTTCAAGACGGTTTTCGAAACGCACGTCACGGGAAGTGACGATGCCGACCAGGTCGCCATCGTGCAGCACGGGAACACCGGAGATGTTGTGCAGACGAGTGAGGTCGAACAGGTCACGCACGGTGGCGTCGGCTTCGATGGTGATTGGATCTTTCACCACACCGGCTTCGTAACGCTTGACCTTGCGCACTTCGGCAGCTTGCTGCTCGATGGTCATGTTCTTGTGGATGATCCCGATACCGCCTTCCTGCGCCATGGCAATGGCCAGGCGGGCTTCGGTAACGGTGTCCATCGCAGCGGAAACCAGGGGAATATTCAGCTCGATGCCACGGGTTAGGCGGGTCTTGAGACTGACTTCGTTAGGAAGCACCTCGGAATAACCGGGCACTAGGAGAATGTCGTCGAATGTCAGAGCTTCTTGGCTGATACGCAGCATCGCGGGGGCTCCCGAGCGGGAAAATGGAAGCGCGCCATTATATACATGCACCCTGTCGGGCTCAATGTAAAACTCTGACAAACTTGGTAATACTGATAGATGGATTAAAGCTCGACCTTGACCCAACTGATCTTCTGGTCCAGCCAATCGGCAAATTCGTCGATAAAGCTTTGCTTGAACCCCGCCTCCGCCCAGTTGTTGAAGATGAATCCCAGGTTGGAAAACCCGCACGCCTGCAGGAACAGAAACCCGTTGATGTCATCTTCATGCCCACACAGCGGGCAGGTGAAGTTGTCGGTATAGCCGGGCATCCAGTCCTCCAGGCTTTCGAACAGCGCCTCGCCGACTTCCTTGCGGCACTCCGGGCAACCGGCTTCTTCGAGAAAGCCCTTGGCCGGCGTATAGATGCAGCGCTTGTAGATGATCTCCAGGCCATTGACCGGCTCGTTGAACGGCAGCGCCTCGGGGTGCAGCACCACGGCGCGGGCGCCGTCGGCCAGGGCGTAGGCCATGCGGTTACCGGTGCGGCCACAGGTAGTGAGTTCTTCCTTGATGATGTTCTTGCGCACCAGCCAGCGCACGATGGCCCGGGCGCGGGGTTCGTGGACGGGCAAGGTGGAGATTTTGGGGACAAGGATGCTTTGGGAATTCATGAAAGGCCTGCGGTGTGGCTGCTGACGCCATCGCGGGCAAGCCCCTCCCACATTTTGAATTGTGAACACCTTCAAAGGTGGGAGTGGGCTTGCCCGCGATGAGGCCCGGGAGGACGGCAGCTTAATCCCTGAAGAAATCAGGTCAAGTGCTCAAGTACCGCCCAATCAATGCAATGCCGCTGGCCAGCACCAGCCACGTCACCAAGCGCACAAACGCTTCACGGGACATGCGCATCGTCAGCCTGCGCCCACACCACAGCCCCAGGGCAATCGCGGGCAACAGGCAGAGGGCCAACATCAGCAGCGGCAGATCAGCATACACCCCGGCGATCAAAAACAGGCTCAGGCGCACCACCGTACTGCAACTGATCAACGCGCTTTGGGTCGCGCGTGCCGCGTCCTTGGGCAAGCGGCTGTTCAGGTAGATGGCATATAAAAAGCCACCACTGCCGAACAACGCCCCAAACAGCCCGCCCACAGTGCCCATCGGGATCGACCACCCCGCTGCCAGTTGCGTGGGCCGGGCGTTTACCGCCAGGCTGTAAATCGCATAGGCGCTGATAAACAGCCCCATCAACAGCAGCAACAGGTCCGAATGCAAGTTGAGCAAAAACACCACGCCCAGGGTGCAGCCAATCGCCATGCACGGCAGTAATCGCAGCAGCTCCGGCTTGTTCACGTCCCGTCGCGTATGCAGAAGGCCGCCAAAAGCCGCGACGAAATCCAGCAGCACCAGCAACGGGATGATCTTCGACAGCGGCATAAACACAATCAGGATCGGCCCCGCTACCAACGCCGTACCAAAGCCGGCAATGCCGAACACGATATAGGCCACTACCACGCCCAGGCCGATCACCAGCCACTCCACACCGCTAAACGACCACTGGCTCATCAGCTCAACCGGGCTCATGGCGAATTCCTTGAAAGAGATAGCCATCACTTTAGCCATCAGCGAGGGTTGCGACTAATATCGTCAAAGCCCTCCACCCATCTCAAAAAGGCATAACGTGTGATTTCCACTCGCCAATTGCGCTACTTCGTCGAAATTGCCGACAGCGGCAGCTTCAGCGCCGCCGCCGAACGCCTGTTCGTGGCGCAATCGGCCCTGAGCCGACAGATCAAGGAGCTGGAAAACCAGCTGCAAACGCCGTTGTTCGAACGCACTGCACGCCAGCCACGCCTGACCGCGGCCGGTGAAGCGTTCTACCCAAGGGCCCGCAACCTGCTGAGCGAGCTGCTCAAGGCCAGTGAAACCGCGACCCAGGTCGGCAAAGGCCAACTCGGCACCCTGCGCCTGAGCCATTCGAGCACCGTGCCGATGAGCGGCGTGTTATTGCAGGGCATCAGCACGTGGCTGGAGCGCTGCCCCGGCGTTTCGATGGACATCGTCAAACTGTCCTCCGAAGCGCAACTGGAGGAGATCGCCGACGGTCGCCTGGACGTCGGCCTGTTACGGCTGCCGGTGCTGCGCCAGCGTGAAGGGGTACGTGTGGAGCCTTTATATAAGGAGCAATTGCTGCTGGCGGTGCCGCCGAATCACCGACTGGCAAGTAGCAACGAGCCCGTCGGCCTGGAGCAGCTCAAGGATGAAGCGTTTATCTCGATCCCCCATCCACAGCGTGGTGGACTGAGTTATCTGTCAGCCGAACTCTGCATGCGCGCCGGATTTTTCCCCAAGGCTGCGCGGGTCATATCACGTAAGACCACTCAGCTACAGTTGATCCAGGCCGGCTTCGGTATTGCCCTGTTACCAAAATCCATGCAGGACATCGCCCCCGCCAATGTGCACTTTTTAGCCCTGGCTGACCCGGATTGCCTGAGCACCGTGGCCCTGGCCTGCCCGCAGGCGCCGAGCCGGTTGGTGGAGCAGTTCTGTCAAACCTTGCACGAATGCCTATAAACTGCCGCCCATGATTAAAGACCCCTTTGCCCGTCTGGGCCTGGACCGTGAAGTCCTGACTGTCAGCCAACTCAACGGCCGTGCGCGGGTGTTGCTGGAAGACGTGTTCACCAATATCTGGGTCGAAGGCGAGATCTCCAACCTCGCCCGCCCGGCCTCCGGCCATGTGTATTTCACCCTCAAGGACAGCGGCGCCCAGGTGCGTTGCGCGTTGTTTCGCAACAATGCCGCACGGGTGCGCCAGGCGCTGAAGGATGGCCTGGCGGTGAAGGTGCGTGGCAAGGTCTCGCTGTTCGAGGGCCGTGGCGACTACCAGTTGATCCTCGACACGGTGGAGCCTGCCGGCGACGGCGCGCTGCGCCTGGCGTTCGATGCGCTGAAGGAAAAGCTCAGCGCCGAAGGCCTGTTCAGTGCCGAGCGCAAGGTGCCGCTGCCGGCCCATCCTCGGCGCATTGGCATTATCAGCTCGCCCACCGGCGCGGTGATCCGCGACATCATCAGCGTGTTCCGCCGCCGAGCGCCGAACATTGAGCTGACCTTGATCCCCACCGCCGTACAAGGTCGTGAAGCGATCGCGCAGATTGTGCGGGCGCTGAAACTCGCCGACGCCCGTGGCTTTGACGCACTGATCCTGGCGCGTGGCGGCGGCTCTCTGGAAGACCTCTGGTGCTTCAACGAAGAAGCCGTCGCCCGCGCAGTGGATGCGTGCGTCACGCCCATCGTCAGCGCCGTCGGCCATGAAACCGATGTCTCCATCAGCGACTTCGTGGCGGACGTGCGCGCCCCTACGCCGTCTGCCGCCGCTGAGTTGCTCGCCCCGGACGCCAGCCATCTGGTGCGCCAGGTCGAGAACCTGCATCGGCGCCTGGTGATGCTGATGCGCAATCGCCTGACCCATGATCGCCTGCGCCTCGAAGGCATGGCCCGGCGCTTGCGTCATCCGGGCGAACGTCTGCGCCAGCAGGCCCAGCGCCTGGATGACCTGGACATGCGCCTGCGCCGCGCCTTCGAACGCAGCCTCAATACCCGGCGCGAGCGCCTGATCCGCCTGGAAACCCGCCTCGCCGGCCAGCACCCCGGCCGTCAACTGGCCCTATTGCGCCAGCGCCTGGACAGCCTTGCCGAACGCCTGCCCCGCGCCATGCGCGAAGGCCTGAAGGCCCGTCGCCTGCAACTGCAAAGCCAGGTACAGACGTTGCAGGTGGTCAGCCCGCTGGCAACCTTGGCTCGCGGTTACAGCATCTTGCTGGATGAGCGCGGCCAGGCCATTCGCAACGCGGCGCAAACCCACACCGGCCAACGCCTCACCGCGCGTCTCGGTGAAGGCCAGCTGCAAGTGCGGGTGGAAGACAACCACCTGACACCCGTCACCCTTTCGTTATTGGATTGATTGATGCCTCGTCTCTTTAGCTTGTTGATGCTGCTGTGCCTTGCCTTTAATGCCCACGCCGATAGTTATATCAGCCGTACATTAAACAAACCGGTGCCGGGTGGCGTGGCCGTGGTCGACCTGGGTCCTTCGGCCGCTGCACCGAAAGCGACCTATCAAGGCAAGCCGGTGCTGGTGGTCAAGGAACAGGACAACTGGCTGGCGATTGTCGGCATTCCGCTGAGCGTCAAGCCGGGCAACGAGCGCATCAGCAGCGGTAGCCGCAGCCTGCCGTTTATCGTCGGTTACAAGAAATACCCGGAACAGCGCATCACCCTGAAGAACAAAAGCCAGGTCAACCCCGACCCGGCCCAACTCAAGCGCATCGAAGGCGAACTGGCCGTGCAACTCAAGGCCTACCGCAGTTTCAGCCCCAACCTGCCGAGCAACCTGGTGCTGGATAAACCGGTGAACGGGCCGCTGTCGAGCAAGTTCGGCGTGCGTCGCTTCTTCAACGGTGAAGAACGCAACCCGCATTCGGGCCTGGATTTCGCCGTGCCGGCCGGTACGCCGATCAAGACGCCGGCGAACGGCAAGGTGATCCTGGTCGGCAACTACTTCTTCAATGGCAACACCGTGTTCGTCGACCACGGCCAGGGCTTTATCAGCATGTTCTGTCATATGTCGAAGATCGACGTGAAAGTCGGCCAGCAACTGGTGCGCGGGACGGTGGTAGGCAAGGTCGGCGCGACGGGCCGCGCCACCGGGCCACATATGCACTGGAACATCAGCCTCAACGATGCACGGGTGGACCCGGCGATCTTTATCGGCGCGTTCCAGCCCTGAGTGACTCGATTGCGCGCGCTGCAAAGCACGCGCAATTAAATTCAGCGCTTGCAACGTTCCCAGGCATAAAATCTCGATTCCTACGCAAATAGCAGAACTTCTCTCAATTTTTTTCGACTGCTTGCCATCTTTCACCCCGGCGGTTAGGGTTGAGCTTATGAAAACCTCTCACACCCTCATTCAGCTCCGCCAGCACCGCAGCCTGTGCCTCGTCAGCGCACGACTGCCAGGCTGAATCGATCTGCCTCGTCTCTACGCCTTATCCCCAAAAACAGTTCCACGGCAGGCCGCCTTTTCTCGGCCCCTACAACAAAGGATTTCCCGATGAGCATGCTCAAAGACCCGTCTTCGAAGTACCGCGCGTTTCCGACCATCGATATCCCGGACCGCACCTGGCCGTCGAAGACCATCACCGAAGCGCCGATCTGGTGCAGCTCCGACCTGCGTGACGGCAACCAGTCGCTGATCGAGCCGATGGACGCGGTGAAAAAACTGCGCTTCTGGAAGACGCTGGTCGCCGTGGGCGTGAAGGAAATCGAAGCGTCGTTCCCCGCCGCATCGCAAACCGACTTTGACTTCGTACGTACCCTGATCGAAGACAACCACATCCCCGAGGACACCACCATCCAGGTTCTGACCCAGGGCCGTGAAGACTTGATCGCACGCACCTTCGAATCCCTGCGCGGCGCCAAGAAAGCCATCGTGCACTTGTACAACGCCACCTCGCCGTCCTTCCGCCGCATCGTGTTCAACCAGGACAAGGACGGTATCAAGGCCATCGCGGTCAACGCGGCCAAGCTGTTCGTCAAATACGCGGCCCAGCAGCCGGAAACCCAGTGGACCTTCGAATACTCCCCGGAGACCTTCAGCGCCACTGAGCTGGAATTCGCCAAAGAAGTCTGTGACGCCGTGATCGAGGTGTGGAACCCGACGCCTGAACACAAGATGATCCTCAACCTGCCGGCCACCGTGGAATGCGCCACGCCGAACATCTATGCCGACCAGATCGAGTGGTTCGGTCGCCATATCAACCGCCGTGACAGCGTGATCATCAGCCTGCACACCCACAACGACCGTGGCACCGGCGTGGCCGCGACCGAGCTGGGCCTGATGGCCGGCGCCGACCGTGTCGAAGGCTGCCTGTTCGGCAACGGCGAGCGCACCGGTAACGTCGACCTGGTCACCGTGGCCTTGAACATGTACACCCAGGGCCTCGACCCGCAGTTGGACTTCTCCGACATCGACGGCGTGCGCAAGGTCGTCGAAGAATGCAACCAGATCCAGGTGCACCCACGTCATCCGTATGTGGGTGATCTGGTTCACACGGCGTTCTCGGGCTCCCACCAGGACGCGATCCGCAAGGGCTTCACCCAGCAGAAAGACGATGCGCTGTGGGAAGTGCCGTACTTGCCGATCGACCCGGCCGACATTGGCCGCAGCTACGAGGCGGTGATCCGTGTGAACAGCCAGTCGGGCAAAGGCGGCATCGCCTACCTGCTGGAGCAGGAATACGACATCAGCCTGCCGCGTCGCATGCAGATCGAGTTCAGCCAGGTGGTACAGGCCGAAACCGACCGCGTGGGCCTGGAGATGACCGCCCCGCAGATCTACGCCTTGCTGCAACGCGAATACTTGCAGGCCAACACTCCGTACGCGCTGGTCAGCCATCGCCTGCAGGAAGAAAACGGCAACAGCTCGGTGGAAGTGGAAGTCTCGGGCAAAGGCCAGGGCGAAACCAACCTGCGCTGGCACGGTAAGGGCTATGGCACCCTGGAAGCCCTGGTCGCCGCCCTGCCGATCAAGGTGGAGATCATGGACTACAACGAACACGCGATCGGCGCGGGTACCAACGCCAAGGCTGCCGCCTACATTGAATTGCGTGTGAATGGCGAGCGTCCGGTGCATGGCGTGGGCATTGATGAAAACATCACTACCGCCAGCTTCAAGGCGGTGTTCAGCGCGCTGAATCGCTCGCTGAGCCAGTTGGAAGCGAAAGCGGCGTAACTGACCGCCGAAACGCAAAAGGCCCCTGGGTGAGAACTCAGGGGCCTTTTTGTTGGGATTTATATTTGCGGTGTCTGTGAGGTCCTCATCGGGGGCAAGCCCCCTCCCACATTTGGAATGCGTTTCCCTGTGGTCAGACAAACTGAAAACTATCGGCATCCAGGTTCGCCGGAAATTTGCTGCGATAGGTCGCCAGCTCGGCTGCCTCCAGGCACACCTGAAACACCCCGTCCGCCTCCC
This sequence comes from Pseudomonas sp. PB105, assembly GCF_009764655.1. Lineage (NCBI taxonomy): Bacteria > Pseudomonadati > Pseudomonadota > Gammaproteobacteria > Pseudomonadales > Pseudomonadaceae > Pseudomonas > Pseudomonas sp. PB105. The sequence goes on from NZ_RWIO01000028.1 coordinate 119,515, forward strand.
CTGCGCTAAGCAGGGTCTCACCCTGGAAATCCAGCACCTGGCTGTCCCCGGTGTAAGCGAAACCTTTGCCATCCGTACCCACCCGATTGACTGCCGCCACGTAGCACAGGTTTTCGATGGCACGCGCCGGCAATAAACGGTTCCAGTGCTGACGCCGCGCTCCCGGCCAGTTCGCGGTGTACAGCAGCAGGTCCGTGTCCTGGGCATCGCGGCTCCACACCGGAAAACGCAGGTCGTAGCAAATCAGCGGCCGAATACGCCAGCCCTTCAATTCAAACTGCACCTGCCGTTCGCCGGGGGTGTAGTGATCGTGCTCGCCGGCCATACGAAACAGGTGGCGCTTGTCGTAATGCAGCACCTCGCCATCCGGTCGTGCCCACAACAGGCGGTTGCGGTGGCTGCCGTCGGCGGCCTGGATGATCACACTGCCGGTGATCACGGCGTTATATTTGGCCGCCTGGGCTTGGAGCCATCGATGGGTAGGACCGTTTTCCGGTTCAGCGAGGGTGGCCGACGCCATGGAGAATCCGGTGGTGAACATCTCCGGCAGTACGATCAGGTCGGCGCCCCTGGCCTGCTCCAGCAGCAGGTCGAAGTGTTCGAGGTTGGCCTTACGGTCGTGCCATGCAAGGGTGGTTTGGACCAGGGCGAGCGTCAGGTTGGGCAGCGCACTCAGATCACGCATAGTTTTTCAGCTGCTTGGCGCAGCGTCTCCTCGCGTTTGGCAAAGCACAGGCGCACCAGGCGCTGGCCTTGGGGTGGGTTCTGGTAGAACACCGAGACCGGGATGGTCGCGACGCCGTGTTCGCGGGTCATCCACAGGGACATGGCGACGTCATCCAGGTCCGGGCGAATCTGTGAGTAATCCACCAGTTGGAAGTACGTGCCGGTCACCCGGCTGAAACTGAAACGTGACGGTGCCAGCAGGTCACAGAACAGGTCGCGCTTGGCCTGATAGAACGCAGGCAATTCGTCGACGTGCTCCGGGTGGTCGGCCATGAAGTCAGCCAGCGCGAACTGCAATGGCGTCACGCCGCAAAAGTTGACGTACTGGTGCACCTTGCGCAGCTCGGCCGTCAGGGCCGGTGGCGCGACGACGTAGCCGGTTTTCCAGCCCGTCACGTGGTAGGTCTTGCCAAAAGAGCTGACCACGAACGCACGTTGATACAGCTCTTCGTGGGCCAGCACACTGACGTGGGGTACGCCGTCGAAGACCAGATGCTCGTAGACCTCGTCGCTGACCAGGTAGATATCGCGGTCGCGGATCAATTCGGCCAACCGGTCCAGCTCGGCGCGGCTGATCAGGGCACCGGTGGGGTTGTGTGGAGTGTTGAGGATGATCATGCGCGTACGCGGCGACAACGCGGCCTTGATCTTCTCGAAGTCCAGCGCAAAGCCTTGCAGGCTCAGTTGCACATGCACGCAGCGACCACCGGCCAGCTCGACCGAGGGCTCGTAGCTGTCGTAGCAGGGATCGAACACGATGACTTCATCGCCGCTGCGAATCACCGCCTGGATCGCGCAGAAGATCGCTGCCGTTGCGCCAGGGGTGATGGTTACTTCGCTGTCAGGGTTAACCGCGGCGCCGTAATTGCGGGCGATCTTGGCCGCGACTTCTTGGCGCAGGGCTGGCAGGCCGGTCATCGGGGAATATTGGTTGTGCCCGCTGGCAACGTGCTTGCCCACCGCATCGAGTAACGCCTGGGGGCCATTGAAATCGGGAAAGCCCTGGGACAGGTTTAGCGCGCCGGTTTCGGCTGCGAGTTGCGACATGGTGGTAAAGATGGTTGTGCCGACGTTCGGCAGCTTGCTGGTGATCATCGGAGGCCCCTGCAGGTGAGCTGCAAGTTTTAAGCTGCAAGTCGCAAGCAGGTCAAGCGACAAACCGCCGGCCACAAAAAAGGGCTCCAAAGGAGCCCTCTCTCGCAGCGTGTAGCTTACAACGCAAAGCGGCGCTTATTTCTTATCGCGGCGCTTCTTGTCGGCCTTCTTGTGGTGAGTCATCAAACGACGCTTCTTGTTCACCTGACGGTCTGTCAGTGTGTTCTTGTTGCCTTCGTATGGGTTCTCGCCACCTTTGAACTCGATACGGATCGGCGTACCGACCAGTTTCAAGACACGGCGGTAGGTGTTTTCCAGGTAACGCACGTAGGACTTGGGCACCTTCTCGATCTGGTTACCGTGGATCACGATAATCGGCGGGTTGGCACCACCCAAGTGGGCGTAACGCAGTTTGATCCGGCGGTTGTTGACCATCGGCGGCGCATGCTCGCCCACCGCGTCTTCCAGGATCTGGGTGAGGCGGTTGGTCGGCCAGCGGGTGACCGCGGATTTGAACGAGTTCTGTACGGACGCGTAGAGGTTGCCCACGCCGGTGCCGTGCAGTGCCGAGATAAAGTGGATATCGGCGAACTCAACGAAGAACAGCCGACGTTGCAGCTCGATCTTCACGAAATCGCGCTCGCTCGGCGTCATGCCGTCCCACTTGTTGATCGCGATGACCAGGGCACGACCGGCTTCCAGGGCAAAGCCCAGCAAGTTGAGGTCGTGATCCACCACGCCTTCGCGGGCGTCCATCACGAAGATCACCACGTTGGCGTCTTTGATCGCTTGCAGGGTTTTGACCACGGAGAACTTTTCAACTTCCTCGTGGATCTTGCCGCGCTTGCGCACACCGGCGGTGTCGATCAGCGTGTACTTCTCGTCGTTACGCTCGAACGGGATGTAGATACTGTCGCGGGTGGTACCGGGTTCGTCGTAGACGATTACACGGTCTTCACCGAGCATGCGGTTGACCAGGGTCGACTTGCCGACGTTAGGGCGACCGATGATGGCGATCTTGATACCGTCTTTTTCGCTCGGGCCAGGAATGCGCTTGGCTTCCTCACCTTCGGCAACGATCTCTTCTTCACCTTCCTCTTCCTCAGCGTCATCCTTGGGAAAGGTGCTGAGGGCGATTTCCAGCATCTGGGTGATGCCGCGACCGTGGGCGCCGGCGACCGGGATCGCATCGCCCAGGCCCATCGGGCTGAATTCGGCACGGGCCGCTTCAGGATCGATGTTATCGATCTTGTTCGCGACCAGGTAGGAACGCTTGTTGCGCTTGCGCAGGTGCTCGCCAATCATCTGGTCGGCGGCGGTGTAGCCCGCGCGGGCGTCCACCAGGAACAACACGACATCGGCTTCTTCAATGGCCAGCAGCGACTGCTCGGCCATTTTTTCGTCCATGCCATGCTCATCACCGGAGATACCACCGGTGTCGACAATAATGTAGGAGCGCCCTTGCCACTTTGCCTCACCGTATTGGCGATCACGGGTCAGACCGGACAAGTCGCCGACAATGGCGTCGCGAGTCCTGGTCAGGCGGTTGAACAAGGTGGACTTGCCGACGTTAGGTCGGCCCACCAGGGCGATTACGGGAACCATGCGGCTCTCCACTTCGTTATTTCAGAAAATACAAAAGCCGCTGCAGGGCAGCGGCTGGTGCTCGGGGCAGCATCGTCAGATGCCGCATGCCCCGCCGAAGCGGGGCCGCCTGGGTGTTACCCCAAGCATAGTTCTTACTTGATGGTCAGGGCTTCCAGCTTGCCGCTGTTGCCATACACATAAAGCATGTTACCCACGACCAGCGGACGCGCACGCAGGCCGTCACTGTCGATACGCTCACGACCTACAAAGCGACCGTCCACCTGGCTCAGCAGGTGCAGGTAGCCTTCGAAGTCGCCTACCGCTACGTAGCTGGAAAACACTTCCGGTGCCGACAGCTGACGGCGAGCCAGGGAGTCGTTGCTCCACAACGCGGTGGTGGAACGCTCGTCGACACTTTCAACGGTGCCGGACGCCAGGCTGACGTAGACGCTGCCAAACCCTTGGGCGACACCGGCGTAGCTGGAAGCATCACGCTGCCAGTTAACACGGCCGCTCTGCAGGTCCAGCGCAGCAACGCGGCCCTGGTAGGTGGCGACGTAGAGGGTTTCACCCGACAGCAGCAAGCCACCGTCGATGTCCACTACGCGATCCAACTCGGAACGACCCTGCGGGATGGCCACACGGGTTTCCCAGGCCGGCACGCCGTTCTGGGTGTCCAGGGCGACCACTTTACCGGTCGACAGGCCTGCGACGGCCAGATTGTTGGTCACAACCGGACCACTGGTACCGCGCAGGGTCAACACCGCAGGGGTGCTGTCGTACAACCAGCGCTGGTTGCCGGTAGCGGCATCCAGACCGATGACACGGTCATCCTGGGTCTGCACCACAACGATGTCGCCGTTGGTGGCAGGCGGTGCGAGGACTTCACTGGTCACGCGAGCGCGCCATTTCTCTTCACCGGTGCTGGAATCCAGCGCAACCACTTCGCCTTTCAGCGTGCCGACCATCACCAGGCCGTAACCCACGCCTACGGCGCCGGAGACAGGCAATTCGAGGTCTTTCTTCCACTTCACGTCACCGTTCATGCGATCCATGGAGATCACTACGCCGGTCACGTCAGCGGCCACAATGTTGTCACCGTCGATAGCCGGTACCAACATGTTGTAGGTTTCGCCCTGACCGTCACCGATGGAACGGCTCCACTGCTTTTGCAGGACGACTTCTTCCTTGAAGCTGGTCAGCTCGGCCGGAGGTAGTTCTTTTTTACTGTTGCTGCTGCAACCCGCGGCCAGAACGGCCAGAGCCAGCAATGCTGCATGTTTCCAACGGATCACGTCACGCATCCCCTTTGGCCAAGTCGTCGAGCTTGATTTGTAAGCCACCGACCGCCGCTTCATCAGACAGCGCCGCCTTGGCTTTCTTGTACGCAGCATTGGCTTCGTCGGTACGACCCAATTGGACCAACAGGTCGCCCTTGAGCTCTTCGCGAGTGGCTACAAATGCCTTGTCCGCATCGCCGTCGAGCAGTTTGAGTGCTTCGTCAGCCTTGTTCTGTGCCGCCAATACCTGAGCCAGGCGCTGACGTGCGATTTCACCCAGAGTCGGGTTGGTCGGTTTGTCGGCGATTGCTTTCAGCTCGGCGGCTGCATCATCCAGCTTGCCGGTGTCGACCGCGACTTTCGCGACGAACAGGCTGCCGTATTGGGCGTAGGTGCTACCGCCGAATTCGTTTTTCAGCTTGCCGGCCAGGTCTGCAACCTGTGCAGGGTCAGGCTTGCCGCTTGGCGTCAGGGTGGTTTCCAGCAATTGCTGATAAACGATAGAGGCGCCTTGGGATTGGTTGGCCTGATATTTGGTCCAGGCTTGCCAGCCGAACACCACCACTAAAGCCAGCAGACCGCCAGTAACCAGGGGCTTGCCGTTACGCTGCCACCAGTCCTTGAACTCGGCCAGTTGCTCATCATCAGTACTCGACACCCCAATACTCCTTAATCGCTAAATTCGGCTGTTCGACAGCTTCAACCCTGCACGACGCAGGTGGCCAAGTGCGCAGCGAGCGCATCAAAGGCAATGTTCTGTTGCTCGCCCTGGCCACGCAGGGGTTTGAAACCTATCACTTGCTGGGCAAGTTCGTCATCGCCGAGGATCAGTGCATACAGCGCACCGCTCTTGTCGGCCTTCTTGAACTGGCTCTTGAAGCTGCCAGCGCCAGCATTGACCTGCAGGCGCAGGTTCGGCAATTGGTCGCGTACTTTTTCGCTCAGGGCCAGGGCCGCCAGTTCGGCTGCCTCGCCAAAGGCGCACAGGTACACATCCACCTGACGGGAAATTTCTTCCGGGACTTGTTCCAGGGTTTCCAGCAGCAAGATCAGCCGCTCGATGCCCATGGCAAAACCCACACCGCTGGTCGGCTTGCCGCCCATCTGCTCGACCAGGCCATCATAGCGACCACCCGCGCACACGGTGCCCTGGGCGCCGAGTTTGTCGGTGACCCATTCAAATACGGTCTTGCTGTAGTAATCGAGGCCACGTACCAGCTTGGTGTTGATCACGAACGGAATACCGGCCGCATCCAGACGAGCCTTGAGGCCTTCGAAGTGAATGCGCGACTCGTCGTCCAGGTAATCGGCCATTTTCGGCGCGTTGACCAGCACGGCCTGGGTGTCGGCGTTCTTGGTATCCAGCACGCGCAGCGGGTTGGTTTTCAGGCGGCGCTGGCTGTCTTCGTCCAACTTGTCCAGATGAGCCGAGAGGTACTCGACCAAAGCCACTTTGTAGCGGCCGCGGGACTCACTGGTGCCCAGGCTGTTGAGCTCAAGCTTGACCGCGTCGCGGATGCCGAGCAGGCCCCACAGACGCCAGGTGAGTACGATCAGCTCGGCGTCGATATCCGGGCCGTCAATGTTGAACACTTCAAGGCCGATCTGGTGAAACTGACGATAACGGCCTTTCTGTGGACGCTCGTGACGGAACATCGGGCCGATGTACCACAGTTTCTGCGGCTGGCCTGCACCGGTGAGTCCGTGCTCAAGCACGGCGCGAACGCACGCGGCAGTGCCTTCCGGACGCAGGGTCAGGGAGTCGCCGTTGCGGTCTTCAAAGGTGTACATCTCTTTTTCGACAATATCGGTCACTTCACCGATGGAGCGCTTGAACAGCTCGGTGAACTCGACGATCGGCATGCGGATCTGCTTGTAACCGTAGTTATCCAGCAGACGTGCGACAGTATTCTCGAAATAGCGCCACAGAGGCGTCTGCTCCGGCAGGATGTCGTTCATGCCACGAATGGCTTGCAGAGACTTGCTCACATCAAATCCTTAAATTCGTTCAATCAGCCGCGAGCGATCAGCGCTGCGTCAGCTGCGACCTTTTCGGCCGCTTTCTCGCGGATCAGTCTTTCGAGCTCATCCACCAGATTGTCATTCGTTAACTTCTGCGCCGGCTTGCCGTCGATGTAGATCAGGTTCGGTGTACCACCGGTCAAGCCCACATGGGCCTCCTTGGCTTCACCTGGCCCATTGACCACACAGCCAATCACTGCGACATCCAGCGGCACCAGCAGGTCTTCAAGGCGCAACTCCAGGTCGTTCATGGTTTTCACCACGTCGAAGTTCTGCCGCGAGCAGCTCGGGCAGGCAATGAAGTTGATGCCACGGGAACGCAACCGCAGGGATTTGAGAATGTCGTAGCCGACTTTCACTTCCTCTACAGGGTCTGCCGCCAGCGAGATGCGGATAGTATCGCCAATCCCTTCGGCGAGCAGCATACCGAGACCCACCGCAGATTTCACTGTGCCTGAGCGCAAACCGCCAGCTTCGGTGATACCCAGGTGCAACGGCTGTACGATTTCCTTGGCCAGCAGGCGGTAGGCTTCAACCGCCATGAACACGTCGGAGGCCTTTACGCTGACCTTGAAGTCCTGGAAATTCAGGCGCTCAAGGTGCTCAACGTGGCGCAATGCCGACTCAACCAGCGCCGCCGGAGTCGGTTCGCCGTATTTCTTTTGCAGGTCTTTTTCCAGGGAACCGGCGTTGACGCCGATGCGGATCGGAATGCCGCGATCACGGGCAGCGTCCACCACGGCGCGCACACGGTCTTCCCGACCGATGTTGCCCGGGTTGATACGCAGGCAGTCCACACCCAGTTCGGCCACGCGCAACGCGATCTTGTAGTCGAAGTGAATGTCGGCAACCAGCGGCACCTTGACCAGCTGCTTGATGCGGCCGAAAGCCTCTGCAGCGTCCATGTCCGGTACCGAAACCCGCACGATGTCCACGCCGGCAGCTTCCAGGCGGTTGATCTGGGCCACGGTGGCGGCCACATCATTGGTGTCGCTATTGGTCATGCTCTGTACCGCGATGGGGGCGTCGCCACCCACCGGCACCGAGCCGACCCAGATCTTGCGCGATACGCGACGTTTGATTGGAGATTCGCCGTGCATGACTATTGTCCCAACTTGATGCGAGCTGTCTCGCCACTGGTGAACGGCGCCACGTCCACAGGCTGGCCGTTGTAGGCCACTTGCGCGCCACGGGCGAAGCCCAGACGCAGCGTCAGAGGAGGCTTGCCGCCCTGGTCAAGCGTATCTCCCTTGCGCTTCAGACCGCTGAACAACACTTTGCCATTGCCATCGGTGACTTGCGTCCAGCAGTCGGCAACGAAGGTCACTTGTACGCGCCCGTCACCAGCGATCAATGCTGGGGTGGTAGGCGGTGAAATAGCGGGTGCAGCAGGTGCGGGAGTCGCTGGCGCAGGTGCGACCGGCGTATGGGCCTGGGCAGTTGGCACTGCCGGGGTCGCCGGCGTTACAGGAGCGGGCACAGCGGCAGTTGCCGCAGGAGCGGTCTCAGGTGTCGGCTGCTCGGTCGCGAGCGGGGCTTCAGACGTGGCCTGGCCCTCGGCAACAGCCTGGTCTTCCGGCTCGTCCAATGGATGGATCTGGGTGGTACCGTCGGCGCTTTCGACTTCGACGTGCTCCATCGCGTTACTGGTCAGGTCCTTGCTGCGCTGGGAGGCCTGGTCTTGCCACCAGACAAACCCGCCGCCGATCACCGCAATCAGCAGCAACAGGCTGACGATTCGCAAAATGGTATGGGAAACGCGCACCGGCTCTTCGATACGGCCCAGGCCATGAACACTGCTACCCTGGGAGTCGGTCCCCGTGAACTGGTCGAACTCCTGAACCAGAACGGTCTGGTCGATACCCAGCAATTTGGCGTAGGCGCGGATATAGCCGCGGGCGAACGTGTGCCCAGGCAACTTATCGAACGCGCCGGCTTCCAGATTGCCCAGGGACGTGGTGGTCAAATTGAGCTTGAGGGCCACTTCCGCCAGCGACCAACCATTGCTTTCGCGGGCCTGACGCAAGGTCTCGCCTGGGTTTACGCGATTAGCTGCTACAACTTCCGGGTGCGCCGCTTTCATCATTGCTCCGACAGGTATTGCTGATATTCCGGCGTACCGGGATAGAGTCGTTCGAGTTGCTGGCCAAAATGTGCGGCCGTGTCGCGTTCGTCATGAACGGTCGCCAGGCGCACACCGAGCAATAGACTACGTGCATTTTGCCCGCTGAGCAGGCTAAAACGCGCGTAATAGTCACGTGCTGGCACATAATGCCTGTCTTCGTAAGACAACTCAGCCATTTCGAGCAACGCCCGTGGCTGGCGACTGTTCAGGTGCAGGGCTTTTTCCAACTGCTGACGAGCGCTGTCACGCTGGCCAAGACGCATTGAGGTCACCCCGAGGTTCTCGAACACCCGCGAACGCTCTGGATAGAGTGTGTCAGCGGAGGCTTGCTGGAAATAACGGGAAGCCTGGTCATAACGTTTCTGTTCGAACAGGAAGCTGCCGTAATTGTTCAGCAGCCGAGGATCGGCAGGACGGGAGGCCAGTGCCTTTTTGAAATACTGGTCGGCCAGTTCAGGCTCGGCCTGGGCCTGAAACACCAAGGCCAGTGCGGCATTGGCATCGGCGTCGTTGCTGTCCAGCTCAAGGGCTTTTTTCAACGGCACCTTGGCCTGCTCGCTCATGCCCTGCTGCAGGTAGCCCAAGCCCAATTGCACATAGGCAACTCGCGCCTCATCACGGCCTTTACCGGTTTGCAAAGGGCTCTCATGACCCGATGAAACACAACCGGCCGCAAGGCTGGTAACAAGCAGAAGCAGCGCGAGGCGCAAGGGCATAGAGATCCTCTCTCAGATTCGATTCACAGCGATTTGCGGCATCTCGTCGGCGGCATTCAGTTCACGCACGGCGATATAACGTTCGCTGCGACGGGTGCGATCCAGCACCTGTCCTACCAATTGGCCACAGGCGGCGTCGATGTCTTCACCACGGGTGGTGCGTACGGTGACGTTGTAGCCGGCCTGGTGCAGTTGATCCTGGAAACGACGGATGGCGTTGTTGCTCGGCCGCTCGTAGCCAGAATGGGGAAACGGGTTAAACGGGATCAGGTTGATTTTGCACGGAGTGTTCTTGAGCAACTCGATCATCTCGACCGCGTGCTCGACCTTGTCGTTGATGTCCTTGAGCATGGTGTACTCAATGGTCAATACGCGCTTCTCACCCAAGGTCGCCATGTAGCGCTGGCAGGATTCGAGCAGCATCTTAAGCGGATACTTCTTGTTGATCGGCACCAATTGGTTACGCAATGCGTCATTGGGTGCGTGCAGCGACAACGCCAGGGAGACGTCGATGTGCTTGGCCAGCTCATCGATCATCGGTACCACGCCGGAGGTCGATAGGGTCACACGGCGCTTGGAAATGCCGTAGCCCAGGTCGTCCATCATCAGGTGCATGGCCGCAATCACGTTGTCGAAGTTCAGCAGCGGCTCACCCATGCCCATCATCACCACGTTGGTGATGGCACGGTCGACGGTCGCCGGGACGCTGCCAAAGGATTTGTTGGCAATCCACACCTGGCCGATGACTTCGGCGGCAGTGAGGTTGCTATTGAAGCCTTGCTTGCCGGTGGAGCAGAAACTGCAATCCAGGGCACAGCCTGCCTGGGACGAAACGCACAAGGTGCCACGTTTGCCCTGGGGGATGTACACGGTCTCGACGCAGCTGCCGGACGCCACGCGCACTACCCATTTACGGGTACCGTCGGTGGAGATGTCCTCGCTGACCACTTCGGGACCACGGACCTCAGCAATGCTCTTGAGCTTGTCGCGCAAGGCCTTGCTGACGTTCGTCATGGCGTCGAAATCGTCGACACCAAAGTGGTGAATCCATTTCATTACCTGACCGGCACGGAAGCGCTTCTCCCCGATTGAGTCGAAGAATTTCTCCATTTCCGGCTGGGTCAGACCCAGCAGGTTGGTTTTAACAGTCGATGTAGTCATGGATTCACCCTCACTCTTTAAGCCAATGCTTAGCGAGCGGTTACTTCAGTAGCAGCGAAAAAGTACGAGATTTCGCGAGCAGCGGCAGCTTCGGAGTCCGAGCCGTGTACAGCGTTGGCGTCGATGGATTCAGCGAAGTCAGCACGGATGGTGCCGGCAGCAGCTTCTTTAGGGTTGGTGGCGCCCATCAGCTCACGGTTCAGAGCGATAGCGTTTTCGCCTTCCAGAACCTGAACAACAACAGGACCGGAGATCATGAAGGCAACCAGGTCGCCGAAGAAGCCACGAGCGCTGTGCTCAGCGTAGAAGCCTTCAGCTTCAGCCTTGGACAGTTGCTTGAGTTTCGAAGCTACAACCTTCAGGCCGGCTTTTTCGAAACGAGTGGTGATCTCGCCGATGACGTTTTTTGCAACAGCGTCAGGCTTGATGATGGAGAAAGTACGTTGAACAGCCATGGTGTAACTCCAGAAACGGTAATTTACGAAAAATTAAACCCGCGAATTATACGCGGGTTATTGGGTATTGCCTAACTGCGTAAAAAGGCGGTTCAGTCTGCTTCTTCGATCCACAGGCCTTGAATCGCCTCCAGGACCTTCTCGCCACCCCGATCAGGGATGTCGTCGAAATCCGGCAGTGCCATTACGAGGTCACGCAGTTTGACGAAGTTCACCGTAAGAGGATTGACCTCAGGGTGAGCTTCCGCAAGTTGTATAGCGATTTCTTGTACATCAACCCATTTCAGGCTCATGACAGTTCCTTGAATCAATGCGGCGCTTCGGCTGCATGGTTGAGCGAATATTTCGGGATTTCGACAGTAAGGTCTTCAGTCCCGACCTTTGCCTGACAGCTCAGACGCGACGTCGGCTCCAGGCCCCACGCCCTATCAAGATAGTCTTCTTCCAGGTCATCAGCCTCATTGAGGCTGTCGAAACCTTCACGAATGATGCAGTGACAAGTGGTGCAGGCATTCACGCCGCCACAGGCACTTTCGATCTCGATATGGTTGTCATGCGCGACGTCGAGCAGGGACTTGCCGGTCTCAGCCTCCACGACCATGCCCTCAGGGCAATGCTCGGCGTGCGGCAGAAAAGTAACCTTCGGCATTAATTATTCCTCGATTTCATTCAGGTTGCGCCCGGCCAGTGCGGCTTTCACCGTCTGGTCCATGCGCCGGGCGGCAAAGGCATCAGTCACTTGCGACAAGCGCTTGGTCTGCTGTTCGATGGCGTAACCATCGTTGCCTTTCATCAATTCGGCCAGCTCTTGCATCTGCAGGTCGATGACCATGCGTTCTTCGGCATCCAGCAAGCGCTCGCCGTCGACCTCAAGGGCGCCCTGCACCGCTTCAAGCAGGCGCTGGGCGTCCACTTGCTGCTCGCGCAGCACACGGGCGACCTTGTCGTCACCGGCATACTGGAACGAGTCCTTGAGCATTTTGGCGATTTCGCCGTCGGTGAGGCCGTAGGACGGCTTGACCTGGATACTGGCTTCAACGCCCGAACCCAGTTCACGGGCAGCGACACTGAGCAAGCCGTCGGCGTCGACCTGGAAGGTCACGCGAATCTTCGCAGCCCCGGCAACCATGGCCGGGATGCCACGCAATTCAAAGCGCGCCAGGGAGCGGCAGTCACTGATCAGCTCACGCTCACCTTGCAGCACATGAATCATCATGGCCGTCTGGCCGTCTTTGTAAGTGGTGAAGTCCTGGGCGCGGGCGACGGGAATGGTGGTGTTACGTGGGATCACCTTCTCCATCAGGCCGCCCATGGTTTCCAGGCCCAGCGACAATGGAATCACGTCGAGGAGCAGCAGTTCGCCACCCTCGCGTTTGTTGCCGGCCAGGGTATCGGCCTGGATCGCGGCGCCGATGGCGACCACTTGATCCGGGTCGATTTCGGTCAGCGGCTGGCGACCAAAGGCTTCAGCCACGGCGTCACGAACACGCGGTACACGCGTCGAACCGCCAACCATAACCACCGCACCAACCTCTTCCAGCTCGATACCGGAATCACGTACGGCGCGGCGACAGGCCTTGAGGCTGCGAGCAACCATTGGCTCGATCAAGGCGTCAAAGGCATCCCGCGTCAGCGGGGCCGACCAGCTACCGTAGGAAACGTCAACAGAGGAGGCGTCAGTCAGCGCTTCTTTAGCGGCACAGGCGGTTTGCAGCAGGTTGCGCTGCGCGCCTGGATCCAGATCGGCGGACAAGCCGGCACTTGCAATGATCCAACCTGCGATGGCGTGGTCAAAGTCATCGCCGCCAAGGGCACTGTCGCCCCCGGTGGCCAGTACTTCGAACACACCGCCGGTCAGGCGCAGGATCGAAATATCAAACGTGCCGCCGCCCAAATCGTAAATGGCGACCAGGCCTTCGGCGTGCTGATCCAGCCCGTACGCCACAGCCGCAGCAGTCGGCTCGTTGAGCAGGCGCAGCACGTTGAGGCCGGCGAGTTTTGCCGCATCCTTGGTGGCTTGGCGCTGTGCGTCATCGAAATAGGCGGGAACCGTGATCACTGCGCCAACCAGTTCGCCACCCAAGGTGGTTTCTGCACGCTGGCGCAGCACCTTGAGGATATCGGCTGACACTTCCACCGGGCTTTTTGGGCCCTGGACGGTGTCGATGAACGGCATGTGCGATTCGCCACCGACAAAGCGGTACGGCAATTGGTCGCCGAGCTGCTTGACGTCGGACAATCCACGACCCATCAAGCGCTTGACCGACAGCACGGTGTTAAGCGGATCGGTAGACGCCGCCAGCTTGGCCGACTCACCGACTTCGGTGCGATCCGCGTGATAGCGTACGGCCGAGGGCAGGATGACTTGGCCATCAGCGTCGGGCAGCGGTTCGGACAGGCCACTGCGCAAGGCAGCAACCAGGGAATTGGTGGTGCCCAGGTCAATCCCCACCGCCAGGCGGCGCTGGTGCGGCTGAGGGCTTTGGCCGGGTTCGGCGATTTGCAGTAGTGCCATGGTAATCAGGTCTTATCTGTCTATCAGGCGTGCATCACGGGCAGCACTGGGTTAATCGTCGAGGCGCTCTTCTAGCTGGCGCACTTCGTAGGTGAGCTTGTCGAGGAACTGCATGCGCCGCATCAGGCGTTCGGCCTGCTCGCGTTGCGCAGCATCATCCCAACAGGCTGCGAAGCTTTCGTTGAGCTCATCCTGGGCCACTTTCAGACGACGCTTGAAGACAGCGACACCGGCCACATCGGCTTCGTCGTGCAGTTCTTCGAGCTCTTCGCGCCACTGCATCTGCTGCATCAGAAAGTCAGGATCATGCACCGTGACTTCAATCGGCAACTCGCCACCGTTCATCGCAAGCAGGTATCGCGCGCGCTTGGGTGGGTTTTTCAGTGTCTGATAGGCCTCGTTGAGGCTGGCCGACTGTTCCAGGGCCTGGCGTTGCTCACGCTCGGAAGCGTCAGCGAAGCGGTCCGGGTGCACCCCACGCGCCAACTCTCGGTAGCGCGTGGCAAGCTGCTCAAGGTCCAGCCGAAAACTCGGCTGCAGCTCGAATAAAGCGAAATGACAAGGAGTACCCACGAGTAGCCTCAGATGTTGAAGCTTTCGCCGCAGCCACACTCACCGCGTACGTTGGGGTTGTTGAACTTGAAACCTTCGTTCAACCCTTCCTTGACGAAATCGAGTTCGGTGCCGTCCAGGTAGGTCAGGCTTTTAGGGTCGATGATCACTTTCTCGCCGTGACTTTCGAACACCTGATCTTCCTCAACCACCTCGTCGACAAACTCCAGCACGTAGGCAAGGCCGGAACAGCCCGTGGTGCGAACACCCAGACGAATCCCCTCACCTTTACCGCGCCCATTCAGGGAGCGGCGAATGTGCTGCGCTGCCGCTTCTGTCATGCTGATAGCCATCGTTGACTCCTTACTCGTCGCCAAATGCTTAGATCAAGCCTTTCTTCTGCTTGTAGTCGCGAACGGCCGCCTTGATGGCGTCTTCAGCGAGTACGGAGCAGTGGATTTTCACTGGCGGCAGGGCCAGTTCTTCGGCCAGCTGGGTGTTGCTGATAGTCACAGCCTCATCCAGGGTCTTGCCTTTCATCCATTCGGTCGCCAGGGAGCTGGAGGCGATGGCCGAGCCGCAGCCGTAAGTCTTGAACTTGGCGTCTTCGATAACGCCAGCTTCGTTGACCTTGATCTGCAGGCGCATCACATCGCCGCACGCCGGGGCGCCGACCATGCCGGTGCCGACATCAGGATCTTCCGCGTTCATCTTGCCGACGTTGCGCGGGTTTTCGTAGTGGTCGATGACCTTTTCGCTGTAAGCCATGGTACTGAATCCTCACTCATCAGGGCCGCTCTGGAACCCTGTAAAAACGTCTGCGTTTACCGCCACGTTCCTACAGAGCTTGGGTGGCGGCTTCTATATTTAGTGTGCCGCCCACTCGATCTTGGAAATATCGACACCGTCTTTGAACATGTCCCACAGCGGCGACAGAACACGCAGCTTGTTGACGGCTTCGCAGACTTTCTGCGCGGCATAGTCGACTTGCTCTTCAGTGGTGAAGCGGCCGAAGGTAAAGCGGATCGAGCTGTGTGCCAGCTCGTCGTTGCGGCCCAGGGCGCGCAGTACGTACGAAGGCTCAAGCGAGGCCGAGGTGCAGGCCGAACCGGACGAAACCGCCAGATCCTTGAGCGCCATGATCAGCGACTCGCCTTCGACGTAGTTGAAGCTCAAATTCAGGTTGTGCGGTACGCGGGCGGTCATGCTGCCGTTGATGTACAGCTCTTCAAGGTTCTCGACCTGCTTGTAGAAGCGATCGCTCAGGGCCTTGATGCGTACGTTTTCGGCAGCCATGTCTTCCTTGGCCACGCGGAAGGCTTCGCCCATGCCGACGATCTGGTGGGTCGCCAGGGTGCCCGAGCGCATGCCGCGCTCGTGACCGCCGCCGTGCATGGTGGCTTCGATACGTACGCGCGGCTTGCGGCTTACGTAGAGGGCACCAATGCCTTTAGGGCCGTAGGTCTTGTGGGCCGAGAACGACATCAGGTCGACTTTCAGCTTGGACAGGTCGATGTCGACCTTGCCGGTGGACTGGGCAGCATCGACATGCAGCAGAATGCCCTTGGAGCGGGTCAGTTCGCCGATGGCGGCGATGTCGTTGATGGTGCCGATTTCGTTGTTCACGTGGATCACGGAAACCAGGATGGTGTCTTCACGCAGCGCGGCTTCAATCATGGCCGGGGTGACGATACCGTCGGTGGTTGGCTCAAGGTAGGTAACCTCGAAACCTTCACGCTCCAGTTGGCGCATGGTGTCGAGGACAGCCTTGTGCTCAATCTTGGTGGTGATCAGGTGCTTGCCTTTGGTCGCATAGAAATGCGCCGCGCCCTTGATTGCCAGGTTGTCGGACTCGGTGGCACCGGAAGTCCAGACGATTTCGCGCGGATCGGCATTGACCAGGTCAGCGACCTGGCGACGAGCGTTCTCGACCGCTTCCTCGGCTTTCCAGCCGAATACGTGGGAACGGGAGGCCGGGTTGCCGAAGTTTCCGTCAACCAGCAGGCATTCACTCATCTTTTGCGCGACACGCGGATCAACCGGGGTGGTCGCTGAGTAATCAAGGTAAATCGGCAATTTCATGGACTTTCTCCTAAATCAGGCTGGCTGGCGTGCCGTTAGCTCTTCGGCTGTCACTCGACGGCGGACGCTTCAATCTTGTCCAGACGCGGCGCCTTGGTGTTGCAACGGCGCTGGTCCTGACGCTGGGCTACTTCTTGCACCTCACGGCGAGTCACAAGATCAGCCAAGCTGATACCACTCAAAAACTCATGGATCTGCAGGCTCAAGTCACACCACAGATGGTGTGTCAGGCAGGTGTCGCCAGCGTGGCAGTCACCCAAGCCTTGGCATTTGGTCGCGTCGACGGATTCGTTGACCGCATCGATCACCTGAGCCACCTGGATGCCCTGCATATCGCGGGACAGCTGATAGCCGCCACCCGGCCCACGCACGCTGGAGACCAGATTGCTACGACGCAATTTGGCGAACAGTTGCTCAAGATAGGACAGGGAAATGCCTTGGCGCTCGGAGATATCAGCCAGGGACACCGGCCCAGTTTGCGCGTGCAAGGCCAGGTCGAGCATGGCAGTCACCGCGTATCGGCCTTTTGTAGTCAGTCTCATGGACAATTACCAAGGTGTTTCAGAATGTGGGCAAGTATGCGATTCCCGAGTATTTAAGTCAACTATAAGACCTAGTACTTTAGTCAGGATTACCCGTAAAAAGGGCGCGCGAATCATAGCAGGATAGGGTGGGATCGAACAGCGCAACCAGGCCTGCTGCAAGACCACTGAGCCAATGGAGATCAAATGTGGGAGCTGGCTTGCCAGCGATAGCAGCCTAGTCAGTTAACTTATAGGCTGCTGGCCCACCGCTATCGCAGGCAAGCCAGCTCCCACAAGGGACCGCGCTCAGCCTGCCTTGGTGGTAGCGGCTTCGTCCTTGATTTCAGCAAAATCTTCTTCACGCAGTGAAGGCAAGTCTTTGGCACAGTACGGGCTGCCCAACTCCTTCAGCGCGCCGCACATACCGTCCAGCTTGCCGTCCACCGCTTGAAGATGGTCGAGCAACTGACCAATGGCACGAGCGACCGGATCGGGCATGTCTTCGCTGACACCGTAGGCATCGAAGCCGATCTTCTCGGCCATGGCCTTGCGCTTGGCTTCCTGCTCATCGCCCACTTCCGGCTTGACAATGATCCGACCGGGAATACCCACCACGGTGGCACCGGCCGGCACGGCCTTCGTAACCACAGCGTTGGAGCCGACTTTGGCACCAGCCCCCACCGTGAAAGGACCCAGCACCTTGGCCCCCGCACCCACCACCACACCATCTTCCAGCGTCGGGTGGCGCTTACCCTTGTTCCAACTGGTGCCGCCCAGGGTCACGCCCTGGTACAGGGTGACGTCGTCACCAATCTCAGCGGTTTCGCCGATAACAATGCCCATGCCATGGTCGATAAAGAAGCGGCGTCCCACCTTGGCCCCCGGGTGAATCTCGATCCCGGTCATCCAGCGACCAAAGTTCGACACCAGCCGCGCCAGCCATTTCCAGCCCATACCCCACAAGGCGCCGGACAGGCGATGGATCCAGATAGCGTGCATGCCCGGATAGCAGGTCAGCACTTCAAAGGCGTTGCGCGCCGCAGGGTCACGGTGGAAAACACTCTGGATATCTTCTCGCAAACGCTCGAACATTTTTAATCCTTCCGCTTAAGAAGCTCGCCACGGGCCGCTTTCTGGGTTTCCGTGAGGATGCCACGCAATATATTCATTTCCGCCCGACTTACCGAGCTGCGTCCGTACAACCGACGCAGGCGCGCCATCAAGTGCCGTGGTTTTTCAGGATCAAGGAATTCGATCGCCACCAGGGTTTGCTCCAGGTGCTCATAGAACCGCTCAAGTTCGTCCATGGTGGCCAGTTCGCCACTCTTGGTCGAAGCAACCTCTTCCTTCTCCATTTTGCTTGGCTGGCCGGCAGCCGCCAGCCACGCCATGCGCACTTCGTAAGTCAGCACCTGCACCGCCGCCCCGAGGTTCAGCGAACTGAACTCAGGGTCTGATGGGATGTGCACGTGGTAGTGACATCGCTGCAGCTCCTCATTGGTGAGGCCAGAGTCTTCACGACCAAACACCAAAGCGATTTCTGCGCCACCAGCCGCCTCTTCCACCACTTTGTTGCCGCACTCACGGGGATCCAACAGCGGCCAGGGGATACGACGGTCACGGGCGCTGGTACCGAGCACCAGGTTGCAGCCGACCAAGGCATCCTCCAAGGTGGCCACGACCTGGGCTTTTTCAAGGATGTCATTGGCACCGGATGCGCGGGCATCGGCCTCGTGATGCGGAAACACGCGCGGCTCAACCAGCACCAGGCGCGTCAGCCCCATGTTTTTCATGGCTCGCGCCACCCCACCGATATTGCCGGGATGACTGGTATTGACCAAGACGACACGAATGTTTTGCAGCAAGGGAGGCGCTCTCGGACACGGGAAAGGGGAGCAAATCTTACAGAACCGCCTAAGGTTATGCCATGAAAGCTAACGTCGTCCTTCACCTGAAGAAAGTTTCTGCTAGAATGCCCGGCTTTCTTTAACAACCTTAGGTGACACATCCATGCAGCCCATGCTGAATATCGCGCTGCGCGCCGCCCGCAGCGCCAGTGAATTGATCTTCCGCTCCATCGAGCGCCTGGATACCATCAAGGTCGACGAAAAAGACGCCAAGGATTATGTATCCGAGGTGGACCGCGCCGCCGAACAGAAAATCATCGACGCGTTGCGCAAGGCCTACCCTACCCACGGCATCCTCGGCGAGGAAACCGGCCTGCACAAAGGCAGCGGCGAAGGCGAAGACTACCTGTGGATCATCGACCCACTGGATGGCACCACCAACTTCCTGCGCGGCATCCCGCACTTTGCCGTCAGCATCGCGTGCAAATACCGTGGTCGCCTGGAACATGCCGTCGTCCTCGACCCGGTTCGCCAGGAAGAATTCACCGCCAGCCGTGGCCGTGGCGCCCAGTTGAACGGTCGCCGCCTGCGTGTCAGCGGCCGCACCAGCCTGGACGGCGCCCTCCTGGGTACCGGCTTCCCGTTCCGTGACGACCAAATGGACAACCTGGAAAACTACCTGGGCATGTTCCGCGCCCTGGTGGGCCAGACCGCCGGTATCCGTCGCGCCGGCACCGCAAGCCTGGATCTGGCTTATGTTGCCGCCGGTCGTTTTGATGCGTTCTGGGAGTCGGGCCTGTCCGAGTGGGATATGGCTGCAGGCGCCCTGCTGATCCAGGAAGCCGGCGGTTTGGTGAGCGACTTCACCGGCGGTCACGACTTCCTGGAAAAAGGCCACGTCGTTGCCGGCAACACCAAATGCTTCAAGGCAGTGCTGACGGCGATCCAGCCGCACCTGCCGGCTTCGCTGAAGCGCTAAGCGAGCGAGCACAAAAAAGCACCCCAAGGGGGTGCTTTTTTATGCCCGGGATTTGAGCCAGACCCATGCATCAGCAGCAACACTTAACAAATGTGGGAGGGGGCTTGCCCCCGATTGCAGTGGGTCAGCAAATAACTGGCTGACTGATCCACCGCTATCGGGGGCAAGCCCCCTCCCACATTTTGAAGCTCACAAGCGTTGAGGCCTGTGCCAGACTCAGATTACTGCTGGTTCTGACCGAGGATCAGACGACCCTCTTTGTCCACTGGAATCTGACCACCCGGATCACGATCCATGCGCACCGAACCTTCCTTGCCGTCAAGGTTGTAACGCACGTCATAACCAACAACCTTGTCGCTGATATCGTTGACGGTGTTACAACGGGTTTGCGTGGTGGTGTAAGTATCACGGTTCTGCATGCCTTCCTGAACCTTGTTACCGGCGTAACCACCGCCGACGGCACCGGCTACAGTGGCCAGCTTCTTACCGTTACCCCCACCGATCTGGTTACCCAGCAAGCCACCAGCCAGGGCGCCAACCACGGTACCGGCAATCTGATGCTGGTCCTGTACCGGACGCTGACGCGTCACGGCGACGTCCTTGCAGACTTCACGAGGGGTCTTGATCTGGGTTTTTACCGGCTGCACTGCCAGCACTTGCGCATACTCAGGGCCGCTTTTTACCAGGCTGTAGGTGGCGACAGCACCCCCGGCAGTCACACCGACAGCACCCAATACCGCACCAACCAGTAACGACTTGTTCACGTTGAACCTCCTGACCATCACAAACGGACCGAAAGATCCGCGCTATACCCAGCCTTGGAGCAAAAAAAAAGGCACGAGTTCAATACTCGTGCCTTTCTTGTAACAGCAGATCAACAAGCACCCATCAAGGGCGGTCGTCGACCTCCTTGCCAGTCGCGGCCGGAGGGATCAAGTCTTCGCTGTTGAGGTTCAGCCAGATCAGCACCACGTTAGCGATGTAGATCGACGAGTAGGTACCCGCCAGAACGCCAATGAACAGCGCCAGGGAGAAGCCCCACAGGTTGTCGCCACCGAAGATCATCAGCGCAGCGATCGCCAACAAGGTGGAGATCGAAGTCGCCATGGTCCGCAGCAGCGTCTGGGTCGTGGAGATGTTGATGTTCTCGATCAACGTCGCCTTGCGCAGTACTCGGAAGTTCTCACGAACCCGGTCGAATACCACGATGGTGTCGTTGAGGGAGTAACCAATGATCGCCAGCACAGCAGCCAGTACGGTCAGGTCGAAGGTGATCTGGAAGTACGCCAGAATACCCACAGTCACGATCACGTCGTGGATCAGCGAAACAATGGCGCCGACACCGAACTTCCACTGAAAGCGGAACGCCAGGTAGATCATGATGCCGACCAGCGCCATCAGCATGCCGAGGCCGCCCTGGTCGCGCAGTTCTTCACCCACTTGCGGACCAACGAACTCGACGCGCTTGACCGATGCCGGGTTATCGCCGCCAACCTTCTGCAAGGCCTCGGCAACCTGGTGACCCAATTGCGGGTCTTCGCCTGGCATGCGCACCAGCAGGTCGGTGGTCGCACCAAAGCTCTGCACGACGGCTTCGTGATAACCAGCCTTGACCAGTTCGTTGCGCACCAGGGTAACGTCGGCCGGCTTCTCGTAGGTCAGCTCGATGAGCGTACCGCCGGTAAAGTCCAGACCGTAGTTCAGGCCCTTATGGAACCAGCTGAACAACGCCAGAACGGTAAGGAGCAGGGTGGCGCCGAACGCAATATTGCGAACGCCCATGAAGTTGATTGTACGTAACATGGCAGCCCCTTAAATCCACAACTTCTTGAAGTCACGCCCGCCAAAGATCAGGTTGACCATTGCGCGGGTCACCATGATGGCCGTGAACATCGAGGTAAAGATACCGAGGGACATAGTTACCGCAAAACCTTTGACCGGGCCGGTGCCCATCGCAAAGAGAATCCCGCCGACCAGCAGAGTGGTCAGGTTGGAGTCGAGAATTGCAGTAAATGCCCGGCCGAAGCCTTCGTTGATTGCGCGCTGTACGGTCATGCCCGCCGCGATCTCTTCACGAATCCGCGAGAAGATCAGTACGTTGGCGTCAACCGCCATACCCATGGTGAGCACGATACCGGCAATGCCCGGCAGGGTCAGTGTTGCGCCCAGCAGCGACATCAGAGCCAGCAGCATCACCATGTTGCCCGCCAAAGCGACGGTGGCGATGACGCCGAAGAAGCGGTAGATGGCGATGATGAACAGCGAGACGAACAACATGCCCCACAGCGCAGCATCCACGCCTTTGGTGATGTTGTCCGCACCCAGGCTCGGGCCGATGGTACGTTCTTCAGCGAAGTACATCGGTGCCGCCAGGCCACCGGCACGCAGCAGCAGTGCCAGCTCCGAGGATTCACCCTGGCCGTTCAGGCCAGTGATACGGAACTGAGCACCCAGCGGCGACTGAATAGTCGCCAGGCTGATGATCTTCTTCTCTTCCTTGAAGGTCTGCACCGGCACGTCTTTCTCGACGCCGTTGACGACCTGCTTGGTGTAGGTGGTGACAGGACGCTGCTCGATGAAGATCACCGCCATGCTGCGACCGACGTTGCTGCGCGTGGCGCGGCTCATCAGTTCGCCGCCATGACCATCCAGGCGGATGTTCACCTCAGGCGTGCCGTGCTCGCCGAAACCGGCCTTGGCGTCAGTTACCTGGTCACCGGTGATGATCAAGCCACGCTCGATCTGCGCCGGTGGACGATTGCCTTCGCGGAACTCGAATTCCTCGGAAGTGGCGCGAGAAGCACCTGGCTCAGCCGCAAGGCGGAATTCCAGGTTGGCGGTTTTACCCAGGATACGCTTGGCTTCAGCCGTGTCCTGCACGCCTGGCAGCTCAACCACGATGCGGTTTGCGCCCTGGCGCTGAACGATCGGCTCAGCCACACCCAGCTCGTTGACGCGGTTACGTACTGTGGTCAAGTTCTGCTTGATGGAGTACTCGCGGATTTCCGCGATCTTGGCCGGGCTCATCGCCAGACGCAGTACAGCCTGACCATTCAGGTCAGCCGGTACGATGTCGAAATCGTTGAAGTTCTTGCGGATCAGCGCACGGGCCTGTTCGCGGGAAGCTTCATCAGAGAAGCCCAGCTGGATGGCACCGTTAAGCTGCGGCAGGCTGCGATAACGCAGCTTCTCTTTACGCAGCAGGCTCTTCACGTCGCCTTCGTAGACTTTCAGGCGCGCGTCGAGGGCTTTGTCCATGTCGACTTCCAACAGGAAGTGCACACCACCGGACAAGTCCAGACCCAGCTTCATCGGGTGCGCGCCAATGCTGCGCAGCCATTGTGGCGTGGTCTGTGCCAGGTTCAGTGCAACGACGTAGTCGTCACCCATGGCCTTGCGCACGACATCTTTTGCCGGCAATTGGTCTTCTTGCTTGGTCAGGCGCAACAAGCCGCCCTTCGCACCAGCTGCCAATGTTGCCGCTTTAACCTGGATACCCGCATCGGTGAGCGCTTTGCTCGCGCGGTCCAGATCAGCCTGGTTGACCTGCAACGAAGTGCTGGCGCCAGTGATCTGGATCGCCGGGTCATCAGGATAGAGATTGGGAGCGGAATAAATAAAACCGATCGCCAGCACCGCCAGGATCAGTACGTATTTCCACAGAGGGTATTTGTTCAGCATCACGCCGCCCGCTTATAACGCGGGGCGCCTTGCGCGCCCCGTCGATTGGTAAAGGTTGTTACTCAGATCGCTTTGAGCGTGCCTTTTGGCAGCGTGGCGGCGATGGCGCCTTTCTGGAACTTCATTTCTACGGTGTCGGAGACTTCCAGAACCACGAAAGCGTCGGAAACCTTGGTGATCTTGCCGGCGATGCCGCCAGTGGTCACAACTTCGTCACCTTTTTGCAGGCTGCCGAGCAGGTTTTTCTGCTCTTTGGCGCGCTTGGCCTGTGGACGCCAGATCATCAGGTAGAAGATGACCAGGAAGCCGACCAGGAAAATCCACTCGAAACCACCGCCCATAGGACCGGCAGCGGCAGGCGCAGCGGCGTCAGCCATGGCGTTAGAGATAAAAAAGCTCATTTAGCACTCCAGTTGCAAATAGTGAATCTTAGGGTCGGGAAACTCAGTCCAAGGGCGGCACAGGGAGCCCGCGCTTGGCATAGAAGGCATCGACGAAGGCGGCCAATGTACCCTGTTGAATAGCCTCGCGCAAACCAGCCATCAGGACTTGGTAATGACGCAAATTGTGGATGGTATTCAACATGCTACCCAGCATTTCCCCGCATTTGTCCAGATGGTGCAGATAAGCACGGGAGAAGTTCTGGCAGGTGTAGCAATCACAGGTGGGATCCAGCGGCGAATCATCATGGCGATGGAACGCGTTACGGATCTTCAGCACGCCTGTATCGATGAACAGATGCCCATTGCGGGCATTACGGGTTGGCATCACGCAATCGAACATGTCCACACCGCGGCGCACACCCTCTACGAGATCTTCCGGTTTGCCAACGCCCATAAGGTAACGAGGTTTGTCAGCAGGCATCAGGCCTGGCAAGTAGTCCAGCACCTTGATCATCTCGTGCTTGGGTTCGCCTACCGACAAACCGCCGATGGCCAGACCATCGAAGCCGATTTTGTCGAGGCCTTCCAGCGAGCGTTTACGCAGGCTTTCGTGCATGCCGCCCTGGACGATACCGAACAGCGCGGCAGTGTTGTCCCCGTGGGCGTTCTTCGAACGCTGGGCCCAACGCAGGGACAGCTCCATGGAAATTCGCGCGACGTCTTCGTCGGCCGGGTACGGCGTGCATTCGTCGAAGATCATCACGATGTCGGAGCCCAGGTCACGCTGCACCTGCATGGACTCTTCGGGACCCATGAATACTTTGGAGCCGTCCACCGGCGAGGCGAAGGTCACGCCCTCTTCCTTGATCTTGCGCATGGCGCCCAGGCTGAACACCTGGAAACCACCGGAGTCGGTGAGGATCGGGCCTTGCCACTTCATGAAGTCATGCAGGTCGCCATGCTTCTTGATCACTTCCGTGCCCGGGCGCAGCCATAGGTGGAAGGTGTTGCCGAGGATGATTTCGGCACCGGTGGCGACGATGTCGCGAGGCAGCATGCCCTTGACGGTGCCGTAGGTGCCAACCGGCATGAACGCCGGGGTCTCTACGGTGCCGCGCGGGAAGGTCAGGCGACCACGACGGGCCTTGCCGTCGGTGGCCAATAATTCAAACGACATACGACTCATAAGGTCCCCTCTGGGCCGCGTGGCTCCGGATTGCGGGTGATAAACATCGCATCACCGTAGCTGAAAAAACGGTATCCATTGTCGATGGCAGCCTGGTAAGCGGCCATGGTTTCGGGATAACCGGCAAATGCCGACACCAGCATCAATAGCGTGGATTCCGGCAAATGGAAGTTGGTCACCAGGCAGTCGACCACATGGAACGGCCGGCCTGGGAAAATAAAGATATCGGTGTCGCCACTGAATGGCTTGAGCACGCCGTCGCGTGCCGCACTTTCCAGGGAGCGCACGCTGGTGGTGCCCACCGCCACCACACGCCCTCCACGCGCCTTGCACGCAGCGACTGCATCGACCACAGCCTGACTGACTTCCAGCCATTCGCTGTGCATATGATGGTCTTCGATGTTATCCACACGCACCGGCTGAAACGTGCCGGCCCCCACGTGCAGGGTCACATAGGCAGTCTCGACGCCCTTGGCGGCAATCGCTTCCAACAACGGCTGATCAAAATGCAGCCCGGCAGTCGGCGCAGCTACTGCACCGAGGCGCTGGGAGTAAACCGTCTGATAACGCTCACGGTCCGAATCTTCATCAGGGCGGTCGATGTACGGAGGCAACGGCATATGGCCGACACGCTCCAACAGGGGCAACACTTCTTCGGCGAACTTGAGTTCGAACAGTGCGTCATGACGCGCGACCATTTCAGCTTCGCCACCGCCGTCGATGAGGATGCTTGAACCTGGCTTCGGCGATTTACTGGAGCGCACATGGGCCAGGACGCGATGAGTGTCGAGCACACGCTCCACCAGAATCTCCAGCTTTCCGCCGGAAGCCTTCTGGCCAAACAGCCGTGCCGGAATCACCCGGGTATTGTTGAACACCATCAAGTCACCTGGGCGTAAATGCTCAAGCAAATCAGTGAATTGACGGTGTGCGAGGGCACCGCTGACCCCGTCCAGGGTCAGCAGTCGACTGGCGCGACGCTCGGCCAAAGGGTGGCGAGCGATCAGCGAATCAGGCAGTTCAAAAGTAAAGTCAGCAACGCGCATGATGGGGTTCGTCTAGCAGGGCCCGGAAGTCTAGCGGAAATAGTGAAAATAGACCATGAAACGTGATTGACCAACGGTAATCTCATCTCTATACTTCGCCGCCATTGAGCCCTGATGGCGGAATTGGTAGACGCGGCGGATTCAAAATCCGTTTTCGAAAGGAGTGGGAGTTCGAGTCTCCCTCGGGGCACCATCTTAAAGAAAGACCTTGAATTTCAAGGTCTTTTTTTTCGTCTGCAAAAAAGTAAAAACATGTCGCCAGGGGGCCGCATAAGCGCTCAGAAGACCGGACCAGGCGCAAACCAACCCCAAGATAGTTACAAACCTTAAAAGCCAGTGAGCGCGCTTAGGAACCGCGAGAGTCTTGTGATGACATAGCCTCCCCTTCTCCCCCTATCAGCACACATAAGCAAACGAGCGAACCTTGACTTGAATATGGTCAACCTCACCTACCGTATTGCCGTGGTATGAAGTCAGGTATCCGAGTCGGAACTAGGTTACCAACAGGGCAAGCATGGCTTCTTCAATCAGTTTATCGTCGTACTTCATGATCGCTGCTCCGCTCGTTCTTTGAATTCAAAGTAAACCCTGCCGACCATCAAGATGGACAGCACGTTGCGATACCGGCGAGCCGTTCCAGGACAATAAAGCTTCGCAATCCTCAACCG
This sequence comes from Pseudomonas sp. PB105, assembly GCF_009764655.1. NCBI lineage: Bacteria > Pseudomonadati > Pseudomonadota > Gammaproteobacteria > Pseudomonadales > Pseudomonadaceae > Pseudomonas > Pseudomonas sp. PB105. Next base: position 146,145 of record NZ_RWIO01000028.1, read on the forward strand.
AAGACGCTGTCGGCAGCCACCCATATTTTGCGCCTCGACAACCTTGCGTCGCGCATGTGCCCAACAGCCTAAACGTTCGACACCGGATTACACACCCAAGGCGTTGTCGGTCATCAGGTAGCCACGACAGCTTTCGAGCAGGCGCTACGGAACCTCATGCGCCCGGCTAGCCTAGTAGTCAAACACGATAACGGGCTGATTCGGCCGCCCGCTGGCTTGCATCCACATCCAGGATTGGCTGGTCGGCTCTCGACCCAGTTCTATCATCATCTGACCCGCGTTTCGTCACAGTGGATCACCCAGCGCGCCGAGGTTTGGCGTGGAATATCGACGCCGTGGCGACACAGCACTTCGTTCATGTTTTGCGCGAGCGAACATTTGCGAACTTTTCGACCGCCCAAAACAAAACCCCTGTTTGCGTTAGCAAACAGGGGTTCTGGAATTTAATCTTGACGATGACCTACTCTCACATGGGGAAACCCCACACTACCATCGGCGATGCATCGTTTCACTACTGAGTTCGGGATGGGATCAGGTGGTTCCAATGCTCTATGGTC